>NZ_JCBANU010000043.1:0-19523 GCF_059816145.1 Methylobacterium sp. 001424705 | reverse complement strand
AGCTGCGGGGGGGGGGGGGGGTGGCGTGGGGGGGGGGGGGGCGGGGGGGCGGGGGGGGGGGGGGGCGCCCCCCCCCCCCCCGCGCCGTGGGTGATCGAGCCCGCCTCCACCACGTGCCGGAACAGCGAGAGATCGACCAGATCGAAGCGCATCATCGGCTCGGGCCCCCCCTGCGCAGGGCGACCCTTCGCAGTTCCGTCAGCACTTCCTTAACCCTGTGGGTGCATCGTGCCGGCATGGTGGTCCGTCGTCGCGTCCGTGCTGTTCTGATGCCCCTCGGCCTCTACGCCGTGTCGGGCCTCGTCGTGGGCTTCTTCGTGCATCAGGCCGAAAGCGGCAACCGCGGCCTCGAGGCCAAGCGCGCCCTCAAGGTCCAGGCCCGCGCCCTGAACCAAGAGCTCAACGCCGCCAAGGCGGACCGGGCGATCTGGGAGCACCGGGTGGCCCTGCTGCGCAGCGATCAGATCGATCGCGACCTCTTGGAGGAGCGCGCCCGCGTCATGCTCGGCCGTGTCCATGCCAACGACGTGGTCATCATCGATCCCTGATCGGCCCCGGACGGCGAAACCCGTCGCCCGCGCAGGCGCTTCTCAACTGACAACTTCCCCGTTCTGTCGGGTGGGCGGCCTCGCTTTCACTTCGGGCGTGCCCTAGAACCCCGGGTGAACAGATGATCCCGGGGAGTTGCCGATGGATGCCGCGAAGGATGCAGGCCAAGCCGCCTCCGACACAAGCCGGGCGGGGGCTGAGCGATCCGGGGGGGCGAAGCCCACGGGCGCGGCCGAAACCCACGCGCCGGCCCCGAACGCGCCGCAGTTCACCCGCGAGGAAGATCTCCACGCCTATCACGAGATGCTGCTGATCCGGCGCTTCGAGGAGAAGGCCGGACAGCTCTACGGCATGGGCCTGATCGGCGGCTTCTGCCACCTCTACATCGGCCAGGAAGCGGTGGTCATCGGCATGCAGATGGCCTCGGTCGACGGCGATCAGGTCATCACCGGGTACCGAGACCACGGCCACATGCTCGCCTGCGGCATGGATCCGAAGGGCGTCATGGCCGAGCTGACCGGCCGGCGCGGCGGCTACAGCCGCGGCAAGGGCGGCTCGATGCACATGTTCTCCCGCGAAAAGCAGTTTTTCGGCGGCCACGGCATCGTCGGCGCCCAGGTTTCGCTTGGGACGGGGCTGGCCTTCGCCGACGCCTACAAGAAGAACGGCAATGTCAGCCTGACCTACATGGGTGACGGTGCGGCCAACCAGGGCCAGGTCTACGAGAGCTTCAACATGGCGCAGCTCTGGAAGCTGCCGGTGGTCTACGTGATCGAGAACAACCGCTACGCCATGGGCACTTCGGTGGCCCGCGCCTCGGCCCAGACCGACTTCTCCCGGCGCGGCATCTCCTTCGGCATCCCCGGCGAGCAGGTGGACGGCATGGACGTGCGCACCGTGCGGGAGGCCGCGACCCGGGCGATCCAGCACGCCCGCTCGGGCGAGGGTCCCTACATCCTCGAGATGCAGACCTACCGCTATCGCGGCCACTCGATGTCCGACCCGGCCAAGTACCGGACCAAGGACGAGGTCTCGAAGATGCGCGAGGAGCACGACCCGATCGAGATGGTGCGCAAGCGCCTGATCGAGATGCACGGGGTGCCTGAGGCCGAGCTGAAGGCCACCGACGCCAAGGTGCGCGAGACCGTGAACGAATCCGCCGAGTTCGCCACGCACGATCCCGAGCCGGATCCGTCCGAGCTGTGGACCGACATCCTGCTGGAAGCCCGCGCCTGAGACCCATCATGTGTCGGAGACGGGGCGGCATCCCGCGCATGCGGCCGCACCCCCCGTCTCCGAAGGGCTGACCGCCTCATCCTCGATCGACGAGTATTTCATGGCGACCGACATCCTGATGCCCGCCCTCTCCCCGACCATGGAGGAGGGCAAGCTCTCGAAGTGGCTGAAGAAGGCGGGTGACCCGGTCAAATCCGGCGACGTGCTGGCCGAGATCGAGACCGACAAGGCGACCATGGAGGTCGAGGCCATCGACGAGGGCGTGCTCGCCAAGATCCTCGTCGAGGAGGGCACCGAGGGCGTGAAGGTCAACACGCCGATCGCGATCATCGCCGCCGAGGGCGAGGACGTTTCGGCAGCGTCCGCTGGCGGCGGTGTCCCGAAACCCGAGACGTCCGCGCAGCCCGCTCCGGCGCCCGACATGCAGGCCGAGGGCCAAGCCGAGAAGCCGGCCCCGAGCGCCAAGACCGGCGACGACGCGCCCAGGGCCCCGGCGGCCCCCGCCACCATCACCAACAAGGCGCCGGCGCCGGCGCCGGTCATGGAGGAGTTTCCGGAGGGCACCGAGATGGTCTCGACGACCGTCCGCGAGGCCCTGCGCGACGCCATGGCCGAGGAGATGCGCAAGGACGACGCCGTCTTCGTGATGGGCGAGGAGGTCGCCGAGTACCAGGGTGCCTACAAGATCACGCAGGGGCTGCTGCAGGAGTTCGGCGCCCGCCGCGTCGTCGACACCCCGATCACCGAGCACGGCTTCGCCGGCATCGGCGTCGGCGCGGCCTTCACCGGCCTGCGTCCCATCGTGGAGTTCATGACCTTCAACTTCGCCATGCAGGCGATCGACCACATCATCAACTCGGCGGCCAAGACCCTCTACATGTCCGGCGGGCAGCTCGGCTGTCCCATCGTGTTCCGCGGCCCCAACGGTGCGGCCGCCCGCGTCGGTGCCCAGCACAGCCACGACTACTCGGCCTGGTACTCCAACGTGCCCGGCCTGAAGGTCATCGCGCCCTACACCGCGTCGGACGCCAAGGGCCTGCTCAAGGCGGCCATCCGCGATCCCAACCCGATCATCTTCCTCGAGAACGAGATCCTCTACGGACAGAGCTTCCCGGTGCCGAAGCTCGACGACTTCGTGCTGCCGATCGGCAAGGCGCGGATTCACCGTCCCGGCACCGACGTGACCATCGTGTCGTTTTCCATCGGCATGACCTACGCCCTCAAGGCGGCGCAGGCCCTCGCTGAGGAGGGTATCGAGGCGGAGGTGATCGATCTGCGAACCCTGCGCCCGATGGACACCGAAACGGTGGTGGAATCGGTGAAGAAGACCGGCCGCTGCGTCACCGTGGAGGAGGGCTTCCCGCAATCGGGCATCGGCGCCGAGATCTCGGCCCGCCTGATGGTCGATGCCTTCGACTACCTCGACGCCCCGGTCCTGCGCGTCACCGGCAAGGACGTGCCGATGCCCTACGCCGCCAACCTCGAGAAGCTGGCGCTCCCCAACGTCGCCGAGGTGATCGAGGCGGCAAAGGCGGTCTGCTACCGCTGAGGGCCGCGCGCGTTCCCCTCCCACTCTCCCCGTCCGGGGAGAGACCGGAGACGAGATGATGACCGACAAATTCGAAGAACTGTCCGCCCCGCCGGATGCCCTCGAGAACGGTGGCGTCGAGGTCCTTCGCGCCAGCGTCGTCGACGGGGCCGTGAGCATCGCCCTGCGGCGCTCCTTCGACGACGCAGCCACCTGGGGGCGCCTCCTCGCCGATCTCGCCCGTCAGGCGGCGCGGGTCTACGCGCTGGAGACCGAGATGTCGGAGGATGACGCCTTCGCGCGCATCCGCGCCGGCTTCGAAGCCGAGAGCCTCGACCCCGACGCGCCGATACTGAACTGACCGCCGCTCCCCCGATACCGCCCGCTGACGATCAGGATTTCCCCCCCATGCCGATCAACGTCCTGATGCCCGCCCTGTCGCCCACGATGGAGAAGGGCAACCTGGCCAGGTGGCTGAAGAAGGAGGGGGACGCGGTGAAGTCCGGCGACGTGCTCGCCGAGATCGAGACCGACAAGGCGACCATGGAGGTGGAGGCCATCGACGAGGGCGTGCTTGCCAAGATCCTGGTGGCCGAGGGCACGGCCGACGTGCCGGTGAACGACCTGATCGCCATCATCGCGGCGGACGGCGAGGACCCGGCCAGCGTGCAGGCCCCCGGCGGCGGGGCCGCCGAAGCCCCGAAGGCCGAATCCTCCAAGGCGGAGGCGACCGCCGAGAACGCCACGCCCGGCGGCGGAACGATGTCCTACGCCCGGGTGAACGAGGCCCCGGACGGCGCGAAGCCCACGGGTGGCAAGAGCGAGGGCGCGAGCCCCGGCGCCGCGCCGTCGAACGAGGTCGGACGCGTCTTCGCATCGCCGCTGGCCCGCCGCATCGCCAAGCAGGAAGGGGTCGATCTCGGTGCGGTGACGGGCTCCGGCCCGCGCGGGCGGGTGATCGAGCGCGACGTCCGCGCGGCGCTCGCGGCCGGAACCGGCAAGGCGGCCCCCGCCGCCGCGCCGAAGCCCGTCGAGACCCCGCAGGCAGCGTCCGCACAGGCCGCACCGCCCCCCGCCAAGGCGGCGCCCCCCGCCGGCCTCTCCGCGGACCAGGTACGCGGCTTCTACGCGAAGGGCACTTACGAGGAAGTCCCCCTCGACGGCATGCGCAAGACCATCGCCAAACGCCTCACCGAGGCGATGCAGTTGGCGCCTCACTTCTACCTGACGGTGGATTGCGAGCTCGATGCGTTGATGGCCCTGCGCGAACAGCTCAACACGAGCGCCGGCAAGACCAAGGACGGCAAGCCTCTGTTCAAACTCTCGGTCAACGACTTCGTCATCAAGGCGATGGGCCTCGCCCTGATGCGGGTGCCGGCGGCCAACGCCGTCTGGGCCGAGGACCGGATCCTGCGCTTCGACAATGCCGAGGTCGGCGTGGCTGTCGCCATCGACGGCGGCCTGTACACGCCGGTAATCCGCCGGGCCGACCAGAAAACGCTCTCCACCATCTCCAACGAGATGAAGGACTTCGCCGCCCGGGCGCGGGCCAAGAAGCTGAAGCCTGAGGAATACCAGGGTGGCGTCACGTCCGTGTCCAACCTCGGCATGTTCGGCATCAAGCACTTCACGGCGGTGATCAACCCGCCGCAATCTTCGATCCTGGCGGTGGGTGCGGGCGAGAAGCGCATCGTGGTCCGCGACGGCGCCCCGGCCGTGGCCCAGGTGATGACCACCACCCTGTCCTGCGACCACCGCGTCCTCGACGGAGCGTTGGGCGCCGAACTGATCTCGGCGTTCAAGGCGCTGATCGAGAACCCCATGGGGATGCTGGTTTAGGCGGGACGGAGCGTCCGCCTGGCGAATACGGCTGAACCACCCCCACCCCGTTCCCTCCCAGTGCGGGGAGGACGTAGGAGCGCCCAATGGCCGACACCTATGACATCCTTATCATCGGCGCCGGCCCCGGCGGCTACGTGGCGGCGATTCGGGCGGCGCAGCTCGGGTTCAAGACGGCGGTGGTGGACCGCGAGCATCTCGGCGGCATCTGCCTGAACTGGGGCTGCATCCCCACCAAGGCGCTGCTGCGCACGGCCGAGATCTACCACTACATGCAGCACGCCTCCGATTACGGCCTGTCGGCCGAGAAGGTCGGATTCGACACCGCGGCAATCGTCAAGCGCTCGCGCGGGGTCTCGACCCGACTGAACGGCGGCGTCGGCATGCTGCTGAAGAAGAACAAGGTTGACGTGATTTGGGGCGAGGCCACCATCACGGCGGCCGCCAAGGGTAATCAGCCGGGCCAAGTCACCGTCAAGGAGACCACCCGCGCCCCGGCCCCCAAGGGCGCTCTGGCGGCGGGCGCCTATTCGGCCAAGCACATCATCGTCGCCACCGGAGCGCGGCCCCGCGCCATACCGGGCATCGAGCCGGACAAGAAGCAGATCTGGACCTACTACGAGGCCATGGTGCCAGAGACGATGCCGAAGAGCCTGCTGGTCATGGGCTCCGGCGCCATCGGCATCGAGTTCGCCTCGTTCTACCGCACCATGGGCGCCGAGGTGACGGTGATCGAGCTGCTGCCGCAGATCCTGCCGGTGGAGGACGCCGAAATCGCGGGCCTCGCCCGTAAGCGCTTCGAGAAGCAGGGCATCAAGATCCTCACCGGCGCCAAGGTGACGAAGGTAGAGAAGTCCGCCCACGCCGTTACGGCGACGATCGAGACGGGGGACGGCAAGTCCCAGCACCTGACGGCGGAGAAGCTGATCTCGGCGGTGGGCGTCGTCGGCAACATCGAGGGCATCGGCCTCGAGACTCTCGGGGTTACCATCGAGCGCGGGATCGTGGTCACCGACGGCCTCGGGCGCACCAATGTGCCCGGCGTCTACGCCATCGGCGACGTCGCCGGGCCACCGATGCTCGCCCACAAGGCCGAGCACGAGGGCGTGCTCTGCGTCGAGACGATCAAGGGCCTTCACACCCACGCCATGGACAAGGCCAAGATCCCCGGCTGCACCTACTGCCAGCCGCAGATCGCCTCGGTGGGCCTCACCGAGGCCAAGGCCAAGGAGCAGGGCTTCGCCGTGAAGGTCGGCCGGTTTCCCTTCGCGGGCAACGGCAAGGCCATCGCGCTGGGCGAGCCGGACGGTCTGGTGAAGACGATCTTCGACGCCAAGACCGGCCAGTTGCTGGGCGCCCACATGATCGGCGCCGAAGTCACCGAGCTGATCCAGGGCTACGTCGTCGCCATGAACCTGGAGACCACCGAGGAAGACCTGATGCACACGGTCTTCCCGCACCCGACGCTCAGCGAGATGATGCACGAGAGCGTGCTGAATGCGTACGGGAAGGTGATCCACACGTAGGACTGAGAGATGACCAAAAGCCTCGCTAGAACAAGCTGTTAACCGGCGGAACCTAGCGGGGCAGGGGCTCTATGGTCAAGCCTCCGGGATACCTTGAGAGACACCCTCACTGCCCCTTAGTGTGCCCAGAGTGTGCCAAGAGGGCAGGGGGTATCAGCGAGCCTCTGCGGGTCTCCGAAGTAGCCCGTCCCTTAAAGCCAAGGCAGTCCAACTAGGTGGAACGCCTGGATCACGGCTTTGCCCCGAATCACCGGCTCCGAGAGCCACGGGTCTGCCGCAACGATGTCAGCCTCGGCTCGGTGGTAGGCTTGGAGGAACGCTGTGCTATGAGGGCTGTCCATCTGACGTGCTAACTCGATCACGGCAGTAGCGTTAGCCATGACTGTTTCGTCGCTTTCGAGGGATTCATATCGCATCTGTGACCCTACAGCCGAGCCTGAGAACATTAGGAGTTACTCAGGAGCGGGAGGCTGAGTTCCAAGGTTTGCTGCGGCAAAGCGCCTGTAGCTATCTCTCGGCTCGACGGCTGTTCAAACTACCGCCCTCGTACAGGATAACTGGATGACCTTGGGCGAAGCTAACACCAAGATCGAACTTCGCAGACCCGGACTTGGATGTGCCTCGGTTGGGATTGCTGACGCTGAAGTCAATTGTTGACCGGGCAGCACACTTCATTACCGATGGGTTACACACTACTTTGAGTGTACCAGGGCGATGGACGTACCTACGGACGGGCCATTGATTTATAGCCCTTCGCTTCTCAGCAATAAGGTCAGCATGAGTGTATCTATGCCCGTAGAACATGACCGTTGGTCCATACATATACGGAACCCCAGCAACCGGGCTCGCATCGTTGGAGGACCATATTTGTAAATAGCGGTTAGCAATCGAGGCTGTGCGTTCGTTCATCTCTTGCAGTCCGATAGCTTGAGCCGAAGCCGAACACAGGAACGCCGGAGCCACGAAGATCAACAATTTACGTTTCAGCATCTAGACCGCCGACAGTTTGAGACGAGGCTTACGATAGCTTCGGTGTTCCTCAGTATCCTCAAGGCTGCGCTAGCCACCCCATCACCCCATCCGTCCGCCCGGAGGTAACTCGCTGTCTTGATCCAATAGGCTCCCTCCCGGGCGCAGTCTCAACGGATTCAGCATACCGTACACGAGCAGGCACCGAGTGGACCTTGCGTACAGTGGCTTCAGCTTGATCGGGAATGATCACCTTCCTAGCACCACGATCAGCCAGTGGAGTACGGTCCCGTTTGACCTCTATCTTTGCAACCTGAGCTACCTCTGGTCTCCGGGGAGGCAAGGGTACCGCTACTACCATGCTCTCTTGTTTCGCACTGCTTCCTCGCTCCTCAGCGGTATCCTTTAGGTGGAACTCCAGGGGTGGCTGAGATGGGCGGGAGGCCTGCTTTGCTTGGGCATTTTGGACAGGATCAACCCAACTGCCGGAGCCGGTTTCAGCCGAAGGGCGGATAGCCGGTGCAGCCTCAGGGGGGCGAATGAGATGAGCTTGTGTTGCCACCTGGGTTGGCGATGCTGCGCCAGTGGCCAGTGTGCTCTGCGTTCCGGGTTCGCTTCTGTGCCCCATGGAAACAAATGCCACAGTGGTAGCCACCCCAGCTGCGAAGGCAGCGCCAATGACGTAGCGAGACGTTGGTGGGGTAGCCATCAGTAGCCGGTGCTCCGCTTAGGGTATGGAATGACAGAGGAACACGGTGCCGGACAGCAGGGTTCCAAATTGACACCGCGCGAGGAGTGCGCCTGAACGTATGCCTAAGACGTACCTACGAGTTGAGCCGGCGTGTTTCCTCAGGCTTTCCTTAACACCAAGCCCAACGCAAATCTTTCCTATACTAATAGGCGTAGATTCTTAGGCAGCTTTCAGCTTCTCAAGTGCCCCAGGAGCCTCACAGACAGGCTTTGACACCACCGTCAGCCCCACACCCAGCACATCTTCCGAAGCAGCCTCCATGGCCCTCTGAGCGGCCTCTTGATGGCTCTCAGCCACCATACATCCATCGTGCATCCCTAAGGCCACGATCCCTTGAGCCATAAGCCTCTCAAGGGCACCCATGAGGATGGTGCTCTCGGTAAACATCAGGCTGAGGCCCAGGTTGGTGCCAAACACATCCACAAGGTCAGGGTGTTTGACCGAGAGTGCATGTCTCAGGGCCTTCGCTGTGGTGCCTTCAGGTAGGTCGCTGAGGATTTCAGGCACGTTGGCAGCACCACCATTCAGAAGAGCGTTGAAGCCAGCCTTGGCCCCATTGCGGTGTGTCGGGTGGTCCCTATCATAGCCCGGTAGGATGCCCGTTAGATCGTACAGGTCTCCCTCTGGTGCCTCCTGGCCCGTGTGTAGGTAGGCGAGACGGGCGAAGGCGTTCTTGAAGTCCAGATCGCAGACAGGCTCCCCATTGATCCGTAGGTGCTGCCTGCGGTCCCTCTGAAGGTTCTGCCAGAAGCCGCCAAAGAGTCGCCCGTTGAGGTCCCACCGGGTGTCCAAGTTATTCAGGGTCGTGAACCTTCGGCGCATGGTGCGATCCTCGGTCCTAACCCCAGGCAGGAGCCCATCATCCACAAACGTTAGATCGGCAGATCGAAGGAACTCATTGATGCTACGGACTCTCTCTCGGTATTGATCCACACAAGGATCAGTGGTCCTGTAGTTCACCTGTGAGCGGTACTTCACGTAATCCGCGCCATACTTGGTCGCCACGAGGCCTCTATAGGTGATGCTCAAGATGATGACTTCTTCTTCCGGGTCTCGTCCAAAGTCACTTGGGCTGATGCCAAGACTCCGCACCTGATCCACAAATCCATCTGTGGGTCTGATGGTCGTGGTAAGGCGCGCTCCGGCTCTGCCCTTCCGAACACTCAGGACCAAGTCTGTGAGGGCTACCAGGGCCTTGCGGATAGTGCTGACGGTCAGCGAGGGATGCTCATAGCGAGTGACCCTGTGCCCATCGTCCTGGGTGAGTGCGAGACATCCGGTCCAGCTAGGCCTGATAATTAGGTAGGCCAGATTGACCACCAGGGCTGCTATGGCCCTCTCGAAGTCCTCCTGAGCCCTGGCGCTACGCCTCCTAGCTCGCCTCTCGGTCTCAGTGACTGTGTGTATGGTGGTGGACACCAAAGCCCTGAGGGGATCACCCTGAGCTATCACCCAATGATCTAACCATTGGTCCTTAGGTCTTGCTGTAGTGACTCTTTGTGTTGCCATGGTCCTCCTATGGTATCCTTAGGTAGATACTCCATATGATATATAATTGATGTATGTCCTGTAGGTGTCCTATGTAGCCATGGTACCCATGGTAGAACCCGGGCACCCCAGCCCACTATAAGGCAAGCCGGTAAGAGAAAAGAGGAGACCCATGAAGGCCTCCCCTTAGTCATCCATATCTATCCAGACACCTTACGGGCCGACTAGCTGGACATCCTCAGGCCTACTCCCAGGCCTTGCGTTAGCCTTGGCTTCCTCGGCTTCCTTCCGTCGATACCACTCTATGAAGCTCTCCTTGGGCTTCTCCCGTAGTGTCTTCAGCGGGTCTCTGCCTGTTGTCTCCGGTCCACCCTCAGGCGGCTTCACGAAGGCCTCCCAGCCCCCATCAATGCCGTCCCGCGCCGCCTTGAGGCTCCCCAGCCGTTCTTGGTGTTTGGTCGTGTAGGAGCCCGAGGGATCGAAGTCCTTGTATTGACGCAACAGGGGCTCATTGTACTTCTGGTGCTGTTCATAGGTCTTCTGGAAGTCATCCGTGAGACCTCGGAATAGCGTCGCGACAGCCTTGTTGTCATACTTGGATGACCCCGGAAGCAGTGCATCAAGAGCCCGTGCGGCGTCACCTTCGGTCTGAACACCTTTGGCCTCAAGGAGCCTCGCGTTCCTTAGCTTCTCAAGATGGGCATATAGCTGTGCAGCGTTCCGGGTCTTCTCATCGGAGTTTCCAAGGTAGTTAGAGAAGTCATTACCCATCCGACCCATCGCTGAGAGGTCCACCTGGCCATCCATGAGCATCTTGGTGAACTTCTGTGTGTCAGCCGCAGCGTTGTACGCCACCTCAGCCGCTGTGTTGTTCGCCTCGAATAGCTTCTGACTGCCTTCGGACATCGGGTTAGCCTTAGGCGGCAGCATGTCCTGAGTGCCGAACGTGCCATCCCCATTATCGATGATCGCTTTGCCTGACTCAGGGTCCAGCTTGACGATGCTCTTGGTGCTCGCTGCGGTGCCAATCTGCTGCGTCGTGATAGGTCCGCCGTCCCTTGGAACACGGATGAGCTTGCCTGACTGCTTGTCGTAAATGTTCTCGAACTTGTCCCGTTCAGCCTTTCGATTGCCGTTGAGGTATCCAGCGATCTTTGCGGCCCCTTCAGGGTTGTCACGGGCCATCATGGCGATGCCAGCCCCGCCAAGGGCATCCCCCAGGTTCCAGCCCTCCTGAGGCTTACCGAACAGGGCACCAGGGCCACCGTCAAGGAACGCCTCAAAGCCCTCCTTCGATGGGGCCTGCGGTATCGACCCAGTGGTCTCGGGATCACTTGGAGCGGGCTGTAGGTCGCCTGGGGTTCGCGGTGGAGCTTGACCACCATTCATCTGCCGGAAGGCCTCCTCAGCGGCACTCAGACGACCACCGTAGTTGTGAGCACCCGTAGGATCGCGAGGAGTCCACCCCTGAGGCCTAAGCGAGGACACAGTGGCATTCACTGCGGTCTGTAGGTCCTTGGCTCCCTTGAGGCCCCAGCGCGACTCAGAGCCGTCCTGTTCGTCATACCAGTGAGCGGCCTGGACATCCGGGTCATCCCAGGTCTTGCCCATAGTCCGCGCCTTGGTATCGAGTGCTGCCTTGCGCTCATTGCGCCATTGGAAGCCACCAAAAGCCGTCCCACTGTCACCGGGAGCCCCGTTAGTCCGTAACCCGTTCTCAGCACTGGCATTGCCGATGGATGCCGCTATGGACATGGGGTTGTACCCACGGGCACGCCCCTGATTGATGAGGGCCTGAGCGAAGGGGTTATTGAGGTCGATTGGCATTCCTGTGCGACCCTCCCTTAAGCCGCTTCAAGGCGCGCTGAGTCATCGGCTATCAGAGTGGCCCAAAGGCGCATCCGGGCTATGGCGACCTGATCCTGGGTCATCTCAGCGAACGCCAAGATCATCCCGCAGATTTCCATCGGGTGCTCAGTCGGCACGGCTTTCTGGAAGCATCGGAAGAGCGTGTTTCCAACCGAGACTATGAAGCCCTCCTCAACTTCGGGGGTTTCTCGACTCAGCGCCCACATCAACTCTGATGGTGACAATTCCTCAAGCGACACGATGGTCTCCTGAGCTTTATCCTGGGTGTTCTCTATCATAAATCTGCCTTTGGTTTGACCATAGGTCATCCTTTGCCGCCCAGCTACTCGCTGACAGTCATGGAATCTCTATGCTTGTCTGTGTGTCAGCCCCGCGTCTTACTCAGTGTGGGGCCGCGAGGCATCCGTCACGGGATATACATACTTTGTGCTATGTTGTGGGAACTTATTTGATGGCTGAGGTGTACAAGGATATGGGGCAGTCTACTTGACTGATAGTTGAGGCCGCACAAGGCACTGATAGTCCAGCAAAACAGCCAAAGTGACGCACCGGCAACTCACGACGGCCGAGTAGTGAAATAATCATCTAAATCTCTGATAAGACTGAAATAATTGTCTGTTCAAATCGTCGCCTCAGGCGGCCGAACTACACCAAGGGCTATAGGGGCCGACAAAGCGCCTTCCCGAGCCGCAGCCACGCTTCTCCCGTTCGACCAACTGGCAGCCTCCCGAATACGCACGGTTGCCGCCTGTCAGATGCCCCAGCTCAAGCTCTGAGTGCACCGATGCGCCTCTGCCCGCTGTGTCCTTGGTTCGTTCTGACAACAGCCGGGGCTCTTGCCGCCTGCCTTGCTCTGATCCCCTTCCATGTCACTCAAGGGTACACCGCCACGATACATCCCGTTGTTACGCCAAAATGCGTCACAAAACGGTTGACAACGGACTTCTGATACAGCAGGATGTCTAGGTCTAGATCGTTCTGTTACAGGACCCGCCCAAATGGCCGTCTACGGTTACGCCCGAGTCAGCACCACCGACCAAGACCTCAGCCTTCAGGAGGGTGCATTGAAAGCCGCTGGCTGTGAGGTGATCCGCTCCGAGAAGAAATCCGGCACCACCACCACGGGCCGCACAGAGCTTCAGACGCTCTTGGACTTCGCCAGGAAGGGGGACACGATCATCGTCACCCGTATCGACCGCTTGGCCCGCTCCATTGCCGACCTTGCGTCCCTGGTGGACGGCCTGGAAGCCAAGGGTGTAACCCTGCGGGCCACTGAGCAGCCTATCGACACGTCAACGGCAGCCGGTCGGTGCTTCCTTCAGATGCTAGGCGTCTTCGCTGAGTTCGAGACCAACCTACGCCGTGAGCGTCAGCTTGAGGGCATCGCCAAGGCCAAGGCTGCGGGGGTGTACGAGGGCAAAGGTCGCCCGGTGTCCATTCCAGCGGACAAGGTGCGAGAGTTGAGCATACAGGGCCTGGGACCCTCAGCCATCGCCAAAGCCCTCGGGATCAGCCGCATGTCCGTCCACCGGGTCCTGAACCCCAAGGCAGCTTGAGCGGAATGACGGGTCAATGTCTGCCAGCGAAGCCCTGTGATCTGTCATCTTGATGATGCGGGGTGAAGCTGTGCGTCTGTGAGGATGCGGTGCGCTCCCCTCCGGGCCAGACCTAAGACATCAGAGCCGCAAGCCTCGGGACTCCTGCGAGCATTTCTCAGGGACGATCCATGGACCCCACTTTCAAATTTCGGCTAAAGGGACAAGTTGTTGTTGGACCTTAGGCTGACGTGAAGCCTCCTGGGGATTCTGGTGTGGAGCCAGATCAACACATGGCCCTCAGGTCGCCCACAGAAGGCTCAAGACGTCTGGTAGCTTAAGCATTGCGGGCAGGGACTCAGCGAGCCACAGTGAGGCTCTACGAGGCTCCTAGGCACCCCCAGACCCCATGCGTCCCATCCTCGGCTCTGCCCTAGCTTGCCTCATGGCAACCTCAGCCTCAGGCACATCGATTACGGCTGTTCGTCGGGACATCAGTGGCATCAGGTTCGATGAAGTGGATGGTCAGATCAGGACCGAGAAAGATGCGTTCAAGGATGCCTCATGGTCCTACTCAGGCGACGACAGTACCCAGCAAGGAAACCTGATACTTCAAAACTCAAAGGCTGCTGGTAGCACCGCAAGGACCGAAAAGGCCTACCTTCAGCGTATGCAGTCGGGTCATTGGTCCTTTGTGAGTGTCCTAGACGACGCTGTGTGGGTCCATTCCATCTACCCAGCTACAGGCCGCTTGCTCGTCACACAGAGCACCAGCACGTTCATCAAGACGCTCTCGTCCAAGATGATGACGGGCACCTGTCAGGTCTCCACTCGTTAGGTCCCGCTGGTGGCCTAATGGCGGAGCCGAATGTCCTGAGGACGAGCCGGATGATGCTGTAGCCGTTCGGTGGTGTTCGCCCAGCGTACTCATGGGAGGCGAGACCGAGAGGCTGAGAGCCGGGCTCAGACACTAGGGTGGCCTAAGGGTCCCATTCCAGCGGGTCCCTCCTGAGGGCAATTCTCAGGGATCAGACCCCCAGCCCACTTTCAAATTTCCGCTAAAGGGTTGTTCTGTTGTTCGACCTTGGGCTGACGTGTGTCGCCTGGGGGTGCGCCGGAGCAACGGGAAACCTCGGGTCCCATCTACGGGTCCCTCCTACCGAAATATCCTAGGCTGCCACACTGCACTGACACATCAAACGGGGCGGGGGCAAAGGTTCGCCTGGAACCTTCCGGTGTCACACAAAGGACAGAGAGCAATTCATACGTCCTACCATGGGATGTAATCTGCCATGAATACTATCGTATGTTGACATAAGCCAAGCTTAGAGATATTGGATGCTCGACCGCTACATAGACAGCGGCAACTTTGGGCTAGGCCATGCGCATCATCGACCTGTTTATCCTCGGCGCTGACATTCAATCCACCATCACAATGTTTCACCCAGTAACAGCCTCAGCACGCCTCTGGTGTTCTACCCAGGCCTTAGGTGTGTGGGCCAATGATGTGCTTACGGTCGCTTCAGTCGAGCACCTGACAACGATCATCGATGCAATCCCAGACGGCTTCGTGACCATCACGATGTGAACTAGGGGAGACCTTTCGAGGTCTCTTTGTCCAAACACATAACGATTTCCATTGTAGAGGTACTTGCTTGATGTCTGAGGGCGGACTTCCTGTCGGCCTTGGCCCCACCGACACCCGTGCCCTCATGAGGCTCGCCTGGGCCCTTGAGCACTTCCGTACGGTGTACCCGAAGGGGACCATCCGTCAGGCCTCAGCCTTCCTAGCAGTCGCCATTACTCCTGGGTGGGGTCCTACAGAATACGCAAAGGCCCTCGGCACCATTCAGCCAATCGCCTCACGTTGGTTGTTGGACCTGGGGTCAAGCGGAAGGGAACACGAAGGTCTGGGCTTGGTGGAGCGCACGACGAGCTTAGAGAACCTGAGGCATGTTCATTACACACTGTCACCGAAGGGCGACGTGTTGGCTAGGAATCTCGCGGAGGCAATCCAAGGGCAGCCAAGAAAATCAAATAACAAGTCTTAAGCTAGAACGGCATGAAAATACCTGGGTGGCACACGAGGAAGGAAACCGCCCTGGGTCTTCATAGCCTGATACGCTTCATGAGCCTTGTCTGGCGATAGACTCCCTATTCGGACAGCTTCCGACAGTAAGCCCAATGATCCTGTAATCCGTGGCTCACCTAGTTCGCGCTTTGCAGCGCGCCGTGCCTTCCCATCGTCGGAAGCCATGCCACAACCAGATTTGAGACTTATAGCAATGCACTCAGCTTCACCTAACCCAATGTTGTATTCGTCTGCTATCCGTCCAACTTCCGATGCGAAGATACCCGCGCCTGAAAGATTTGTAAGTAACCCCCTAGCTGCATAAGACTCAATCACTTCCACATGTGACTGTATTTCATCTTCGACCAAACCTTGATACTGCAAATTCCTGCCAAGCGTAGAAGCTATGACATCTAAAACACTTCCGTTTATGAGATTGATTAGACAGCAAGTATCAATACAGGTCAGCATCGAAACTCATCTCTTGAGATAATTGCGACACCGGAAGCCCCATCAACTCAGCAAGCCGCCCAACTGACACCTCTGAATTAACTAATGCTGGCTGAATTCTACTAAGGAAAAACCTAGACCACGATCTCCAATCATAATCTTGCCTTCTGGGTAATCCGAGTTCGTCTGCTCGTTTTTCGGGTGATTTATATGTTTCTCGAATTTTATTATACAGAGATTGTCCGCCACCACGGGGAAGAAGCTGTAAATCTTCACATCTTCTCGCGGCGACTTGAAAGTTCACCCCGAATAGGCGAGCAAGAAACAAGATTTCAATGTCGCTGAGCCCATCACCGGAAACGTTGTATTTCCGACGAAACACTGCAAGGGCATCAGCAATACCGGAGTATGGCAAGAGGAGTGCTGCGGCGAAAGTGTTTGCAAACCATTCCGTGTTGCGGGTATCTCCACTCGACTGGAGGACATCCTTATCGAACCACCCACCGTCTTCTTCCGGCAAGTCAACCAAATAGTGGGCGAGCTCATGAGCGAGGGTAAAGCGCATTCGTGCGTCAGTCCGCTCGGCCAGAAAAACAAATTGCCGCCCATTGAGCGATAATGTAGAGCCTTCAATACTTCGGAATTGGCTAACTACCAAATAAATACTCGTTCTTGATATTATCCGGCGATCAAGATTTATTATGGGGGATTTGTCGTCCACTTGGAGCGTTTCCTTGCGGCAAACCTGCGCTAACCACTCGGCAGTCTCAAAATCTCGATCCTCAAGTTGACTACCGACGCGGAGAGCAGCCCTATCTGGAAGCATCTCGGAAAATGAATAAGCGCGGTCCGTGATATCTATTGTTTCGGCCGTGTTGACAAAATCTGCGACAGCAAAATTCTGCCGTAACTTCAGGGTCGATGGTATTTCAGTCGCCCGGCCCGATATAAGCTGCCGGGTCTTCACATTTAATGACTTAGCGATTGCTCTGATTTCGTCTATGGTTGGGTCAGCACCGCCAATCAAAGCCTCTAAACGTGCATCCTCGATTCCAGAACGAGACAGTTTCTCTCTGGGAACGGAAGCATGATTTAGATATGTCTGAAGGGGTGTGCTCATGTTTTGATTGAACGAAGCCAAGTCTCAAGGTCATGGACCTGACCCTCATCCATCCTCCTCCATCGTGGCACAATATCGAATGATCTATTTGCCTGCTTGTTGAATATCTTTGAAAGCACGGGGACGGTCTGTTGTCTTGAAGTTTCAACCTCCTCAGGTTCAGAGGCCCACACCGAGTCGCCCCCCACCAAGTAATTCTCTACTCGGCGTTCAAAGTTAGAATGGTTATCTATGGGGTCATGGTTGCCATTTTCGTCTACTATGATGTTGCCTGTTAGCTGACCACTTGCTGCTTTCCTCAGGCGGTTTTCTGGAAATCTTTCGTAGGCCTTCATTGCCGAAATTTTCTCTTCGACTTGAAATCCACCAACGACATATGGCTGATGTGCTGAAACCTGCCCACTGATACAAAAGACCCAGTCACCTTTCTCAACACTACGTCGAAGATTGGGAACACAGGCACCCAAAGTCGGGGGCTTTCCGAATATCGGGTCATTAAATACCCAACCTCGCGATGGGTCTGATCCTTTGTAAAGCCGATAGATGTAGCCTTTCACTTTCCGCTCCAATATGAATTTACCCCAGTGGCGGCTTGCAACATGCCATCATAATGCAAACTAGTAGCTACGAAAGCGTCTCTAACAGACATTAGAATGCCTTCTGCGTCATCAGTCACTGAAGGCTCATCGATTATAGAAAGAGCCCGCTCGGCATGCTCGCGGTCCATTGGGCCATGAATACGATAGGTTTCAGCTTGATCTGATGTCATCCCATACCCGCGCGTGTAGGCATCGAATATCTTCGGGCTAAGTTCGCTGTAAAAATACTCGACTGCACCAGCCCCGATCATGTGGTGCATCGGCCCGCGATCCCCAATGTCTTTATACAACGCAATTGCCGCAGAGTTTCCCGGAGTTGGAGAGGCGCCTATAATGTCGACCTCCTTGACACCTCCAATGAGCAACAAACGCTTGATTAGCTCTACGTGACTAGGTCCGCTGTCATCATCAGTGCATTCCTCTTTATAGGTTTCCATGAGAAGTTCATGTGCTCTCCTAGAAACGGATGCCGACTCTTCCGCTGCCTTTTGACGGAAAAAACGTCCTACATTGGACCTTATGTAGTGCTGCCTTTCGGCTAGAAGTACTTGATCCAAACTTAAGCGCCCCTGTATGATACCCTGCCACAGAGGATGATACTCGAATGGAAAAAGCTTATAGCAATCTAAAATAGCGTCCCTAGTAATCGTTCCCAAGACCGCCGCTCCTTGGCCCACAGATTTGAGACATGATGCGACTGCGACCGCAGATTGTCTAGCCAGAGCCGCCACAAGGGGTCTTGAAATCGTCCTGAATCAACAAACGACTCCGACGCCGCTGGGTCATACATGAGCAAGGGCCGCCAGAGGACTATCCTAGGTCAGCTTCCCAGCGACATCCTCCGCCCTTAGATGGGTGTACCTCAGAAGCATCCGGGTATCCCTGTGGCCACTGATGAGTGCCACCTCGGGTATGCTCAGGCCCATCTCAAAGAATCGACTGACAGCTTCGTGCCTAAGGTCGTGATACCGGAAGTTCGGCAGGGGGGCTCTCATCATCACCCTTCGCCAAGCCATCTTCACAGCGTCCTCGGTCGTCGGGAACACCAAAGCTTCCCTTGAGACGCCCTCAGGTCTCTGAGTGTTCAGAAGCTCTACAGCCCGTGTGGTCAGGGGGATCGTCCTGGCGTGTCCATTCTTGGCCCTAGGAATGTGTAGGGTTCGCTTGGTGGTATCCACATCGCACCACCGCAGCCTAAGGACCTCCCCCCGCCTCATGGCCGTCTCGATTGCAAATTCGATCATCGGGAGAATGCAGGGATTCCGAGACCGCCTACAGGCCTCCCTCAGCATCTCCCACTCCCCGGGCTCCAAGCGCCTTGTGCGGCCATCAGAGACCCTTGGCTTCTCCACCAGGGCAAACGGGTTCTCGGGGATCGGGAGACCCCAGACATTCCGGGCCACCTTGAAGGCATGCTGATAGAGAAGAATCTCACGGCACACGGTCGATGGCTTCACCACCGATAAGCGTAGGTCCCTGTGGTGGGCCACCTTGGCTACCGTAAGGGCACTGAGTGGCACCTTGGCTATCGCGTGTTTCAGGAGCACCCGAATCGCCATTCCCTCCCTGACAGCCCCACGCTTCTTTGGTGTGACCTCGGCCTCATAGCGAATCAGGATGTCACCTACGGTGGTCGTGTCGAGGACCTTCAGCCCAACCGGCAGGCCCCGGCGGTCAGCCTCAGCTTCGACCTTGCGAGCCCAGGTCTGTGCGTCAGCCTTGGTGATGAATGATCGTGTGAGGGCAGGGGAGCCCTTGCGTCGGACCTGAACGTGCCACCTGTCGTTCCGCTTTCTGATCGTCGCCATGTGCCGGTCTCACTGTGCCCAGATTGTGCCAGCGAGTTCCTGCGGGGTGTTCGGACAGTCCTCTTTCAGCCCTCAACGAATAAGGCTCCGAGACCGCTAAGTGTCTGACAGGGCTACGTCGTCGCCATGAACCTGGAGACCACCGAGGAAGACCTGATGCACACGGTCTTCCCGCACCCGACGCT
>NZ_JCBANU010000042.1:0-19532 GCF_059816145.1 Methylobacterium sp. 001424705 | reverse complement strand
ACACAACGTTTACTAACCGGTACCACCACTTCCCCCCGCCCCCCCCGAACGCCGCCGACGTGGTGGCCGGGCTCGCGGCGGTGCGCCACCAGATCGCCCAGGCGGCCGAGGATGCCGAGCGCGACCCCGCCTCGGTCGCCCTGGTGGCGGTGTCGAAGACGATTCCCGCCGCGGGCATCCTGCCGGCGCTCGAGGCCGGGCAGCGCCTGTTCGGCGAGAACTACGTCCAGGAATCGAAGGCCAAGTGGCCAGCCCTGCGCGAGCGCTTCCCGGATGTGGAGCTCCACCTCGTCGGCCCGCTGCAATCCAACAAGGCCCGGGAGGCGGTGGAGCTGTTCGACGTCATCCACGGCCTCGACCGGCTCTCCCTCGCGGCGGCGCTCGCCAAGGAGATCGCGCGGGTCGGACGGGCGCCCAAGCTCCTGATCCAGGTCAATACCGGCGACGAGCCGCAGAAGGGCGGCATCTCCCCGGCCCAGGTCGACACCCTGCTCTCGGAGTGCCGCGAGACCCACGGCCTCGCGATCCAGGGGCTGATGTGCATCCCGCCCGCCGAGGCGCCGCCGTCGCCGCACTTCGCCCTGCTGGCCCGGATCGCCGAGCGCCACAACCTGCCGATCCTCTCCATGGGCATGAGCGCGGACTACCCCGCGGCCATCCAGATGGGCGCGACCCATGTCCGGGTCGGTACCGCGATCTTCGGCGCCCGCCCGCGCAGGGACTAGGGCGCCGCCTCGCACCGGCGCGGTCCACCGCCAGGGCGCCGGCCAAGGCCGCGAGCGCGCTCGGGCCGGGCCGGCGGGACCGGGCCCCTTGGCTCATCCGTGTCCATGCCCCTATGGAGGGCGCAGCGCCTCGGCAGCCGGCGCTCCGGAGCGATGCGCCATGGCCACCGACCCCACCCTTCGCCTCTCCGACGCCGTCGCGGCGGCCCTCGCCCGCCGCGGCGTCCATTACGGCTGGGCGGTGGCCGCCGTGACCTTCCTGACCATGCTGGTGACGGCGGGCGCCGTCGGGGCCCCCGGGGTGCTGATCCTGCCCCTGCAGAAGGAGTTCGGCTGGGACACGGCGACGATCGGCTCGGCGCTCGCCGTGCGCCTCATCCTGTTCGGTCTGATGGGCCCCTTCGCCGCCGCCCTGATGAACCGCTACGGCCCGCGCCGGATCGTGCTCCTGGCCCTGGCGCTCATCGCCGGCGGCCTGCTGGCCTCCTTAGGCATGACCCGGGTCTGGCAGCTCGTCCTGCTCTGGGGCGTGGTGGTGGGCATCGGCACGGGGCTCACCGCCCTGGTGCTGGGGGCGACGGTGGCGACGCGCTGGTTCTCGCGATCGCGCGGCCTCGTGGTCGGCCTCCTCACCGCCAGTTCCGCCACCGGGCAGCTCGTCGTGCTGCCCCTGCTGGCCGCCCTCACGGAGGCGCTCGGCTGGCGCGCCGCCCTCCTGGTGATCTGCGCGCTCCTCCTCGCGGCGGGCCTCGGCGTCCTCGCCCTGATGCGCGACCGGCCGGAGGATCTCGGGCTCGCGCCCTACGGCGAGACCCGTCCCCTCGCGCCCCCGGCCATGCCGGGACCGAGTGCGAACGGCGCCCTGTCCGCCCTGCGGGACGCCGCCGGCACCCGCGTGTTCTGGGTGCTGTTCGCCACCTTCTTCATCTGCGGGGCCAGCACGAACGGGCTGATCCAGACCCACTTCATCCCCCTCTGCGCCGATTACGGCATCGGGCCGGTGCAGGGGGCCAGCGTGCTCGCGGCCATGGGCGTGTTCGACTTCATCGGCACCGTGGCCTCGGGCTGGCTCTCCGACCGCTACGACAACCGCTGGCTCCTGTTCTGGTACTACGGCCTGCGCGGCCTCTCGCTGATGTTCCTGCCGTTCTCGGACTTCTCCTTCGTGGGCCTGTCGCTGTTCGCGGTGTTCTACGGCCTCGACTGGATCGCCACGGTGCCGCCCACCGTGCGGCTCACCGCGGCGCGGTTCGGGCGCGAGCGCGCCAACCTCGTCTTCGGCTGGGTCTTCGCCGGCCACCAGCTCGGCGCGGCGACGATCGCCTACGGGGCCGGCCTGTCGCGGACCGAACTCGCGAGCTACCTGCCGGCCTTCTTCGCCGCCGGGGCGCTCTGCCTCGCCGCCGCCGGGCTGATCCTCACCCTGGGCCGGCCGGCCCCGCAGGGTGTTCCCGCGGCCACACCGGCCCGCGCCTGAGCCGGGGGCCGGCCCGCCCCTGTAGGCTCTGGTCCGGATGATGCTTGGGACGGGCACCGATGTGCCGCCCTGGGTCCCGACCGATCCGTCCCAACCCCCTCCATGCCCGGCCGAATCGCCGGAAGGCCGCCGCGCCGCCCCCGTGGGGCGGGGCGACGGCCGTCGCATGGCCTGCGCCGGGGGATGCCCGGAAAAGCAGCAAATCTCTGGAAATGTCAGTGTGGGACCGGGGCGCGACCCTCAAGGCCCTGGACCTTCCGCTCAAGGTCTCGGCACTGTCCGACACAGCACCGCCACATTCACGGGCGCGCGCCCGCATGCCTGCCACGGGCGCTCGCCCGGATGCCCGATCACAGGGGACGACGACGCGATGAACTACAACTGGAACTGGGGCATCTTCTTCGAAGCCTCCCCGGAAGGCACCGGGACCTACGCGGACATGCTCCTCTCGGGCCTGATGTGGACGGTGGTGACGGCGCTCTGCGCCTGGGTCATCGCCTTCTTCCTCGGCTCGCTCATCGGCGTGATGCGGACCCTGCCTTCCAAGGTCGCCAACACCATCGGCACGACCTACGTCGAGCTGTTCCGCAACATCCCGCTGCTGGTGCAGATGTTCCTCTGGTACTTCGTCCTGCCGGAGGTGCTGCCCGAATCCTGGGGCGGCTGGATCAAGCAGCTGCCGAACGCGCCGTTCTACACGGCGGTGGTGTGCCTGGGCTTCTTCACCGCCTCCCGCGTCGCCGAGCAGGTGCGCGCCGGCATCCAGGCCCTGCCGCGCGGCCAGAAGATGGCCGGCACCGCCATGGGCCTGACGGTCTACCAGACCTACCGCTACGTGCTCCTGCCCAGCGCCTACCGGATGATCCTCCCGCCGCTGACCTCGGAATTCCTCAACAACCTCAAGAACACCTCGGTCGCTCTCACCATCGGCCTGCTCGAGCTCACCGCCCGCGCCCGCGCCATGCAGGAATTCTCGTTCCAGGTGTTCGAGGCCTTCACCGCCGCCACCGTCCTCTACGTCCTGATCAACGTCGTGGTGATCTTCACCTCCGGCTGGATCGAGCGCCGCGTCGCCGTCCCGGGCCATCGCTGAGGGTCCGCCCTCCGCCTCCTCATCCTCAAGGATCGCCGCGATGCTCGCGAATTTCGACTTCTCCGTCATCACCTCCGCGCTGCCGTACCTGTTCCTGGACGGCATGCGCTTCACCCTGACGCTGACGGCGCTCGCCGCCATCGGCGGCATCGTGCTCGGCACGCTCATCGCCATGATGCGGCTCTCCAGCATCCCGGTGATCCCGCTGGTGGCCAAGGGCTACGTCAACCTGATGCGGTCGCTGCCCCTCGTGCTGGTGATCTTCTGGTTCTACTTCCTGGTGCCCTATCTCGGGCAGTGGGTCACGGGCGCCGACCGGCCGATGACGGTGGGCGCCTTCACCTCGTCGCTGGTGACCTTCACCCTGTTCGAGGCGGCCTACTTCTCCGAGATCATGCGCGCCGGCATCCAGTCGATCCCCAAGGGGCAGGCGGCGGCGGCCTCGGCGCTGGGCCTGACCTACTTCGCCTCGATGCGCAGCGTGATCCTGCCCCAGGTGTTCCGCAACATGACGCCGATCCTGCTGACCCAGACCATCGTCCTCTTCCAGGACACCTCGCTGGTCTACGTCCTCTCGGTGACCGACTTCCTCGGCGCGGCCTCGAAGATCGCCCAGCGCGACGGCCGCCTCGTGGAAATGTACCTGTTCGCGGCCGTGGTCTACTTCGCGGTCTGCTTCGTGGCCTCCCTGGCGGTGCGCCGCCTCCAGAAGAAGATCGCCATCATCCGCTGACGCCCGGCCTCCCCTGTCCAGGCCTCCCCCGGACGAGGCGTCGCCGCACCCCAGACGAGGATTTCCGCCATGACCACGTCGCCCAACCCCACGTCGCTCAACACCGCCCAGGCCCCCGTGACCACGGGGCCCATGATCACCATGAAGTCCGTCAGCAAATGGTACGGCGACTTTCAGGTCCTCACCGATTGCAGCACCGCCGTGAACAAGGGCGAGGTGGTCGTGGTCTGCGGGCCCTCGGGCTCCGGCAAGTCGACCCTGATCAAGTGCGTCAACGCCCTCGAGCCCTTCCAGAAGGGCGAGATCGTCGTCGACGGCACGCCCGTACACGACAAGAAGACCAACCTGCCGAAGCTGCGGGCCCGGGTCGGCATGGTGTTCCAGCACTTCGAGCTGTTCCCGCACCTCTCCATCACGGAGAACCTGACCCTGGCGCAGCGCAAGGTGCTCAAGCGCGACGAGGACACCGCCCTCAAGACGGGCCTGGCACTCCTCGACCGGGTCGGCCTCTCGGCCCATGCCAAGAAGTTTCCCGGCCAGCTCTCGGGCGGCCAGCAGCAGCGCGTGGCCATCGCCCGGGCGCTCGCCATGAACCCGGTGGTGATGCTGTTCGACGAGCCGACCTCGGCCCTTGATCCCGAGATGGTCGGCGAGGTGCTCGACGTCATGGTGCAGCTCGCCCGCGAGGGCATGACCATGATGTGCGTCACCCACGAGATGGGCTTTGCCCGCAAGGTCGCGAACCGCGTGATCTTCATGGACAAGGGCGAGATCGTCGAGGACGCCACCAAGGAAGACTTCTTCGCCAACGCCCGCTCCGAGCGCGCCCAGAACTTCCTGTCGAAGATCCTGGTGCATTGAGCGCCGCGCGCCGGGTCCGGCGCCCCGAACGCTCCCCTGCCCCCGGCGCTCGCACGAGCCGGTTCCGCCGAGACGGAACCGGCTCGTCGTCGTTTCGACTCGGCTTCGCCCCGCCGGGCGCTCCCCTGCGCGGGCGGATCGTCCGGTACCCGGACGGTCCCGGCCCTGCTGTCCGAGCGCTGCGTCGCCCCCTCGCGGGCCAACGCCGTCGGCCCCGGTCTGGAAAGCCAGACAAAAAAATTCAAACCCGTAACAAATATCGCAGACCAAAAACCTTCGGCTCAGGCGAAGCCGTTGCCAGACAACGCGAAAAGCGATTGGGTGGAGTTGGCACGAACGCTGCTGGCGAACGCACGCTGCCGACGCGCGAACGCCGCTGAAGCGTGGCCAGCCAAAGGGCGGACGACGAGAGCCGCTGAAAAATCAAGGAGGATGCCATGGAGCGGAACCGCGACCTCGATCCCGTCGAGACGCAGGAATGGCTCGATTCGCTGGACGGCGTCCTCGACGTCGACGGGCCGGAGCGGGCCCACTACCTGATCGAGCAGGTGATCGACGGGGCCCGCAAGAAGGGTGCGCCCGTCCCGTATTCCGCCAACACCGCCTACCTGAACACGATCCTGCCCGAGAAGCAGGACCCGCATCCCGGCGACCGGGCGATCGAGCACCGCATCCGCTCGGCCATCCGCTGGAACGCCATCGCGATCATCCTGCGGGCGAACAAGGACTCGTCCGAGCTCGGCGGCCACATCGCCAGCTTCCAGTCGGCCGCGACCCTCTACGACACCGGCTTCATGCACTTCTGGCGGGCGGCCGACGCCAGCCACGGCGGCGACCTCATCTACGTGCAGGGCCACTCCTCGCCGGGCGTCTATGCCCGCGCCTTCCTGGAGGGCCGCCTCACCGAGCACCAGCTCCTCGGCTTCCGGCAGGAGGTCGGCGGCAAGGGCCTGTCGTCCTATCCCCATCCCTGGCTGATGCCGGATTTCTGGCAGTTCCCCACCGTCTCCATGGGCCTCGGCCCCCTGATGGCGATCTACCAGGCGCGCTTCCTGCGCTACCTGCACCACCGCAACCTCGCACAGACGGACGGCCGCAAGGTCTGGGCCTTCATGGGCGACGGCGAGATGGACGAGCCGGAGAGCCTCGGCGCCATCGCGCTCGCGGCCCGGGAAAAGCTCGACAACCTCGTCTTCGTCATCAACTGCAACCTGCAGCGCCTCGACGGCCCGGTGCGTGGCAACGGCAAGATCGTCCAGGAGCTCGAGGCCGATTTCCGCGGCGCCGGCTGGAACGTCATCAAGGTGCTGTGGGGCTCGGGCTGGGACGCCCTGATCCAGCGCGACGGCACCGGCATGCTGGCGCGCCTGATGGAGGAATGCGTCGACGGCGAGTACCAGGACTTCAAGTCGAAGAACGGCGCCTACATCCGCGAGCACTTCTTCGGGCGCTACCCCGAGACCGCGGCCCTGGTGGCCGACATGAGCGACGACGACATCTGGCGCCTCACCCGCGGCGGCCACGACCCGCGCAAGGTCTTCGCCGCCTACAGCGCCGCCTCCAAGCACAAGGGCCAGCCGACCCTCATCCTCGCCAAGACGGTCAAGGGCTACGGCATGGGCGAGTCCGGCGAGGGCCAGAACATCACCCACCAGCAGAAGAAGATGGGCGAGGCGGTGCTGCGCCAGTTCCGCGACCGCTTCCAGATCGACCTGAGCGACGACCAGCTGAAGGAGATCCCCTTCATCAAGTTCCCCGAGGGCAGCCCCGAGCACCGCTACCTGATGGCGCGGCGGGAAGCCCTGGGCGGCCCGCTCCCGGCCCGGCGGCGCACCTCGCAGGCCCTGGAGATCCCGCCGCTCTCGGCCTTCTCGGCCCAGCTCAAGGAGACCGCGGGCCGCGAGATTTCCACCACCATGGCCTTCGTGCGCATCCTCAACACGCTGCTGCGCGACAAGAACATCGGCAACCGCATCGTGCCGATCGTGCCCGACGAGAGCCGCACCTTCGGCATGGAGGGCATGTTCCGCCAGTTCGGCATCTTCTCCCAGGTCGGCCAGCTCTACCGGCCGGAGGATGCCAACCAGCTCATGTACTACAAGGAGGACAAGAACGGTCAGATGCTCCAGGAGGGCATCAACGAGCCGGGGGCGATGTCGTCCTGGATCGCGGCCGCGACCTCCTACTCGCATTCCGACGCGCCGACGATCCCGTTCTACGTCTACTACTCGATGTTCGGCTTCCAGCGGGTCGGCGACCTCGCCTGGGCGGCGGGCGACATGCGGGCGCGGGGCTTCCTCATCGGCGGCACCGCCGGGCGCACCACCCTCAACGGCGAGGGCCTGCAGCACGAGGACGGCCACAGCCACCTGATCTCGTCCACCATCCCGAACTGCGTCTCCTACGACCCGACCTTCTCCTACGAGGTGGCGGTGATCGTGCAGGACGGCCTGCGCCGGATGTATGCCGAGCAGGAGGACGTGTTCTACTACATCACCGTGATGAACGAGAACTACGAGCACCCCGGCATGCCGGAGGGCGCCGAGGCCGACATCATCAAGGGCATGTACCTCTTCAAGGACGGCCCGAAGGAGACGACCCAGGGCCACCGGGTCCAGCTCCTGGGCTCGGGCACCATCCTGCGGGAGGTCATCGCCGCGGCCGAGCTGCTGGAGCGGGATTTCGGGATCGCGTCGGACATCTGGAGCTGCCCGAGCTTCACCGAGCTGCGCCGCGACGCCATGGCGGCGGAGCGCTGGAACCTCCTGCACCCGCTGGAGGGCCGGCGCCTCTCCCACGTGGAGACCTGCCTGACCGGCCGCACCGGCCCGGTCATCGCGGCCACCGACTACATGCGCCTGTTCGCCGACCAGATCCGCACCTGGGTGCCCGGACGCTACCGCGTGCTCGGCACCGACGGCTTCGGCCGCTCCGACTACCGGGCCCGCCTGCGCGACTTCTTCGAGGTCAACCGGCACTGGGTCGTGGTGGCGGCCCTGCACAGCCTCGCCGAGGACGGCGTGATCCCGGCCCAGACCGTGGCGGACGCCATCGCCAAGTACGGCATCGACACGGACCGACCGGCCCCCTGGACCGTCTGATTCCGGCGCCGGCCGCCCGCCCGCGGCCGGCGCCCCGACCCTTTCCGCCATCATCGACGATAAGCGACCGCACGAGGGGGCCCGCGAGAGGCCTCGACTCAGAGCCAGGGAGAACGCGCAGTGGGCATCGAGATCCAGATCCCGGACATCGGCGACTTCAAGGACATCCCGATCATCGAGATCCACGTGAAGGAGGGCGATACGATCGGGCCCGACGACCCGCTGGTCTCGCTGGAATCCGACAAGGCGACCATGGACGTGCCCTCGCCGAGCGCCGGCGTGGTCGAGAAGATCCTGGTCAAGCTCGGCGACAAGGTCAGCGAAGGCTCGCCGCTCCTCGTGTTCAAGGGCGAGGGCGCCAAGGGTGATACGGCCGGCGCCGCGAAGGCCGCCGAGGCCCCGGCCGGCGCCGATGGCGCAGCCCTCGTGGCTAAGCAGGAGCCGGCCCCGAGCGCCGCTCCGAGCGCGCCCGCTCCGGCCGCCCCGGCCGGCAACCTCCCCGACTTTTCGCAGGTCCATGCCAGCCCCGGCGTGCGGCGCCTCGCCCGCGAACTCGGCCTCGACCTGACGGCGGTGAAGGGCACCGGCGAGAAGGGCCGGATCACCAAGGAGGACGTGAAGGGCCATCTCACCCGCTCGGCCGCCCCCGCGGCCGCCGGCACGGCGGCGTTCCAGGGCGGCGGCATGGGCATCCCGGAGATCCCGGCGGTGGACTTCGCCAAGTTCGGCCCGATCGAGACCCAACCCCTGTCGCGGATCAAGAAGATCTCCGGCGCGCACCTGCACCGGTCCTGGCTCAACGTGCCGCTCGTCACCCACCAGGACGAGTCGGACATCACCGAGACCGACGCCTACCGCAAGGAACTCGACAACGCCGGCAAGGAGCTCAAGGACAAGGGCTACCGCGTCACCCTGCTGGCCTTCCTGATCAAGGCCGCGGTCTCGGCCTTGCGCAAGCACCCCGAGTTCAACGCCTCGCTGTCGCCTGAGAAGGACGCCCTGATCCTCAAGCGCTACTACAACATCGGCGTGGCGGTGGACACGCCGGACGGCCTCGTCGTCCCGGTCATCAAGGATGCCGACCGCAAGGGCCTCGTCGAGATCAGCCGCGATCTCGGTGCGATCTCGGCCAAAGCCCGCGACGGCAAGCTCAGCGCGGCCGACATGCAGGGCGCCACCTTCTCGATCTCGAGCCTGGGCGGCATCGGCGGCACCGCCTTCACGCCGCTGGTCAACGCGCCGGAGGTCGCGATCCTGGGCGTCGCCCGCTCCAAGATGAGCCCGGTCTGGAACGGCACCGAGTTCGCGCCGCGCCTGATCGTGCCGCTCTCGCTCTCCTACGACCACCGCGTCATCGACGGGGCGCTCGCCGCGCGCTTCACCCGCCACCTCGCCCACGTCCTCGAGGACGTCCGGCGCCTCGTCGTCTGACGAAGGCCGGCCCACGCGACCCAACGAGCGAGGTGACCCGATGAGCAGCAACGACGTCCACCTGCCGGATATCGGCGACTTCAAGAACGTGCCCGTGATCGAGGTCAGCGTCGGCCCCGGCGCCGTGATCGCGGTCGACGACGTGATCATCGTGCTGGAATCCGACAAGGCCACCATGGACATCCCGTCCCCGGTGGCCGGCACGGTGGCCGAGGTGCGGATCAAGCCCGGCGACACGGTGAGCCAGGGCGACCTGATCCTGGTGATGGCCGAGGCCGCCGCCACCGGTGCGCCGAAGCCCACGGTGACGGACACCACCAAGGCGGGCGCGGGGGCGTCCGCAAACGGCGCGGGCGTCCCTGGCCACGCCCCGGGCGAGGGTCAGGCCGGCTACGGCTCCTCGGCCACCGCCACCGGCGGGGCGGCCCCGGCCCCGGCCCCGACGGCGGCGGCCCCCGTCTCCGGCGAGGCGATGCGGGCCCAGGTGCTCGTCATCGGGGCTGGGCCGGGCGGCTACACCGCCGCCTTCCGGGCGGCCGATCTCGGGCAGTCGGTGGTGCTGGTCGAGCGCTGGCCGAGCCTCGGCGGCGTCTGCCTCAACGTGGGCTGCATCCCCTCGAAGGCCCTGCTGCACGCGGCCAAGGTCATCGACGAGAGCCACGCCATGGCGGCGCACGGCATCTCCTTCACCGCGCCGCAGATCGACATCGACAAGCTGCGCGAATGGAAGGACGGGGTGGTCAAGCGTCTCACCGGCGGCCTCACCGGGCTCGCCAAGCAGCGCAAGGTCACGGTGGTGACGGGCGAGGCCCGCTTCGTCTCACCCCATCAGGTCGCGGTGGAGCACGAGGGCCGGACCCGCGTGATCGGCTTCGACCACGCCATCATCGCGGCCGGCTCCGAGCCCGTGCGGATGCCCTTCATCCCGCACGACGACCCGCGCGTCCTCGACTCGACGGGGGCGCTGGAGCTCGACGGGGTGCCGGCCCGCCTCCTCGTGATCGGCGGCGGCATCATCGGGCTGGAGATGGCCACCGTCTACCACGCGCTGGGCTCGAAGGTGACCATCGTCGAGCTGATGGACCAGATCATCCCGGGTGCGGACAAGGACATGGTCACGCCGCTGATGAAGCGGATCGCGAAGCAGTACGAGGCGATCCACCTCAAGGCCAAGGTCACCGCCGTGGAGGCGACCCCGGCGGGGCTGAAGGTCTCGTTCGAGGGCGGCACGGCGCCGGCCAGCGACACCTTCGACAAGGTGCTGGTCTCGGTGGGGCGGCGCCCCAACGGCCAGCGCATCGGCGCGGAGGCGGCGGGGGTCGCCGTCGACGGGCGCGGCTTCATTCCCGTGGACCGGCAGATGCGCACCAACGTGCCCCACATCTTCGCCATCGGCGACGTGGTCGGCCAGCCGATGCTGGCCCACAAGGCGACGCACGAGGGCAAGGTCGCGGCCGAGGTCGCCGCCGGCAAGTCCAGCGCCTTCGACGCCAAGGTGATCCCCTCGGTGGCCTACACGGACCCCGAGGTGGCCTGGGTCGGCATGACCGAAAACGAGGCCAAGGCGAAGGGCATCAAGGTCGGCAAGGGCGTGTTCCCCTGGGCCGCCTCCGGGCGCTCCCTGGCCCTGGGGCGCGAGGAGGGTTTGACCAAGGTCCTGTTCGACCCCGAGACGGACCGCATCCTCGGCTGCGGCATCGTCGGCCCGTCGGCCGGCGACCTCATCGCGGAGGCGGCCCTCGCCATCGAGATGGGGGCGGATGCCGAGGATATCGGCCTGACCATCCATCCGCACCCGACCCTGTCGGAGACGATCGGCTTGGCGGCGGAGGCCTTCGAGGGCACCATCACGGACCTCTACATGCCCCGGAAGGACGGGCCGAAAAAGGCCGGTCACTGAGGCCGGGCGTTCGCGCCGCGGCTTCGGGATCGGCAGCGCCTTCGGGACGGGCGCCGCATCGGGAAGACAGGACCGCGCCACGACCGGCGCGGTCCGCGCGGAGCCCGTCCCGGCTCCGGCTTCGGGAGACCCGCGGATGTCATCGAACGAGCCCGAGACCACACCCGATTCCCGCCCCGAGCCCGGCCCGGCCCCGGAGCCCGGCCCGGCACCCGAGACAGACCCAGCTCTCCGGCGCGCCGAGGCCGCCCGCGACGCCGTCACGGAGGCCCTGGAAGACCATCTGGATCGCCTCGCCGCCCTGGGGCGGACGGCCCGCACGGACATCGACGCCGACCTGCAGGCCGCTGGCCGGCTGGTGGCCTGCACCACCCACCGGCAGCTCGCCGCCAACCTCGCCCTGGTGGAGGGCCTGATGGCCGCGCGGACCCTGTCCGCGACACTCCAGCTCCAGCAGGATTTTCTGCGCCGGCAAATGGACTGGGCCCTGGGCGATTGGGAGCGGATGCGGGCCCAGGCCCTCGACCTGCTGAAGGAGGGCCGCCAGGGAGCGGAGGAGCCGGATGCGGGTCCGCCCGTCTCCGGTGCGGGCCGACGCTCGTCCTGAACCCAGGACGAGAGGCCGGACCACGAGATCGCGGTGGTGCAGGCCTTTCCACCGCCGGCGTTTCCGGATTGCACGCCTCCGGCGCTCCGGAACGACGGCGCGGGGAAGGCCGCCTACGTTGGGAATGCCCGATCGGGTCCCCGGAACAACCGAGCCGGGACGAGCAGGAAAAGCCGGCTACACGCTTACTGAGCCGGCAATTCTTCTTGGGATCTGCCGAGCCAGCCGCCTTTCGGCAGGGAGCGTGCACGCCCGTCCCACGCCGCCTCGGCCCCGTGGGAGGAGAGAGGCGGATGCGATGATCGCTAGCCTGGCCCCGGTTGCCGGGGCGATCGGGGGGAATCGGCGAGCCTCGCCGCCCTGCGGGCCCGCGCGGCGTTCGAACGAGGCCCAGAACCGCCCTCCCGAAGGGATCCAGCGAATTTGGCCTGAACCCGGTCAGCCGATCCGCATCCGGGTGCCCGGGCCGACCCGGCGCAGGAGGCGGACGAGGTCGGCCCGGCGTAGGGCGACGCAGCCCTCGGTGGGCAGGAAGCCGCCCCGCGCCACGTGCAGGAAGATCGCCGAGCCGCGGCCGGGCCGGATCGGACCGCGATTGTGGTCGAGGTCGACCACGAGGTCGTAGAGCCCGTCCTCCCGCCACATCCGCTCGTGCCCGACCCCCGGCGCGGGCAGGCGGATCGGCCGGTTGTAGCGCCGGTCGCGGGCGTCGTCGCACCAGCCGTCGCCGGGGGCGCTCGGGCGCAGGGGGAGGGGGCTCGCCGGCCGGCTCCCGAAGTGGTCCGGCCGGTAGACCCCGCCGCGCAGGCGGACCGTGCCCCGGGGCGAGGCGCCGTCGCCCTCGCGCTTCACCTGCACGATCCCGCTCCGCCCGAGGGCACAGGGGATGATGGCGGCGCCCGCGAGGAGCTGGCCCCGGCTCCGGTCCGTCACCAGGGCGCGGACGCGCAGGCGGAGGAGGGTGGTGGGCGTCGGGGGACGCTGCCGCGTCGAGGTCGGGGTCCGCTTCATGGGGCGCTTATCGCGCGGGCCCGCGCGGCTGCCAAATCCGCCCGGCCCCATCCGGCCGCACCCCGCGCGGAACGGCGACGGGACCAATTGGCTGCTACATCCGCTGAAACTTTTCTTGGGGCTTCACCGTTTCCGCAGTGTTAGGCTGCGCACAACCGTATTGTGCGCAGCCCGGATTGTTGGTTTAATGACCCCGGTGTGATTTCCTGACGGCAAGACGATGCCCGCGTGTCATCATCGTGCCTCGGGATCGCGGCGTCACCGTCGATCCTGTCTCTCACCGCCCGCCCGCGGACCCGAACACCGCTGGCGGATCCTGCAAACTGCCTGAAAGTCCTTCGGTCGATGCCGAATACCCATCGCCTGCTGATCTGCGACGACGATGCCTCGCTGCGCGAGACGCTGATGGAGCAGCTCGATCTCTACGACGAATTCACCGTGCTGACCGCCCTGGACGGACAGAGCGCGATCACCCGCGTCACGGAGGATCGGATCGACCTGGCGGTGATGGATGTCGGCCTGCCCGACATGGACGGGCGCGAGGCCGTGCGGGCCATGCGCCGCGGCGGCTATCGCGGCCCCGTCATCATGCTGACGGCGCAGGATTCCGAGGACGACACCGTCGAGGGCCTGGAGGCGGGCGCCAACGACTACGTCACCAAGCCCTTCAAGTTCGCCGTCCTGCTGGCGCGCATCCGCGCCCACCTGCGCAGCCACGAGGCCAGCGAGGACGCGGTGTTCCAGATCGGCCCCTACACCTTCCGGCCCGGCGCCAAGCTCCTGGTGGGCGAGCGCGGCTCGAAGCTGAAGCTCACCGAGAAGGAGACCGCGATCCTGCGCTTCCTCTACCGGGCCGGGCGCGAGGTGGTCGGCCGCGACACGCTGCTGGCCGAGGTCTGGGGCTACAACGCCCAGGTCACCACCCACACCCTCGAGACGCACATCTACCGCCTGCGCCAGAAGATCGAGCCGAACCCGGCGCTCGCCGCGATCCTCGTCACCGAGGGCGGCGGCTACAAGCTGCTGCCGTAGGGGAGCGTCCGGCGATCCCGGCCCCCGCACGGGGGAGCGCACGGGGGCGTCGACCTCCGGCGGCGACGCGTCCGGGCCTGCCTCGGCGCGGCGTCCCCGCCGTTTCGCCCGCCGGCCGGTTCGGCTAAGCTCCCCCGACAGCGCGGCCAAGGACGGGACGGCAGGTGGGGCTCGACGACGACATCGCGATTCTGAGCGCCGCGCCGCTGTTCGGCTTCCTGGGCCGGGATGCCCTGCGCCTGCTCTCCTTCGCCGCCGAGCGCCGCAGCCTCGCGGCGGGCGAGCGCCTGTTCGCGCGCGGGGAGCGCGGCGACGGCGGCTTCGTGGTGATGTCGGGCACCCTGACGCTGACCCCGCGGGGGGACCGTGCGTCCCCCGTCACGGTCGGGCGCTCCAGCCTGATCGGACGCCTGGCCCTGTTCCAGCGCGGCGAGCGTCCCTGCGACGCCGACGCGGCGAGCCCCGCCGAGGTGGTCCGCATCACCCCGACCCTGATGCGCCGGGTGCTGGAGGAGTTTCCCGACGCCGCCCGCGCAATCCACGGCGAGCTGCGCGCCGATCTCGCCGCGTTCGCGGGCGACCTCGTCCGCCTCGGCGACCGGTTCGACCGCATCGCGCCGTAGCCGCCTGCATCCGGTCGCGCGCCCCGTCCGGGGCGGCCCACGGCTTTCGCCCCCGATCCGGTGACGGAGCCGGCGCGGGGCCCTCGTCACCGCCGCCGCAGGTCCGCGGACCGTCGCGGTCGCGATGCGCCGGCGGGGCGCCCGTGGCGCGGGCCGTCGAGGGATCTTCGATTCCCACAGGCTATAGGCCTAGTCGAGCCCGGACAAAGACACTAAGTCCGACTCGGCCCCAGGCTCCTGATCCGTCCGACGGGATGGAGGGAGCCTGTCGCGTCATCGGTGATCATCGATCAGATTGAGGATACACTGTCATGAACGGCGTCAAAATGGTCCTGGCCGGATGTCTCGTCAGTGGTTGGGCGTGGCTCGCGGTGCCCGCGCAGGCTCAGGAGAGCCTGCGGACGGCGATCGTCGCGCAACACGCCGCCCATAGCGCGAATGTTCGCGCCATTCAGTCTCGCAGAGACGTGCATGCCGCGAACGTTGCTGCGCTCCACGGTGATTTCGGTGCGGCGCGGGTGTTCTCGCACGCCGCCGCCGTCCGGCAGGCGCAATCCGACGGAGACGCCCGGTTCGCGGATCGCGCCGATCGGGCCGCGCGCATCCAGCGCTTCTACGGGGAGTGAACGACGGTCGCCCCCGGCTCGGTCGCCCGCGACCCCCTCGGGGGCGGTCCGAGCCGGGGCCTCGCCCCGGAGCGAGGCCGACCGTTGTGAGGGTCGAACCGCCTCGCGGAAACCCTTTGTGATGGAATCGGGCGCATGCTCGGCCGGACGTGACATCCGGCGCCCGTGACTCCCCGGTTCGGGCTCACGGGCCCGGGCCCCGTGCGCCTCCGGGCCCGGGTCGTCGCCCGGCGGAGGGGCATGCGATGGCGGAGCGCCAGGAGGATCAACCGATGAGCCGGAGGACGCAGACGGCGGCCGTCGCCTTCTTCGCCCTGGCGGTCATGGGCGCGGGCTACCTGATCTACGAGCAGTCGACCCGCCTGCTGGTCTGCTACGAGACCAACGCCACCCTGCCCGACGAGGCCTATGTCGACATCATGATCCGCGACATCGTCAGGAACGGCGATCACGGCGGACGGGCCTATGCCAACCGGCTCGACTATCTCGGGGACAAGACCGAGTGCTGCACCATCGAGCGGGTGCCCAGCGCCATCGCCGAGGGGCGCCCGGGCCGGCGCGAGGTCGCCGTCTCGGCCAAGTACTACAACACCGCCATGAGGGACTACTTCCTCATCGAGCGCCGCTACGACGCCTGCGGCCATGCCAGCGCCAAGCCCATGACGACCGGCTGAGCCCAGCCGGCTGAGCCCGTCCGGATGGGACGGCCGCCCGGGCCGCCCCACGGACCGCAGCCGCGAAGGTGACAGGCCGGACGGGCTTTTGTAAGCACGGGGCCCGTCCCGATCCGTTGCCGGAACCTGCCCCATGTCGCACCCCGCGTCCCCCACCGACCTCGCCGCCACCATCGAGACCGCCTGGGAGGAGCGCGCCGGCATCGACACCGGCACCAAGGGCGCCGTGCGCGAGGCCGTCGACGCGGCCCTCGACCTCCTGGATTCCGGCAAGGCCCGGGTCGCCGAGAAGGTCGGCGACGACTGGCAGGTCAACCAGTGGCTCAAGAAGGCGGTGCTGCTCTCCTTCCGCCTCAACGACATGGAGATCATCCATGGCGGCCCCGACGGCGCGACCTGGTGGGACAAGGTGCCCTCGAAGTTCGAGGGCTGGAAGAAGAAGCAGTTTCGCGAGGCCGGCTTCCGGGCCGTGCCCGGCTGCGTCGTGCGCCGCGGCTCCTACATCGCCCCCGGCGCCGTGCTGATGCCGAGCTTCATCAACCTCGGCGCCCATGTGGGCGAGGGCACCATGGTCGACACCTGGGTCACCATCGGCTCCTGCGCCCAGGTGGGGAAGAACTGCCACATCTCCGGCGGCGCCGGCATCGCGGGCGTGCTCGAGCCGCTCCAGGCCAACCCGGTCATCATCGAGGACAACTGCTTCATCGGCGCCCGCGCCGAGGTGGCCGAGGGCGTGATCGTCGGCGAGGGCAGCGTGCTCTCCATGGGCGTCTACATCGGCGCCTCGACCAAGATCATCGACCGGACCACCGGCGAGGTGATGTACGGCCGCGTGCCGCCCTACTCGGTGGTGGTCTCCGGCACCACGCCGGGCAAGGACCTGCCCGACGGCAGCCCCGGCCCGGGCCTGTACTGCGCGGTGATCGTCAAGCGCGTCGATGCCGGCACCCGCGCCAAGACCGCCATCAACGAACTCCTGCGCACCTGATCCCGGGGGCGTCGCCGGGTCGCTCGACCGGGGGCCGCGACCTGATGGGGCAAATGTGCCGAGAAGCGCCGTAGGTCGGAGCTTGCGTCTTCGCCTGCAACGGCAAAATGGATGGGCAGGGCCTTATCAACGGACTTTTCGCCAGGCGCGAGGAACTAACTCGGATGAGCTACGCAAGGGCAGGCGAGCCGTTGACGGCTCGCCAGTCGGCGCTTCTCGTGTGCCAGACGGGGGGCCGGGATCGACGCTTGCCGGCCGATGTCACGTGCCGCCTCGGCTGCGTACCCAGGAAGAGGCGCGCGAACCGGATGGCGGATGGGGAGCAAGCGGGGCAGGGTCGGCGAGCGGAGTGTTACTCGGCGGAGTGACAATTTCCTCGCCACTGCCACATGAGGCCAAAACAAGAAAAGGCCCCGCTTCCGCAGGGCCTCCTAAATACGATCGACTTTGATAGAACCTATGCCGACTGAACCCGGCGGAATTGATCGCTGCCATGGTTTTCGGGACCGCGATACGCGCGCAATTTCGCTTTTTGCTCAGCCGAAAGGCTGTCAAAAAAACTCGTCATGGGACGAGACTTGGAGAGCATCTCCGGCTCGGAGGGCTGTTTGACATCCAGCGGAGCCCGACGGAACGGCCCAAGGAGGCGTGCTAAGGTTTCCATTAGGGGATCTCCCGTCGGTAATATGCCTCTTGGCCCCTTGGAGTTGCAAGCTCGAAATTAAAAATGTCGCGGTAGAGTTCTTCCAGGCGGGAATTCACGGGCTGCACGCGGATCTCTTTCCGGCCATTGATCTGGGCGTAATTTTGCGCCGCCTCTATGGCGATAAGAGCGCGGTATCCCGCCAGCGGGCACTCTGGATCAGGCTGTCCTTCCAGAAAAATAATGGTGGCGGCGGCGCTCGATAATGTTGTGAGCGCGAGCCCGCACAAACGGTTGCCAACCCACATGGACAAATCGAGCCGGTCGGGCTCGTTGTGGTAGCGGCTATGGATCAGGTCCCAATCCCAAGGCTCTGCAGAGCGACGGTCGCCACCTCTCCATTGGGCTTTCCACGCCTCGGACGATCGCCTGCTCCATCCCGAAAGATGGAGATCGACACCTAATCCGACCGATATTCTTTGGGCCGCGGCCAAGCGGGCTGAGTCACAGCGCGGAAGATATCGCGCCCTTGCGATTGCGGACACTTATGGAGGCTCAATCTGGAAGGCCGCTTTTATGACCACCCACGGATGGGGCCAAAGGGGGCTTGGACATTGGAGGGCGCTGGCTGATAATTTTAAGGCACGTTTTTGGGTTGCGCACCCCCTCCCGTCTGCTGCGGACGCATCGTCTGCGACCCCGTGTATTTTTGCCCCGCCAAATCGTTTTGCGCCCTGCCAGTGGCGCTTCCCCGCACGGCTGGCCTTAAGGCGGCGGTCCTTGCGATCCTCTTTGCGGTTCCTGGGGCTCACGGTGCCGCCGAAGTCGACGCCGTCGATCTCGACCTTGCCCTGAACCTACGTGCAGTTCATCGAGAAATTGGCAGCCATCGGAGTGAAAGAGACCGAGCCGAACATTCGCAACTAGCCGACGCGTGGGAAGTTTACCGAAGTGTTATGTTCCAGTTATTAATTGCAATTTTTTTGATTTTACTCAGTATTAAATAGACTAGCTTGGCGTGTATTTGGGGCCGGAACGAATCTAATAACTTTCTTGATTTTATACGATGGTTCTTTGGGTTTGTTTTGTGCATCAAAGGCTGTCGTTACCTCCAGAATAACTTGGTATGCATCTTCCGATAGGGCGCCGCCTCGATCCAAGGCATCTTGCGAAATACTAGTTTCGGTAATATCAACATAGACCTTATCTTTACCGAGACGAAATCGCCAGCTGGTTGCCTTTGGGTCATACACGGGTGAATATACGCTTAACCACGCAGGGGTTTCTTCTACCTCTGGTTCATTTACCTCTTTGCTTTCTTCGATGCCCTGCACACATGAAGCAGCAATATCTGTAACCTCTTTGGGCGAAAAATCTTCTGCTATGCTGCCAGCTTCATTGCTGACGCGCATAGTTTCAAATCCGTCTTGGCCGAGAGGTAGAAACGCATCCTGCGTCGCGCGCAACGCTTTGGCGTTTCTAGATAAGTTGTAGATCTCGGGCGTTAGATAAACGCTATTATTGTCGCCTTTTATTGTAACTTTTATGGTTCCGCTTGTTGATGTGTCGGTTTTTTCTTCAATTATATCGCGACCTCTGCGCCATTGTAGGTATTTAAGGAAGGTAATCCCGCCGCCAGCCACCACTCCGCCACCGACAAGGGGACCTTTGATGAGTCCGACCCACTCCAGCACCTCCTTAGCTGTTTTCACCTGATCCAGACCAAGAAATAGCTTGGTCTGCTCATATAGGCCCACTACTAGCTCGAAATTTATATTGAAGCATTTATGCTCAAAATCTGAAACAACTAGAACTTTTGTTATCGATTTTTTCCCGTTAAATTCGACGTTCGCCTCGCGAAGAAGCTTCCCAAAAGCCATGAGGGCGGGCGCAAGATTGCGAACATCAATCGAATGATCGTCTGCGCGGCAGGGTCTGTCGTCGCCTGAACGGATTGGTTTGGCTTTCGTTTTCGTCTCTCTGATGCAGGAGGGACGATGCTGAGCG
>NZ_JCBANU010000041.1:0-21757 GCF_059816145.1 Methylobacterium sp. 001424705 | reverse complement strand
TCCCGCAGTGCGCGGAGCTTCGGGGGCCGCCGCCGCGGGCTCGGGCGGCGGGGCAGGCCGGCCGGCCCGCCCTGCCCCGCGTCCTGTGGTTCTCGATCGGGGCGGCGGCCCTGATCCAGTCGAGCCACGCGGCGATCTACGCCTTCGGGAGCATCCACTGGAGCACCCACGGCATCGCCCCTGCGTGGATCGGCACCCTCTGGGCCATCGGCGTCGCCTCCGAGATCCTGCTCTTCGCCGTGGTCGGCCGCCTGCCAGCGCGCTGGCGCAACCCCTTCGTCCTGCTCAGCCTCGGCGGCGGTGCCGCCCTCCTGCGGGCGTTCGGCATGGCCGCGTTCGGGGATCGCCTCGGGGCGGTGATCGTCCTCCAGGTCCTGCACGGCCTCACCTTCGGGGCGACGCAGCTCGGCGCCATGGCGGCGGTGTCGCGCTTCGCCCCGGACGGCGCCCGCGGGCGGGCCCAGGGCACGGTCAGTTCCGCGGGCGCCCTCGCCTCGGCCAGCGCCACCCTGATGACCGGCGCCGCCTACCAGGCCGGGGGCGGGCCTCTCGCCTTCGTGTTGATGGTGCCCCTGGCCGGCCTCGGCTTGTGCCTCGCGGCACGCGCCGCGCAGGCCGCCCGCGCGTTCAGCCTTCACAGCACCACGATTGTGGGTCAGGGGGCAGGACAACCCGATTAACCTTGACCGTCCGGTAACCCGGATCGGTGTACCGTGACCGCGGCATGGAGTGCGGCGTCATTGGCTAGAGCCGAGATCAGGACCCTTCCGGAAGCTGCCGACGCCGCGATCCTCGCGGGCGGTCGCGTCGGCCTGTCCGGACGCTGGACCGCCGACCAGGGCGCGGCCGTGGAGGTCGCCGCCGCGCGCATCGCCGGCAGCGCCGCCGGCACGGCCCTCCTCGTCGATCTCAGTGGGGTCGCCCGCCTGGACACCCTCGGCGCCTGGGTGCTGGAGCGGACCCGCGCGGAGATCGAGGCCGCCGGCGGGCGCCTGGCCTATGCGGGCGCGACGCCCGAGCACCGCATCCTTCTGAGCGAGGTGAAGCTGCGCCCCGCCGAACCGCCGCCGCCCCGGCGCGGCCGCCTCTTCGGCTTCCTCGACGATCTCGGGCGGCGCGTGGTCGGCGCGAAGTCGGATTTCGTCACGGGGCTCGCCTTCTTCGGCGAGGTCGTCACCGCCTGCATCCGGGTCGCGGCCCGCCCCGGCACCTTCCGGGGAACCGCCCTCGTCAACCAGATCGAGCAGGTCGCCTTCCGGGGCGTGCCGATCATCGTGCTGATCTCGTTCCTCGTGGGCGGCATCGTCGCCCAGCAGGGCATCTTCCAGCTCCAGCGCTTCGGCGCCCAGAGCTTCGTCGTGAACCTGATCGGGCTCCTGATCCTGCGCGAACTCGGCGTGCTGCTCACCTCGATCATGGTGGCGGGGCGCTCCGGCTCGGCCTTCACGGCCGAGATCGGCTCGATGCGGATGCGCGAGGAGGTCGACGCCCTGCGGGTCATGGGCCTCGATCCCATCGAGATCCTGATCGTCCCGCGGATCCTCGCCCTGGTGATCGGCCTGCCGATCCTGACCTTCCTCGCCTCCCTGGCGGCCCTGGCCGGCGGCGGCCTCACCGCCTCGCTCTACGGCGGCATGACCGTCGACGCCTTCCTGGCGCGCCTGCAGGCCGCGGTCTCGCTGCACCACGTGGCGGTGGGGCTGATCAAGGCGCCGTTCATGGCGCTCATCATCGGCATCATCGCGACCATCGAAGGCTTCGCCGTGGAGGGCTCGGCCGAGTCCCTGGGCCGCCACGTCACGGCCTCAGTCGTCAAGTCTATCTTCATGGTGATCGTCCTCGACGGATTGTTCGCCGTCTTCTTCGCTGCGATCGATTTCTGAGGCTCGGCCCGAACGTGTCCGCCCCGCACCCGCAGACGAGCCTCAGCCATCCGGCGCCCGCGGTCGCGCCGGAGCCGATCATCCGCGTACGCGATCTCGTGGTCGGCTTCGGCAGCAAGATCGTGATGAAGGGTCTGAACCTCGACATCCGGCGCGGCGAGATCCTGGGCTTCGTCGGCCCCTCCGGCCAGGGCAAGTCGGTCCTGACCCGGACGATCCTCGGCCTCGTGCCAAAGCGGGCCGGCACCATCGAGGTGTTCGGCGAGGACGTGGACGGCCTCACCGTGACCCGGCGGCGCCAGATCGAGCAGCGCTGGGGCGTGCTCTTCCAGCAGGGCGCACTGTTCTCGGCGCTCACCGTCAAGCAGAACATCCAGATGCCGATGCGCGAGCATCTGAACCTGTCCGACCGCCTCCTCGACGAGTTCGCCCGCCTGAAGATCGAGATGGTCGGGCTGAAGCCGGATGCCGCCGACAAGCTGCCCTCCGAACTCTCCGGCGGCATGATCAAGCGCGCAGCCCTCGCCCGCTCCCTCGCCCTCGACCCCGAGATCCTGTTCCTCGACGAGCCGACCTCGGGCCTCGACCCGATCGGCGCCGGGGAGTTCGACGAGCTCGTGGCGACCCTGAAGCAGACGCTGGGCCTCACCGTCTTCATGGTCACCCACGACCTCGACAGCCTCTACACCGCCTGCGACCGCATCGCGGCCCTGGGCGACGGCCAGATCATCGCGCAGGGCACGATCGCGGAGATGCTCGCGAGCGACCATCCCTGGCTGCGCGCCTACTTCCACGGCAAGCGCGGGCGCGCGGTCGTCTCGCCCGGCACGTCTCATGCGCCGGCCTGACGCCCGCCGCCCATGGCGTGCCGCCGCGCACCGCCCGCGCCCCACCCCGTCAAGGTATTGCTGATCCGATGGAGACTCGTGCGAATTACGCGCTGATCGGCGCCTTCACCCTCGCGGTCCTGGTGGCGGCCTTCGGCTTCGTGTTCTGGCTGCAGGGCGGGTCCCGGAGCCAGGTCCGGCAGGCCGTGCGCATCGTGTTCTCCGGCAGCGTCGGCGGGCTCGCCAAGGGCTCGACCGTGGCCTTCAACGGCATCAAGGTCGGCGAGGTCATGGACGTGCGCCTGCTGCCGCAGGACCCGCGCCGCGTCGTCGCCATCGTGGAGGTCGAGCGCACCACGCCCCTGCGCGCCGACACCCGCGCCCGCCTCGATTCGGCGATGCTCACCGGCGTCTCGACGATCTCCCTGTCGGGCGGCAACGCCGACGCCCCGGCCCTGACGCCGGGCTCGGGCGACCAGATGCCGACGATCTTCGCCGACAGCTCCGACATCCAGGACATGATGGCGGCGGCCAAGCAGATCGCCCAGCGCGCCGACGACGTGCTCCAGCGCCTCGACAAGGTGGTGGCCGGCAACGAGGGCGCGATCACCCGGACCCTGGCCAACGTGGAAACCTTCTCGAAGACCCTCGCGGAGGCCGGGCCGGCGGTGAGTGGCCTCGTGAAGGCGATCGACGGCCAGAAGCTGAATCGCGTGATCGACAATGCCGAGCGGTTTTCGAGCGCCCTCGCCGCCGGGAGCCCGGACATCGAGGGCGCCCTCAAGGACGCCCGGTCCCTGGCGGCCAAGCTCAACGCCTCCGCCGACCGCGTCGATGCCGTCCTGAAGGGGGCCGAGGGCTTCCTCGGCTCGGCCTCCGGCTCGGCCGGCACCAGCACCTTCACCGAGGTGCGCGAGGCGGCGATCTCCGTCCGCGACGCCGGGCGGGCCTTCCGGACCCTCTCCGAGAACCTCGACAAGCGGACCTCGAACATCGCCACCAGCTTCAACCGCCTGAGCGGCACCGGACGGCGCGAGGTGGAGGCGCTCTCGACCGACGGCCAGCGCACGCTCAACACCCTGAACCGCACGGTGAAGAGCCTCGAGCGGGATCCGTCGCAGGTCATCTTCGGCGGCAAGCCATCGTTGCCGGAATACAACGGTGGTCGTTGAAGCAACCGCTCCCCGGCCATGCGTGCTGCGGCGCACGGCAACATTCCGGACTTGAGTTAGTTTACCGCCACGCTGTGCGTCAGTGCGGCGACGGGTTTCCGGAATGCGTATGACACTTCACCAGACGGCCCCCGCGCTCGTCGCGATGCTTCTCGCCACCGGCCTCGGCGGCTGCGGCGGCGGCGCGGTGCCGCTCACCTTCGATCTCGCCGCGCTGCCCCCCAGCGGGCGGGCCGTCGGCGCGGCCCGGTCGTTCAGCGTGGCCGAGCCCGTGGGCATCCAGCCCTTCGAGGCGGACCGCATCATCGTGCGCGAGCCGGGCGGAGCCCTGTCCTTCCTCGGCGGCGGCCAATGGGCCGACCGCCTGCCGCGCCTGATCCAGACGCGGCTGATCCAGAGCCTGGAGAATTCCGGCCGCCTGAAGTCGGTGAGCCGCCCGGGCGACAAGATCGTGTCCGACTACCAGCTCATCAGCGAGATCCGGGCCTTCGACATCGCCGCCGGCTCCGGCGAGGCGGTGGTCGACATCTCCGCCAAGATCATTGCGGAGGGCACGGGCAAGGTGATCGCGGCGCGGATCTTCACCGCCCGCGTGCCGGTGCAGAAGGTCGATGCCGGCACCGCCGCCGTGGGCCTCGATGCCGCGCTGGCGCGGGTGCTGGGCGAGATGGTGGCCTGGGTGAATTCCGGCCGCTGAGGCTCGTGGGGCCGACGCCCTCCCGGCCTCATTCCATCACGGCCGCCTTCATGATGACGACCATGATGGCCTTGGCCGGCTCCGGCCCGATGCAGCGCACGGTGTGCGGCCGGTCGCAGCGGTAGCGCAGGGTCTCGCCGGCCCGGGCGCGCTGGACGGTACCGGCGACCTCGACCTCGAGCAGGCCCGACGTCACCGTCAGGGACTCCACCGAGCCGCGCTGGTGCGGGTCGGAATCGAGCACGCCGCCCGGATCGGCGGTCAGGTCGTACCATTGCAGCCACTCGACGGTCTTGATCCAGCCGATGATGGCGAGGCGGACCCTGCCGTCGTCCGAGACCAGGATCGGCGTATCGGCGCGGGAGGTCTTCTCGATGAAGGGCTCCTCGTCGCTCGTCGCGAGCACCCGCTCGATCGAGACGTCGAGGGCCTGGCTGAGGCGCCAGATGGTGGCCAGGGTCGGGTTGGTCTCGTTGCGCTCGATCTGGCTGATGATCGACTTGGCCACCCCGGACTGCTCGGCCAGCTCCGACAGCGACAGGTTGTAGGCCTTGCGCAGGCGCTGGATCGTCTTGCCGAGCTGCCCGGAGAGCACCTGCGCCCCGGTGAGTATGTCCCGCTGCCGCCCGCGCTCGGGCGTCGTCACCTGGTCGTCCATCTGTTCCGAGATCCGCGCGTCCGTTCCGTTAACCGGACGCTTGTGCGGTACTTCAAACGCAAACGGCGGGGCGACGCAAGGCGCGGTCAGACCCAGAGGGCATGGAAATGGTGCACCGGGCCGTGGCCGTGCCCGACGGGAACACCGTCCGCCCCCGCGATGGCGGCGGAAACGTAGCGCTTGGCCTGCGCGACCGCCTCGACCATCGGCAGGCCCCGGGCGAGGCCCGCCGCCACGGCCGACGACAGGGTGCAGCCGGTTCCGTGGGTGTTGCGGGTGCGGATGCGCGGGGCGGCGAAGCGCCGGAGCGTGCCGTCGCCGCGCATCAGGTGGTCGACGCTCTCGTCGCCCTCGCCGTGGCCGCCCTTCACCAGGACGGCCCTGGCCCCGATGGCGAGGAGGCGGCGCCCCTGGGCCACGGCGGCGTTCTCGGTCTCGGCGGTGGGTTCGCCGATCAGGGTCGCGGTCTCCGGCAGGTTGGGGGTGACGAGGTCGGCCAGCGGCAGGAGGTGGCGGCGCAGGGCCTCCACCGCGGCCTCCGAGATCAGCCGGTCGCCCGAGGTCGCCACCATCACGGGATCGAGCACGATCGGGATCCGGCCCGCGTGGCGGGCGAGGCCGGCCGCCACCGCCTCGATGGTGGCCACCTGCGACAGCATCCCGATCTTCACCGCCCCGACGGCGAGGTCGGAGAACACGCTGTCGATCTGCGCCGTCACGAAATCGGCCGGCACGTCGTGGATGGCCTGGACGCCGCGGGTGTTCTGCGCGGTCAGGGCGGTGACGACGCTCGCCCCGTAGACCCGCAGGGCCGCGAAGGTCTTCAGGTCGGCCTGGATGCCGGCCCCGCCGCTCGAATCGGATCCCGCGATGGTGACGGCGATGAAGGTCATGGCTTGGAGATCCTGGCGTTTTCCGCAGCTTAGGCCGCGACGCCCCGCGCGGCGAGGGCCGAATCGACCCGGAAGCGCAGGTCGCGGGCGCGCCCGGCCACCGACTCGCCGGAAAAGAGCGAGGAGATCACCGCGATCCCGTCGGCCCCGGCCTCGATGACGGCCGCCGCGTTGCTGGAATCGATGCCGGCGATCGCCCCGAGGGGGAAGGCGGCGCCGCGGGCGAGGCGCCCCCGGAAGACGATGCGGGCGAGGCCGTCGAGCCCCACCGGCGGGTCGGGATTGTCCTTGCTCGTCGTCGCGAACACCCCGCCGATGCAGGCGTAGTCCACCGGCAGGCGGTAGAGCTCGTCGGCCTGGGTGCCGGTCTTCAGAGTGAGGCCGATGATCGCCTCGCGGCCGAGCAGGCGGCGGGCCTCGGCCGGGTGCAGGTCGCTCTGCCCGAGATGCACGCCCTCCACGCCGGCGGCGAGGGCGAGGTCGACCCGGTCGTTGATCAGGAGCGGCACCCCCGTGCCCGCCAGCGCCGCGTGGATCGCCCGGATGCGGGCCAGGGCCGCCCGGGCATCCGCGATCGCCTTCTCCCGGTACTGCAGGAGCGTGCACCCGCCCTGCACGGCCTCCGCCGCCATCGCGGCGAGGCGCGCGCCGTCGGTGCCGGAGACGCCGGTATCGAGGAGGCCGTAGAGCCGTAGGTCGACCGGCCGGCCCCGTCCGATGGCTTCGTCCCGTCCGATCACGCTGCGTTTCCCCGGTTCCGTCGCTGGTGTGCCGCACTGTAGGGCTGCGCCGCCGCGATCGGAAGCTCCGGCACGGGCGGAGCTTTCCGGCGCGGTGTCGCGTTGCCACCCCCGAACCCGACCGCCAGCCAGACAGACAGGGACACGCTCCGCGCATGGACCGCACGCAGAAGCAGAAGATGCTCGCCGGCGAGATCTACGATCCCGACGACCCGGAGCTTCACGCCGACAGCCATGCCTGCAAGGTCTGGATGCAGCGCTACAACGCGGCCCTGGCGGAGACCCCCGCGATCCGCCGCGACCTCCTGCGCGAACGCCTCGCCGCGGTGGGCGACGGCGCGGTGATCCGGCCGCCGTTCCACTGCGATTACGGGCTGCACATCAGCCTGGGCGCCCACGTCTTCCTGAACTTCGGCTGCGTCATCCTCGATTGCGCTCCGGTCAGCATCGGCGACCGCACCCAGATCGGGCCCGGCGTCCAGATCCTCACGCCGGACCATCCGCGCGAGCCCGGCCCGCGGGAGGCCGGCCTCGAATTCGCCCGCCCGATCCGGATCGGCCGCAACGTCTGGATCGGCGGCGGCGCGATCCTGCTCCCCGGCATCACAGTGGGCGACCACGCCATCATCGGCGCCGGCAGCGTCGTCACCCGCGACGTTCCCGAGGGCGCCACGGTGGTGGGCAACCCCGCCCGCGCCCTACCCCGCAGCCAGCCCTGAGGCGTCCGCCCCGATCCCGACTCGGGGCGCATGCACCGATACCCCCCTTGGGACGAATGCGCCGCGGCGGTTTTTCCACATTCATCACGCCGCCGCGATGTGCCATGAGCAGGGGTAGGCAAGGCGGACCAGACGGATAGCGGCGGGGATCGGGGCGCGTGACCACGGCGGAGGAGACCCAGCGGGATTCGGAGGGGGCGCTCTCCAATCCCTCCGCCGTCGGGCTCGTGGCCGTCATCGTCGCCGCCACCGACGGCGAGCCGCGCGCCCTCACGGTCCAGGTCGGCGGCCAGGCCAGGGGCCGCTCGGACGGCCTCCCGGCGGGGCCCCTGGTGCCCGAGCACCCGACGCTGGAGCGCGGCCTGCGCGCCTGGGTCGAGCGCCAGACCCACCAGCGCCTCGGCTACGTCGAGCAGCTCTACACCTTCGGCGACCGCGACAGGCAGGGCGACGATGCCGGCGGCCTGCACTCCCTGTCGGTGGCCTATCTCGCCCTGGTGCGCGAGGTACGTCCCGGCGGACTGGCGGAGGCCTCCTGGCGCAACTGGTACCGCTACCTGCCCTGGGAGGATTGGCGGGAGGGCCGGCCCGAATCCCTCGGCGAGATCGAGACCCAGCTCCTGGCCTGGGCCGAGCAGGCGCCCGACCCGAAGCTGCGCCGCCGGCGGGAGGACCGCCTCGGCCTGACCTTCGGCCTCTGCGGCGGCGCCTGGAACGAGGAGCGGGTGCTGGAGCGCTACGAACTGCTGTTCGAGGCCGGGTTGATCCCGGAGGCGCAGGGCCAGTCCGGCGAGGCCCGCGAAGACGACCTCGCGATCACCGGCCAGCCCATGGCCCTCGACCATCGCCGGGTGCTCGCCACCGCGATCGGCCGCCTGCGGGGCAAGATCAAGTACCGCCCGGTGGTGTTCGAGCTGATGCCCCCGACCTTCACGCTCTTCCAGCTGCAGCGCACGGTGGAGGCCCTGTCCGGCACCAACCTGCACAAGCAGAACTTCCGCCGCCTCGTGGCGCAGCAGGGTCTGGTGGAGGAAACCGACGACGTCACCAGCGGCGCGACCGGCCGCCCGGCCCGCCTGGTGCGCTTCCGCCGCGAGGTTCTGCTGGAGCGCCCGGCCCCGGGCTTCCGCCTGCGCCCGGTCCGCCGCCCCGCCTGACTCCCCTGCCGGACCCGAATGACATTCGCGGTGCAGCGTCATTTTCGCATCGCAAAAACGTTATGCTCAAACCCTGTATATCTGGACAACGCGATCGGGGCCGCCTACGTTAGTCGGCACAATGCTCAGTTTGAGCATAAGTGAGGACGCGTCAATGGCGGCGACCAGTCTCCCGATCGGCCCGGCTTCCCGAGGCCTTCCCGCGGGCTTTCCCCTGCCGGACATCTACGCCCGCGTGAGCCGTCACGTGCCGGCGATCGAGTGGCCCGCCCTGGCCGAGGACGTCGCCGCGATCCTCGAACTGAAGAAGACCCGCAACGCCGTCATCCTGGCCCACAACTACCAGGCGCCGGAGATCTTCCACACGGTGGCGGACATCGTCGGCGACAGCCTGGCGCTGGCCCGCGAGGCTGTGACCGTGGATGCCGACGTCATCGTGCTCGCCGGCGTCCACTTCATGGCGGAGACGGCCAAGCTCCTGAACCCGGGCAAGACGGTGCTGATCCCCGATAGCCGGGCCGGCTGCTCCCTGGCCGACTCGATCACGGCGGCGGACGTACGCGGCCTGCGGGCGAAGTACCCCGGCGTTCCGATCGTCACCTACGTCAACACCTCGGCGGCGGTGAAGGCCGAATCCGACCTGTGCTGCACCTCCGGCAACGCCGTCGAGGTGGTGCGCTCGCTGAACGCGCCGCGCGTGCTGATGATCCCGGACGAGTTCCTGGCGCAGAACGTCCAGGCGATGGTGCCCGAGGTCGAGATCCTGACCTGGGCCGGCCATTGCGAGGTGCACGAGCAGTTCACCCCCGCCGACATCCGCGAGGTGCGCGAGAGCTATCCGGGCGTCACCGTCATCACGCACCCGGAATGCCCGCCGGAGGTGGTCGCCGAGGCCGACTTCTCGGGCTCGACCGCGATGATGATGAACTTCGTCCTGGAGAAGCGGCCCAAGCAGGTGGTGCTCGTGACCGAGTGCTCCATGGGCGACAACATCGCGGCGGCCAATCCGGACATCGAGTTCATCAAGCCCTGCAACCTGTGCCCGCACATGAAGCGCATGAGCCTGAAGAACATCCGTCACGCCCTGGAGACCATGACGGAGGAGGTCACGGTGGAGCCCGCCCTCGCCGAGCGCGCCCGGATGGCGGTGGAGCGCATGCTCGCGGTGCGGACGCGATGAACGCGCACGCCCCGGTCTCCTTCGCGCTTCCGGGCTCGGACCGGATCATCGTGGTCGGCGCCGGCATCGCCGGCCTCGCCACGGCCCTGCGCCTCGCGCCGCGCCCCGTCACCCTGGTCACCGCCGCGCCCCTCGGGTTCGGCACCGCCACCGGCTGGGCGCAGGGCGGCATCGCCGCCGCCATGGGGAGCGACGACGCGCCGGCCCTGCACGCCGCCGACACGGTGGCGGCGGGGGCCGGGCTGACCGAAGCCGACGTGGCCCTGCGCGTCGCCGAGGCCGGCCCCGGCCTGATCGACTGGCTCGTCGGCCTCGCGGCCCCCTTCGACCGGGACGCCGCCGGCGCCCTCGCCCTCGGCCTCGAGGCGGCACACTCCCGCCGCCGCATCGTCCGGGCCGGCGGGGATTCCACCGGCCGGATGGTGCTGGAAACCCTGGTCCGGGTTGTCGCGCGCACGCCCTCCGTCACCATCCTCGTGGCCTCGGCCCGCGACCTGATGCGGGATGTCCGCGGCGCCGTGGCCGGCGTGGTCTGCGAGCGCGACGGCGTGCGCTTCTCCCTGCCGGGCCGCGCCGTCGTTCTGGCCACGGGCGGGGTCGGGGCGCTCTATGCCTCGACCACCAACCCGCGGGGGGCCACCGGGCGCGGCCTCGCCCTGGCGGTCCGGGCCGGCGCCGTGCTGCGCGACATGGAGTTCGTGCAGTTCCACCCCACCGCCATCGCCACCGGCGCCGATCCGATGCCCCTGGCCACCGAAGCCCTGCGCGGCGAGGGGGCGCGGCTGATCGACGAGACCGGCGCGCCCGTCATGGCGGGCATCGCCGGGGGCGATCTCGCCCCGCGGGACGTGGTGGCGCGGGGCATCTTCCAGGCGCAGGCCCGCGGCGCGCGGGTCTTCCTCGATTGTCGCGGCGATCTCGGCGCCCGCATGGCCACGCGGTTTCCCACGGTTGCCGGCCTCTGCGCCGCGGCCGGCATCGATCCGCGAATCCAGGCGATCCCGGTTCGGCCGGCCGCGCACTACCACATGGGCGGCGTGAAGGTGGACGCGACCGGCGCCAGCACCGTGCCGGGCCTGTTCGCCTGCGGCGAGGTCGCCTCGACCGGGCTGCACGGCGCCAACCGGCTCGCCAGCAACTCGCTGCTCGAAGCGATGGCCTTCGCCCCGGCGATCGCCGAGGCCGCCGCCGCCGTTCCGGCCCCGGGCCAGGCCCGCGCCGAGACCACGACGCCGCAGAGCGAGGGCGACCCCGACGCCCTGCGCACCGTGATGGAGCGGCAGGTGGGCGTTGTACGCGCGGCGGACGGTCTCGCCGAGGCCGTGCGCCACCTCGCCCCGGCGGCGCGGGGCGGCTGCGACGTCGCCCTGACCGGCCTCGCCATCGCGGCCTCGGCCCTGTCGCGGCGGGAGAGCCGCGGCGCGCACTGGCGCAGCGATCATCCCGCCCAGGAGGCGCCGGTGCATACCGAGCTGGCGCTGTCCGACCTCTGGGCGATGGCCGAAGCGGTCGCGCCCGGCCGGGCCGTCGTCGCCGCCTGAGCCTCGCGAACCCGGTCCGGTCCCCAGGGGCGGGGCCGGCCCTCGTCCTCCATCCCGGAAGCTGGACCATGTCCGATCCCTCAGAGCTGCCTCCCCTGCCCCGCCTGATGGTGGAGCCCATCGTCCGCGCGGCGTTGCTGGAAGACCTCGGACGGGCCGGCGACATCACCACCGACGCCATCGTGCCGGCCAGCGCCCGCCTGGAGGGCGTCATCGCCGCCCGCCAGGACGGGGTGATCTCCGGCGTAGACACCGCGATGATCGCCTTCGGGCTGATCGATCCGAGCGTCGGCGTCACGGTGGAGCGGGGCGACGGCACCCGGGTGAAGCCGGGCGACGTGGTGATCCGCCTGGCCGGCCCGGCTCGGGCCATCCTCACGGCCGAGCGCGTCGCCCTCAACCTGCTGTGCCGCCTATCCGGCGTCGCCACCGCGACCGCCTCCCTCGTCGAGGCGGCCCGGCCCCACGGCAAGGCCCGCATCGTCTGCACGCGCAAGACGACCCCGGGCCTGCGCGCCCTGGAGAAGCACGCGGTGCGCGCCGGGGGCGGCTCGAACCACCGCTACGGTCTCGACGATGCCGTGCTGATCAAGGACAACCACGTCGCCGTCGCCGGCGGCATCGTGCCGGCGATCACGCGCGCCCGGGCCTATGCCGGCCACCTCGTGAAGATCGAGGTGGAGGTCGACACCCTGGAGCAGCTCGCGCAGGCGCTCTCGGTGAAGGCCGACGCGGTGCTCCTCGACAACATGTCCCCGCAGCAGCTCACGGAGGCGGTGGCGATGATCGACGGGCGGGCCATCGCGGAGGCCTCGGGCCGGATCAACCGCGACACCGTGGGCGCGGTGGCGGCTTCCGGCGTCGACCTGATCTCGTGCGGTTGGATCACCCACAGCGCGCCGATCATCGACCTCGGCCTCGACGCCGTCTGAGGGACGCCCGCACGGCCAAGGTGCCACGGTGTTGCCATGAAATCACGACGCGGCGGCAAGCGTCGTTGCAGTGCGAATTCGGCTTGGCTTTGAAGCGTGAGCGTTTACGTCTTGGGCACACTTCGCACCGTAACGTGCGTCAAGTTTTCCAAGTCGTTTCCACAGACTACGTTCGCCTTTGAGAGGCTCCGATGCGCCGTTTCGCCCCCGCCCTGACCGGGCTCGTCTGCGCGCTGGGCGCGTGGGCGTCGCCCGCCGCCGCCTACGAGATCGACCCGCTCACCCGTCAGCCGCTGGATAACGCCCTGGTCATCCGGGTGCGGCCGCAGAACGAGCCCGTCGCGCTCCCCACCGCCAACGCCTCCCTGCCCGTCGCCGACCCGATGGCTCCGTCCTCGGCCGTGCCGCAGATGTCGGCGATCCAGCGCGAGGAAGTCGCCTATGCCGGCGGCTACGCCCCGGGCACCATCGTGGTCTCCACCGGCGAGCGTCGCCTCTACTACGTGCTCGGCGACGGCAAGGCCCTGCGTTACGGCGTCGGCGTCGGCCGCCCGGGCTTCACCTGGGGTGGCGTGCAGACCATCACCATGAAGCGCGAGTGGCCCGATTGGCGTCCCCCGGCCGAGATGCTGCGCCGCCGCCCCGATCTGCCGCGCTTCATGAAGGGCGGCATCGAGAACCCGCTCGGCGCCCGCGCCATGTATCTCGGCAACTCGATCTACCGCATCCACGGCTCGAACGAGCCGGAGACGATCGGCACCGCCGTGTCCTCGGGCTGCATCCGCATGACCAACGACGACGTGGCCGACCTCTACACCCGCGCCAAGGTCGGCGCGAAGGTCATCGTCCAGCGCTGAACGCGCCGTACGCATCCTGACTTTCCCGAGGGGCCGGTGGACACACCGGCCCCTTTCTCGTGGGCGACGCGCTACTTCGACACCGCGAAGAAGCGCGACAGGAGCCAGAGGGGCACCACCACGACCGCGCCGGCCAGGATCCAGCGGCCGAAATCGTGGAAGGTGGCGAGGCCGAGGTCGATCAGGGTCCGCACCGCGTCGTAGGCGTGCCAGAACAGCAGGCCGGGGGTGACGCCGAGGGTCGCCATCACGGCGCCGACCAGCACCGACAGGAACAGGAGCTTCATGAAGACGGCGGCGGGCGAGCCGCCGAGGAAGCGCCGCAGGGCCGAGCGCCGGCCCGGCTCCGGGATCGGTGCGCCGGCATAGGGCTGCCCCCCGTAGGGCGGCGGGCGGCGCGGATCGTGGTCGAGCGTCATCGGGTCCTATCCTTGGCCATGTTCTTCGCCGTGTCCTTGGCCGGGTTCTTGGTGGTGTTCTTGGCGGTGTTCTTGACCGTGCTCTCGGCCGGGTCTTCGGGCCGTGCCCTCGGGCCGGGCGGTGCCGCCTCTCAACCCGGCGAACCCGGCGGAACCGTGACGCGGGCGACACAGTTTGCACGAAACACGACACATGCGAGAGCGTTCGGCGTTTTCGCACGGGGGACGGATGGCACCGTCGCGTGCAGGGTCCCATCTTAACGATGCGATCTGCGTCGTCCCCGACCGACCCTCGCCCCGCAGACTGACCCGTCCATGAAACGAACCGCTCCATGATCGACCACGCCCTGTTCGATCCGGCGATGATCGACCCCGAGACCCAGCGCCTGAACGCCGAGATCGTGGCCGCGCATGCCGCGCAGGCGGATCCCTGGTCGATCCCCATCACCGAGGTCCGGGCGCGCCGCCGCCAGGGCACGCAGGCCTCGCCGGCCATGCCGCGCAGCGCCCGGGCCGAGATCCTGACCATCGACGGGCCCGCCGGCCCCCTGCAGCTGCGCGTCATCCGCCCCGATGCGCGGAAATGGTCGAAGCTGCGCGGCGCCTACCTGCACATTCATCGCGGGGGCTGGGTCTGGGGCTCGGCCGACGAGCAGGACCCGTGGCTGGAGCGCATCGCGGACGTCTGCGGCTTCGTCTGCCTGTCGGTGGAGTATCGCCTCGCGCCCGAGCACCCCTACCCGGCGGCCCTCGAGGATTGCGAGGCCGCCGCCCTCTGGCTCGCGGGTCCCGGCCGGGCGGAGTTCGGCATCTCCGCCCTGACCATCGGAGGCGAATCGGCCGGCGCGCAGCTCGCCGTGATGGTGCTCCTGCGGCTGCGCGACAGGCACGGCCTGCCCCGCGCCTTCCGGGGGGCGAACCTCAATGCCGGCTTCTTCGACCTCGGCCTCACCCCGAGCGTGCGCAACTGGGGCGACGAGCGCCTGGTGGTGAACACCTGGGACCTCACCAACTTCGCCAACGACTACGTCCGCGAGGGCATCGACCGGCGCCGTCCCGACGTCTCCCCGGTCTATGCCGACCTGAAGGGCCTGCCGCCGGCCCTGTTCACCGTGGGCACCCACGATCCGCTCCTCGACGACACGCTGTACATGTCGGCCCGCTGGGCGGCCGCCGGCAACGGCGGACACACGGCGATCTATCCGGGCGGCTGCCACATCTTCGTGCGCTATCCCGGGGCGATGACCGAGCGGGCGCTGGAGCTGATCGACCGCTTCCTGATGGCCCTGGCCTGAGCAAGCGCGCGGTCGCATCCCCGCTGCCGGAACGCTTCGCCGCGTGGTTCGCCGCGCGCGGCTGGACGCCCCGGCCCCACCAGCTCGAACTCCTCGACATCGTCGGGGGCGGCCGCTCGGCGCTCCTCGTGGCGCCGACGGGCGCGGGCAAGACGCTGGCGGGCTTCCTGCCGAGCCTCACGGCCCTGGCGGCGCGGCCGGCCTCGGCGAAGCCGCGGGGCCTGCAAACCCTCTACGTCTCGCCCCTGAAGGCGCTGGCCGTCGACATCGCCCGCAACCTCGATGCGCCCATCGCCGAGATGGGCCTTCCCGTCCGCGTCGAGACCCGCACCGGCGACACGCCCTCGCACAAGCGCACCCGCCAGATCGCGCGACCGCCCGACATCCTGCTGACCACGCCGGAGCAGCTCGCCCTGCTCATCGCCCATCGCGAGGCGGCGGACCTCTTCGCCAGCCTGTCCTGCGTCGTCCTCGACGAGCTGCACGCCCTCGTCACCTCGAAGCGCGGCGACCTCCTGTCCCTGGCGCTCGCGCGCCTGCACCACCTCAGCCCCGGGCTCACGGCCATCGGCCTCTCCGCCACCGTGCGCGAGCCGGACGAGCTGCGACGGTATCTCGTTCCGCAACACCCCCCCTCCTCCACCGAAGCGGAAGAGGGCGGCCCGGCCATGGCCGAGCTCGTGGTGGTGAAGGGCGGCGCCGCCCCCGACCTCCACATGCTGGAGACCGGCCTCACCCTGCCCCTGGCCGGCCATACCGCTTGGCAGGCGATGCCGGCGATCTACGACCTGATCGGGCGGCACCGCACCGTGCTGGTCTTCGTCAACACCCGGCTCCAGGCCGAGTACACCTTCCAGGAACTCTGGCGCATCAACGACGCCAACTATCCCATCGCCCTGCATCACGGCTCGCTCGATGCCACCCAACGCCGGCGGGTCGAGGCCGCCATGGCGGCGGGCCAGCTGCGGGCGATCGTCTGCACCGCCACCCTCGACCTCGGCATCGACTGGGGCGACGTCGACCTCGTGGTGAATATCGGCGCCCCCAAGGGGGCGAGCCGGATCATGCAGCGCATCGGCCGCGCCAACCACCGCATGGACGAGCCGTCAAAGGCCTATCTCGTGCCGGCCAACCGGTTCGAGATGCTCGAGTGCCAGGCCGCCCTCGACGCCGTGGAGGCCGCCGCCCAGGACACGCCCGACGCCCGCCTCGGCGCCCCCGACGTGCTGGCCCAGCACGTCCTCGGCATGGCCTGTGCCGATGCCTTCGACGCGGTGCAGCTCTACGCCGAGATCGTCTCGGCCGCCCCCTACGCCACCCTGTCCTGGGAGGATTTCGAGGCGGTGGTCGATTACGTCGCCACCGGCGGCTACGCCCTTCGGGCCTACGAGCGCTTCGCCAAGATCCTGCGCGGGCCGGACGGCCTGTGGCGGGTGCGCGATGCCCGCATCGCCCAGCAATACCGGATGAACGTCGGCACCATCGTCGAATCGGCCAAGGTGAAGGTCCGGCTCGCCCGCGGCGTGCGCGGCAAGCCGGGCGCGATCCTGCCCCGCGGTGGCCGGGTGCTGGGCGAGATCGAGGAAGACTTCGCCGACACCCTGACGCCGGGCGACACGTTCCTGTTCGCCGGCGAGGTGCTGCGCTTCGAGGGCCTGTCCGAGGACGAGGCCCTGGCGACCCGCGCGGGGCCGGGCACCGACCCGGCGATCCCGTCCTATGCGGGGGCGAAGTTCCCGATCTCGACCTTCCTGGCGGCGCGGGTGCGTGCCCTGATCGCCGATCCGTTCGAATGGGACCGGCTGCCGCGCCAGGTTTCGGACTACCTCCTGCAGCAGCGGACCCGCTCGGTCCTGCCCGGTCCCACGGGACTGCTGGTGGAGACCTTTCCCCGCGCCGGGCGCTACTACCTGACGGCCTTTCCCTTCGAGGGGCGGCTCGCGCACCAGACCCTCGGCATGCTGCTCACCCGCCGCCTGGAACGGGCGCGGATGCGGCCTCTGGGCTTTGCTGCCAACGATTACGGCATCGCCATCTGGCTCAACCGCGATGTCGGCGAACGCATCGGCCGGGAACCGGACTTCCTCGAGACCCTGTTCGCCGAGGACATGCTGGGCGACGACCTCGAGGCCTGGCTCGACGAATCCGCCATGATGAAGCGTACCTTTCGGCAGTGCGCCGTGATCGCCGGGCTGATCGAGCGGCGCTATCCGGGCCAGGCCAAGACCGGCCGGCAGGTCACGATCTCCACCGATCTGGTCTACGACGTGCTGCGCAAGCACCAGCCGGACCACCTCCTGCTCAAGGCGGCGCGGCAGGATGCGGCAACCGGACTCCTCGACGTGAAGCGCCTCGGTATGATGTTGAGGCGCATCCAGGGGCGAATCATCCACAAGGCGCTCGATCGCGTCTCGCCGCTCTCCGTCTCCGTGATGCTCGAGATCGGGCGCGAACGGGTCTACGGCGAGGGCGCCGACGAGATTCTGGCCGAAGCCGAGGCGCAGTTGCTCGAAGAAGCGCTGGCCTGAGCGCGTGGTGAAACGCCCTGCCCCGAACGCAGAGGACGCGGTTTTGGCGCTCGGCCAGAGACTTGAGAAGACCATCCGGGCCCCCGGCCTGACCCTCGCCGGCGAAACCCTCGCCCTCGACCTCTGCGGCGGCCTCTGGCTCGCCCCGCACCGCACCCTGGTGGTGTCCGACCTCCATCTGGAGAAGGGCTCAGCCTATGCGGCCCGCTCCGGGCAGTTCCTGCCGCCCTACGACACCCGCGAGACCCTGGCCTGCCTGCACGAGGTGATCGCGCGGCTCGACCCCGCTTGCGTCGTCGCGCTGGGCGATTCCTTCCACGATTCCCGCGGACCGGAGCGCATGGAGCCGGGCGACCGCGCCATGGTGGCGGCCTTGCAGGAGGGGCGCGACTGGGTCTGGATCGCCGGCAACCACGACCATGCGGTCAGCGAGGGCGTCGGCGGCCGCTACGCCGAGACGCTGACGGTGGGCGCCCTGACCCTGCGGCACGAACCGACCGTCGATGCCCCGGAGGGCGAAGTCTCCGGCCATCTGCATCCCTGCGGAAAGGTCGCGATGCGCGGGCGGGCCGTGCGCCGGCGCTGCTTCGTCACCGACGGGCGCCGGCTGATCATGCCGGCCTTCGGCGCCTATGCGGGGGGGCTCAACGTGCGCAACGCCGCCTTCGAGCCGCTGTTTCCGGCCGGCTTCACGGCGCACCTCCTCGGCGACGGCCGCGTCTTCGCCATCGGCAAGGCGATGCTGAGCAAGGACTGAGCCTCTCTCCAGTCGAGACTTCCGGCGTTTTCAGTGCGCCGGTCCCCTCTCCTTTCGGGAGACGGGGCCCGTTCCGAGCGAGCCAACCGAAGCGATCGACCGGACACGGTGCGAGGAGCCGAGCGGGATTCAGGCCGCGATGAGCAGCGAGACCCCGGCGACTCCCGACAGGGCCAGGCGCAGGCGGCCGAGCCAGACCGGGACGAGGCCGCGGCGCGGCAGGTCCTGATCGATGAGGCCCCAGGCCAGCACGAGGATGCCGAGGATGCGCAGATCCCAGGGCATCGGGGCGGCGAGGGCCGCCCAGGCGATCAGCGAGGGCAGGATCGCGATGGCGTAGTCCGCGCCGCCCGAATTGCGCGCGGCCGCCGCGCCCCAGCGGATGCCGCCGAGGAACGATGCGATGACGGCGCCGTAGGTGGAGAGCATGAGGCGGGGGCTGAGGCCGATGGTGCCGAGGCCGCCATCGGAGCCGCTATAGGCGAGGAGGGCGAAGCCCAGGAACGGAATCAGCCCGGCGATCCCCAGGATCAGGGCGGCCGGTGGAACCGTCGTCACGCGCGCCATCGGCTCTCCGCTTGTCGGGCCGCCCGATGGAGGCGACCTGCGCTTCGAAATGGGTCACCCGACCACGATGGTCCGGCGATCACCGCTGCGACAACGCCGGGAACCGGGGGTTCGGCGCAAAAGCGGGAGGGCGTCAGAAGCTCGCATCCCCCGCGCGGCCGCTCAGATCCGGCGGGCCGGCGGAACGTTGCCGGAGGGCGGCGCCGCACCGAGCAGGCTCATCGTGTTCTCGGTCGGCAGCGGGGCCGGGATCTCGTTGGCCGCGGGCTCCGGCACCTTAGGCTTGAAGGCCGTGACCTGCGCCCGCGCGGCACCCAGGGCTTTCGCGTCGAGCTTCGAGGCGACGTCGTCGCGCTTCTTCGCGGCGTCCTCGTCGCCCTGCGCGGCGGCGGCCGAGAACCACAGGAAGGACTGTCCGAGATCCTGCTGCACGCCCATCCCCCGGGCGTAGAGAACCGCGAGGTTGTACTGGCTGTCGCGGACGCCGAGCTCGGCCGCGCGCTTGAACCAGAGGGAGGCGGTGGCGAAGTCGGGCTTGCCGCCGGCCGCCGGGTTCTCGGCGTAGATCACCGCGAGGTTGTGCATGGCGCGGGCATTGCCGAGTTCGGCGGCACGGCCGTACCAGAGTTTCGCCTGAGCCAGGTCGCGGGTCACGCCGACGCCCTTCTCGTACAGGCTCCCGAGCTTGTACTGCGCCGGCGCGAAGCCGCTGGCGGCGATCTGCTCGAACACCTTCACGGCGAGCGCCGGGTCGCGCGTCATGCCGCGCCCTTCGGCCGCCCGCATGCCGAGGTCGTAGGCGGCGGCGCCGTCGCCGCCGAGGGCGGCCTGGCGCAGCTTCACCAGGTTCGGCGGCACCGCCGCGAGGTCCGCGGTCAGTCCGGCCATCGTCGTCACGCGCGGCACCGCGGACCGAGCGGCCACGGCCGGCACCGTGCCCTTGGCGGGCGGGCTTTCGGAGAGACTCTGCGTCGTCTGCGGATCGGCCGGGGCGGGCGTCGCGCCCTTCGCATCCGGCGCTTTGGCGTCCTGGGTCTTGGCGTCCGGCTGTTTGGCGGCCGCCTCGGCTGCGGGGCCGGCATCGGGTGCCGCCGCCGCGATGTCGGCGGGCGCCGAGCGCGTCGCGACCGGCTCGGTCCCCGATGACGCGGTGTCCGCGGTCCGGCGGGCGGTCACGGCCTGGAGAGCGCCGAGCAGGAGCACCACTGCGGCGAGGCCGAGGAGGAGCGGTTTGCGGCGGCGGTCGATGCCGTCGCGGAAGCGCGCGAGGCGACCGTCGCGGCGCGCGGCGTCGGGACCGGTGCGGACACCGTCGCCCTCCTGCGCCTCGGCCTGCCCGGCGGCCTCTGCCTGCGCCGCCTGCGCGGCACGTCGGGCGGCGGCGATGAAGCTGGTCTTGATGTCGCTGTCGGCCGCGCCCGCGGCCTCGCTCGCCTCGACCCGGCTGCCCGGGCGCTCACGACCGGGGCGTCCGGCGCCCGGCTCCAGCGGAAGATCGGGACCCGAGACCAGGGGGCGTTCGGTCCGGGCCGCATCCGGCCGGCGCGACGGTGCCCCCCCGGCGAGATGCTCGGCGCCCGGCTCCCGGAGGGACTCCTTGGCCGTGTCCCGCGACGCCAGATCCCGCGCCAGCATCTCCCGGGCCAGGATGTCCTTCGCGGACGCGTCCCGCGGGGTCCGGGCGCCGGTCAGGAGGGCGGCATCCGTGTCGCCGGTGCCGATCCGGCCGACCAGGCGCTCCAGGGCGGAGTAGACCCCGGTCAGCGTCGATTGCATCCGCTGCTCGGAGGCGACCTGATGCGCGCGCAGATCCGCCAGGCTGGCCCGCAGGAGGGCGACTTCGCCGGTCTCGGCGGCCGCGCCCATGGTCTCGGCGACCGCGTTGCGGGCGGCGCGCTCGACGGCGGCCTCCATCGGCGCCTCGGCCCGCAGGGCCGAGACCTGGTCGAGGAGGTCGGTCATGGTGCGCTCGAGCCCGGCCAGGGCCGGATCGGCGTCCCGGGTGTCGATGCGCTCGGCCAGCGCCAGGACCTGCTGCTCCAGGGCGTCGAGGCCCTCGTCGCGGGGCCCCTCGCCCGTGCCGATGCGATCGAGCTTGACCGTCAGCTCGTGCAGCATGCCGTGGATCGAAGCGAGGTTCTCGTCGGGCAGTGCCGGCCGGCGCAGGGTCGCGCCAATGTCTTCGAGGCGTCCGATCAGGTCGCCCACGGGATTGATGCTAACCCGGTCGACCTTCTCCGACAGGGCATCGATCCGGTGCAGGATGACGTCCGAATCCTGGTGGGCGGCCATGGGGCCCGCGCCGCGCAGGGCGTCGAGCTTGGCGCCCATCTCTTGGATCTGCTCGCCGATGCCGGCCTCGGCGTTCGAACGCAGGCCGATCCGGATTTCCTCCAGCAGGGGGCGGAGCTCCGCCATGCTGGCGGTCTCGCCGGGCATGCCGGCCTGGAGCTGCGAAATCTGGGTGCTGATGGCCTGGAGGCCGTTGGCGAGGCTCTGGATCCGCTCGGGTCCGGCGAGGGCGCCGATCAGGCGGCGGATCTCGTCGAGTTCCCGGAACAGCCCCGCGACCACGTCCTGCTCGGCGATGCCGGAGGGCGCGCCCTGGAACGTGCCGTTCATCTTGGCGGCCAGGCGCTCGACATCGGCGGCGACGCGGGCGTGAACGTTGTCGGCGACGTCCTCGGCCAGGCGCTCGACCTGCACACGGATCGCCTCGATGGGGGCCGCGATGGCGGCGAGGTCGCCGGGGGCCTGCGCCTTCTCGACACCGGCCGCCAGGGTCTGCATCGCCGTCTCCAGCGCGCCGACGTCGCGGCTGCTGGCGAGGCTGCCGATCGATTCGCGCAGCCGCACCGTCTCGCTCTGGAGCTCGGCGATGACGGGGGCGGCCAGGGTCGGGGCGGCGTTCGAGACCGGGGCCGGGGCGGCGGCC
>NZ_JCBANU010000040.1:0-23311 GCF_059816145.1 Methylobacterium sp. 001424705 | reverse complement strand
AGGTTCAAATCCTGTCCCCGCAACCAAACTCAACAAAAAGCCCGCCCCGGTGAAATCCAGGGCGGGCTTTCGACGTTAATCGGCTTCGTGTTGCTACCGCAACCAAGACGTGAAAAAGTAGATCAGCAGGATGATGGGGATCGGGATACCAATCAGCCAAAGCAATCCGCCCTTCAACATTGTCCGGTTCCCTTCCTCACGATCTGTTGTTCATCAACGGCGTCGAGAGGAAAGCGGTTCCGTCTACAGGGTTTCACGCTGACGCTTGCCGTTCCGCTCGTAGTAATACGGGATCGTCCGGTAGGGCGCGAAGCCGCCCTTGGCCTGCGCTTCGAGGTCGTCGAGGACGACCCGAGTGATGCGGGGCAGATCGAGGGCGCGCGCCTCCGCGAAGCTCACCCAGGCGAGTTCCACAAGCTCCGAGTCGGGCGAGACGACGCCGGGGATCTCTTGCGCGATGGCGCTCCGGTCCGCCGCGAAGAAGCGCGTGTCGAACCGGCGCGGCCGGCCCGGAGGGGTGATCGCCCGGGCGACGAAGTGCAGGGCCTCGAGATCCGGTAGCACGGCGGCCTCGCGGAAGGCGGTCCAGGTTCCGGCGGGGGCGGTGTCGGGGGGGCCGTAGTCGCGCGTTCCGAGCAGGAGACCGGTCTCCTCGTAGGTCTCGCGGATCGCCGCGAGGGCGAGCCCGCGGCCGAGCCCCTCGCCGCCGCGCGCGACCTTCACCGCGAGGGCGTCATGGCTGCGCGCCGGCAGCGCGCCGGCCACCGGCATGTGCCGGTCGCCCGGTTCGATCCGGCCACCGGGAAACACGAACTTGCCGGGCATGAAGGCGAGGCCGGCATGGCGGCGTCCCATCAGGATCCGCGGCGCGCGCTTGCTCCGGTCGAGGAGGATCAGGGTCGCGGCGTTGCGCGGTCGCAGGCCCGCCTTGCGGGCCTGCGCCTCAGGCGGGTCCGAATCCGGCGGCTCGGTCGACCGCACGCCCGTCGCCTGGTCCATGCGGCCTCTCCTCGCCCTGCGGCCCCGTCACTGTCCCCGGCACCGGTAGCGTGGCGAAGCCGTGCATGCCAAGCGCATATTGAAGCCCGACCACCGCGCCCTTCACCGGCTGCAGCAGCGCCAGCGACGCGAGCAGGGTCATGAGGGGCCAGAATGTCAGCTGAAACCAGAGGGGCACGTCGTAGTTCGTCTCGGTCTCGAGGAGGAAGTACCCGACGATGTGGCCGACGATGAAGATGACGATGTAGGGCGGCAGGTCGTCGGCCCGGTGATGCGCCAGTTCGAGGTCGCAGACGTCGCAATGCGGCCGGACCTTGAGGAAGCGGCCGAAGATCCGGCCTTCGCCGCAATGTGGGCAGCGGCCGATGAAGCCACGCGCCAGCGATCGCACCAGCGGTGTGCGTTCGCCATGGACCGGTTCGATCGTGTCCGTCATCTCGGCTCCTCGCGTTGCGCCCAGCCTAGACCCTTCCCCTCAACGGCGCGAGCCGCGATGGCGCGACCCGGTGTTGCGGATGCCGGGCGGCCGGCCGGACGCGCCGGGCTTGCGGACCGAGCGGTTCGGCCCGGGGCGCGCATTGCGGTCCGGCCGAGCCCGTCCCTCCGAGAGCAGTTCGAAGCGCAGGGCCCCCGCCACCGCGGCCGCCTCCACCAGGCGGACCTCGACCCGGTCGCCCAGGCGATGGGTCTCGCCCGAGCGCTCGCCGACCAGGGCGTGCTTGGCCTCGTCGTGCCGGTAATAGTCGGCCCCGATGGTGGAGATCGGCACGAAGCCGTCGGCCCCGGTCTCGTCGAGCTTGATGAAGAGGCCGGACCGGGTGACGCCGGAGATCTGGCCGGTGAAGGTCGCGCCGACCCGGTCGGCGAGGTGATGGGCGATGAGACGGTCGATGGTTTCCCGCTCGGCCGCCATGGCCCGCCGCTCGGCGGCCGAGATCTGCTCGCCGATCTGGTCGAGGGCCGCCACGGACATCTCGGAGGACAGGCCGTCCGAGCCGATGCGGCAGGCGGAGATCAGGGCCCGGTGGACGATCAGGTCGGCGTAGCGCCGGATCGGCGAGGTAAAGTGGGCGTAGCGCCGGAGGTTGAGGCCGAAATGGCCGAGGTTCTGCGCGGCGTAGACCGCCTGGGCCTGCGAACGCAGGACGACCTCGTTGATGAAGATGGCGTGCTCGGTCTCCGCCACGGTGGCGAGGATGCGGTTGAACAGGGCCGGGCGCAGGATGCCTTCCTTCGGCAGCTTGATGCCGATGGAGGCCAGGACCTCGCCGAGGGCCCGCATTTTCTCGAGGGCCGGCTCGTCGTGCACCCGGTAGATCAGGGGTTGGCGCGCCTGCTCGAGGGTTTCGGCGGCCGCGACGTTGGCCTGGATCATGAACTCCTCGATGAGGCGGTGCGCATCGAGGCGGGCCGGGACCACCACGCGGTCGACCGCCCCGTCCGCGTCAAGCAGCACCTTGCGCTCGGGCAGGTCGAGGGCCAGCGGTCCGCGGGCGTCGCGGGCCTCGCGCAGGGCGGCGTAGGCCTTCCAGAGGGGTCGCAGCACGGGCTCGAGGAGGGGGGCGGTGACGTCGTCGGCGAAGCCGTCGATGGCGGCCTGGGCCTGGGCGTAGCTGAGCTTGGCCCGCGAGCGCATCATCACCCGGTGAAAACTGTGCCGGCGCTTCGTGCCGTCGGCGGCGATCACCATGCGGACGGCCAGCGCCGGCCGGTCCTCGGCCTCCCGCAGGGAGCAGAGGTCGTTGGAGATGCGCTCGGGCAGCATCGGCACGACGCGGTCCGGGAAATAGACCGAGTTGCCGCGCACCAAAGCCTCGCGGTCGAGGGCCGAGCCCGGACGCACGTAGGCGGCGACGTCGGCGATCGCCACGGTGACGACGAACCCGCCCGCGTTGGCCGGGTCGGGATCCGACGTCGCCATCACGGCGTCGTCGTGGTCCTTGGCGTCCGGCGGGTCGATGGTGAGCAGCGGTTCGGTGCGCCAATCCTCGCGGCCCGCGAGCCCCACCGGTACCACGGCGTCGGCCTCGGCCAGGGTGGCGGCGGAAAAGACGTGGGGGATGTGGTGAAGGTGCAGCGCGATGAGGCTGACGGCCTTCTCCGAGCCCAGCGACCCGAGGCGCTCGCGCACCCGGCCCTGGGCCAAGCCGAAGCGGCTCTCGCGCTGAAGGGTGACGCTGACGAGGTCGCCGTCGCGGGCGTCCCCCTCTTCGCCGGCGGGAATCGCGACTTCCCGGCCCTGTGCCCGCTTCTCGACGGGGATGATCCGCCCGCCCTCGGGGCCGGCGCGGAAGACGCCGATGATGTCTGACTTGCTCTTGCCCAGCACCTTGATGGCGCGGCCGGTGTAACGGCCCGGCTCGCCGGCGCTGGCCTCGACGCGCAGCAGCACCCGGTCGCCGATGCCCGGCGCCGGCTGGCCCGGGCGCTTGCCGCCGCGGGGCGTGGCGACGGTGATCTTCGGGGTGGCGCCGTTGCCGACGTCCCACTCGGCGGGGCTCGCCAGGAACTCGCCGTCGCGGTCCCGGGCGGTGATGTCGGCGAGCACCACCGGCGGCAGGCGGCCGGAGGGCGCGAGCCCGCCGCGCCCGCGGGCGATGGCGCCGTCCTCCTCGATCTCCTTCAGGATGCGTTTGAGGCCGATCCGGTCGGCGCCCTTGATGTTGAAGGCCGCCGCGATCTCGCGCTTGCCGACCGTCTCGGTGGAGGCGGCGATGAAGGCGAGGATCTGCTCCCGGGAGGGAAGGCCGGCGGCGCCGGGATTGGGATGGATGCGTTTTGCCAAGGGATCCGGCTCGCTGCGCGGGCGCGAAGCCATACGCGAAGAGGACGTGTCTCGCCGGGGGGCGGGAGCGCACCCCGACGTCTGCTCCGTAACATGGGCGCTGGACCCCGCCCCGGCAACGGCGCGGGCCCGGCCCTCAACATGGTTCAGCCGGTGGCAGCCGACTTGCGCAGGCGCTCGACCGCCGCATCGACGTCGAAGCCGGGCGCAACGAGTTCGGCCAGGGTGAACGGGCACAGGGCCGGGAAGCCGAATTCCACCTGTCCCTCGGCCTCGCGATATTCCGGGGCCTCGGCATCGCGCACGCCCTGGGTCCAGAAGCCCTCGATGGTCAGGCCCTCGGTTCGGGCGGGGGCCGCGGCCAGCTTCGCCTGACCCTGCCGGGCGGCCTCGCGCCAGAGGGCGCTGGCCCGGTCGTCCGACATGAGGGCGGCCCGCACGAGGTTGGCGAGGAGCGGGCGAAGTTCCGTGGTGGTCTCGGACATGAAGGGCGCTCGGCGCGAGGGATCGGTCCCAACCCGAGGGCAAGCCTCGCGCCAGCCGGGATCACGATGCCTCTCAGTAGGGCGTTCCCTTCGCCCGCTGCGCCCGCAGGGCCTCGGCGTACCAGACCAACTCGTCGAGGAAGCGCTTGGCGGCCTTCGGCAGCCACTCGTCCTGGGCTGCCCCGGCCTCGTCCAGGGCCTTGCCGATGCGGGGGATCGGTAGGAGCGAGGGGATGCTCGAGGCGCCGAGCTCGGCCATCATCGCTCGGAGCTGCATCGCCGCCCGCACGCCGCCGTACTGTCCGGCCGAGTAGCAGACGATGCCGGAGGGCCGCCAGGAATACTCCTCCATGAAGTGGTCGAGGGTGTTCGAGAGGGCGGGCGGGATCGCATGGTTGTACTCGGCCGAGACGACCAGGAAGGCGTCCGCGCGCCGGTAGAGCGTCGCCAGGTCTTCGAGGACGGCCGGGGCCTCTCCCTTCGGGTATTCTTTGTACATCCGGTCGAGGAGGGGGAGCTTCAGCTCGGCCGGGTCCACCAGGGGCGCCTCGATGCCGCGGCGCTCCAGTTCACCGATGGCGAAGCGGGCAGCGCGCAGGCCCTGCCGGTCGGAGCGGACGGAGCCGAGAATGACGGGGACGACGAGGGACATGGGAGGACCTCCGGGGATGCCGCTCCTGGATACGCCGGGGTGCCGGCAGCCTCCAAGCCCGCCGGCCGGCGGGCTCCGCCGTCAGAACCGCGTCGTCAGCCGCGTGAGCCAGTCGGGCGAGGCGTCGACGAGGCGCGTTTCCAGCGCCTTGTCGACGCCGAGTACGATCGCGAGTCCCGTCACCACGAGGATGAGGCCGAGGGCGATCTTGAGGCCCTTGCCGAGGCCCATCATCCGCTCGCGCCAGCCCACCAGGGTGGCGCGGGACAGGGTGCCGAGGATGCAGAGGGGCAGGGCGGCGCCAAGGCCGAACAGAACCATGGTGAGGGCGACGGCGCCGAGGTCGCGCCCCTGGGAGGCCAGGAGCGAGGCCGCCCCGAGGGTCGGTCCGACGCAGGGGCTCCAGACCGCGCCGAGGAGGAGGCCGACGCCGAACTGCCCCGAGAGGCCGGCGGTGGCGAGCCCGCCGAAGCGTGCCTCGGTCCAGTTGCTCAGCGGACCGGCGGCGACGGCGAGGCGGGTCTGCGCCGCCGGCAGCATCAGCACGAGGCCGAGCAGGATCATCAGGATGGCGGCGCCCGTCCGGAAGATTCCGGTGTCGAGCCCCAGGCCGAAGCCGATCGTGGCCACGAACAGGCCGATCGTCACGAAGGAGAGGGCAAGACCCCCGGCGAGTGCCAGGGGCCCGAACCGGTGCTCGGAGGCGGCGGCGCCGAGGACCAGCGGCAGCAGCGGCAGCACGCAGGGTGAGAGCACCGACAGCAGGCCGGCGAGGAAGGCCAGTCCCAGGCTCGCGCCCATCGGAGCGTCCTAAAGCGTCTTCTCGACGAGGCCCTCGATCCACTCGGGCTGAGTCTCGCCCACCGAGCGGCCGGTCTCGGTCTCGCCCTTGAAGGCGATCAGGGTGCTCTGCATGCGGGCGTTGAACTGTCGCAGCACGTCCTTGCGGGTGTCGAAGTCGACGTCGAAGATGACGAGGTCCTTGAACCGGGGCTGCTCGGCGAGCTTGGCCAGGATCGGCTTCTGGGTCTTGCAGATCGGGCACCAGGGCGCGCTGACCTCGATGAGGATCGGCTTGCCCGCCTTCTGCGCGGCCGCGAAGGCCTCGGGCGTGAAGGGCACCGTTTCGGCGGCGGCCGGCCCAGACAGGGCGAGGGGCGCGAGCGCCAGGAGGGCGAGGAGCGAGCGGCGGTACAGCATGGAAGGGCTTGCCTCGGCTTGGATGTGAATCGGGCCTCAGGGCCCGGCGCCGTCCTGGGCGCGTCGCGTCCAGGTTTCGTCGGGGTGGATCGCCGACGTGTCGTGGCGCTCCTGCCAGCCCTCGATTCCCTCGGGATACCAGTGGACGTTCCGGTAGCCGAGCCCGATCAGGCGCTTGCCGAGGTTCCAGCTGCCCCAGCAATCCGGGTGGCAGTAGGTGACGATCGCCCGGCCGCGGTCCCCCTGCGTCAGGGCCGCGATCCGGTCGGCGAGCGCGGTCTGTTCCGGAGGGGTGAGGGTCCCGGACCCGGCCCCCGGCAGCCAGGTACTGTTCGGGATGGCCCGGTGGATCGGCCGCCACAGGCGTCCGGCCGGCTGGTTCGGCGGCGTCGGGCCGGCCTCGGACACGTCGATCAGCACGACCGACCCGCCCGCGATCAGGGCGTCGAGTTGAGGCCCGTCCAAGACCGTGGCGCCCGCCAGGGTCTTGGGGGTGTAGCCCTGGAGCGCGCCCTCCCACAGGCCGGCGGGCTCGGGCACGTCGACCGGCGAGTCCGCCGGGGACGCGGCGGTCAGAACCGTGGCGGCCAGGCAAGCCACCAGGAAGGCGGCCGTGGCCCCGCGGAGGCGCTCAGTTGCTGGCGACCGGTGCATCGAAGCTGCGCTCCCAGCGTCCGCCCTGGTTGTCCTGCGTCACCACCGTGACCGGACCCTTGCCCTCCGGCAGCATGGCGAAATTGATCACCGGGTTGGCCGAGATCGAGATGTCGCCCTCCATGACGAAGACGTTCTTGCCGCCGTAGGTGACGCTGATCCGGTTGATGTAGCGCGCGGGCGTGTACTCGCGGCTGACCTGATTCATCTGCAGGCCGGTGAAGTTCGGATGGCGGATCATCAGGGTCGCGGCGATGGGCTTGCCCGGGGCCGCATCAGCGAATTTCAGGCGCATGTCGCCCATGCCCTTCATCGCCTCCTCGTCGGTCATCCCCATGGGCGCCGAGCAGCCGCCGGAGGCCTTCACGAACTGGGTGCTCTGCACGAGCGCGCCGTCCTTGGTCTCCGCGACCGCGTGGACGTTGGTGTAGGTGTTGACCCGGACGCGCAGTTTCAGCTCCTCCGGATCGGCGGCGGGGCCGAAGGTGAAGTGCGCGGCCAGCGGCGCCGGATTGTCGTCGATGACGAGGTAGAGGCCCTTGATCCGGTCCTTGTCGGCGATCGTCAGGGTCAGGGGCACCAGGGAGGCGTCGTTGGCCCGGTCCGGCAGGTCCATCCGCACCAGCGGCTTGGCGGTCTCCACCGGGCGGTTTCCGAAGATCGATTGCTGCAGATTCTTCCAGCGCGCGTCGCGCTCGGCCGCATCGTCGCCCGCGGCGGCCCAGGCGGTCACGGGCGCGGCCAGGGCCGCGAGGAACAGGCCAGCGCTCAGGGCGGCGGCGCGGTGGGACATCCGCATGGCGTTTCACTCCTCGCACGATCGTGCAGGCCGTCTCGCGACTGCGGAGGCCTTTGCAGCCTGCTTACGTCAAGGCGCGGGGAAAGTCCGATTTCGGGTGGCGGTGCGCGGAAATATCGTGCGCAAGATTGCGTGACGAGGCGTCGGGCACGTCAGGGCGTTCGATTCGTCGAGGCATCCGTCTTCGTCGCTGAATCGATGTCGCCGTGTCGCGTGCCCTTACCAGAGCGAGAATTCCGTGCCGAAATCCGTGGTCTTGAGCCGATCGCAGGTCTGCGGGTCCGCCCGGCAATCCGCGTCGGGCTTCAACGCAAGGGTCCCATTCGGGGCGGTCTCGAAGGTCAGGAGCACCGGGGGCTCGTCGCCCTTGGTGTAGGCGAGGCTGACCTCGAAGCGGACGAAGTCGAAGCGGTCGCGGTCGGCATAGACGATGAGGTCGCGCGAGACCGACTCGCCGGGATTCAGATCGGAGGGCTCGCCCCCCGCCGCGGTGGCGCCGGCGAACAGCCGGCCCTCGCGCAGGATCGCCTCGCCGGAACCCGCGAAGTCGTAGGCGCGCGCCGTCCGTGTGCGATCCGCCGACGCCTGCCCGTCCTCGGGCTTGCCGCTGGAGGGCGCATCGAAGCGCACCCGTACCCCCGTGACGTTGTAGACGAGGCCGAGTACGCGCACGCCGGTCTGGCCGACGTTCTTGCGCGTCACCGTGGAGCGGATGGCGACGTGCCGGTCGCGCTCGCCGGCCCGCACGAGGCTCGTGGTCACCGAGACGGCGGGCGGCTCCAGGGCCGGCTTGATCCGGGCCTCGTAGATGAAGGTGTAGACCGCCCATGCGCCAGCCGCGAGGATCGCGAGGGTCTGCACCAGGGCGTTGGTACGCTCCAGGCGGTCGCCCCGCCGGGATCGCTGAATCTGGTCGTCCGTCTGCATCCCGGTCCCGGCCCTCACGTCGGGGCGGCAAGCCCGCTGGCAGGGTCATGGTTCCGCCTTCGGGGCCTGCCGCGACCCACAGTCGGGATTCCGCAGGTCGTCGGAAACGCACAACGCCGGAGCCCCGCGCGAGGCCCCGGCGTTGCGCCGTCATCCGGTGAGCCGGGCGCGCGGCCCGGCTCGGTCGCTCTCAGAGCGAGTAGTACATCGTGAACTCGACCGGGTGCGGGGTCATCTCGTAGCGCATGACCTCCGTCATCTTCAGCTCGATGAAGGAGTCGATCTGGTCGTCGGTGAAGACGTTGCCGGCCTTGAGGAAGGCGCGGTCGCGGTCGAGGTTCTGCAGGGCCTCGCGGAGCGAGCCGCAGACGGTGGGGATCTTCTTCAGCTCGCGCGGCGGCAGGTCGTAGAGATCCTTGTCCATGGCCGCGCCCGGATCGATCTTGTTGATGATGCCGTCGAGGCCGGCCATCAGCAGGGCCGAGAAGGCGAGGTAGGGGTTCGCCATCGGGTCGGGGAAGCGGACCTCGACGCGCTTGGCCTTCGGGTTCGTCGTCCACGGGATGCGGCAGGAGGCCGAGCGGTTGCGCGCCGAGTAGGCGAGCAGCACGGGGGCTTCGTAGCCGGGTACCAGGCGCTTGTAGGAGTTGGTCGACGGGTTGGTGAAGGCGTTCAGCGCCTTGGCGTGCTTGATGATGCCGCCGATGTACCAGAGGCACTCCTGCGAGAGGTCGGCGTACTTGTCGCCGGCGAAGAGCGGCTTGCCGTCCTTCCAGATCGACTGGTGCACGTGCATGCCCGAGCCGTTGTCGCCGTAGACCGGCTTCGGCATGAACGTCGCGGTCTTGCCGTAGCTCTGGGCGACCTGGTGGATGCAGTACTTGTAGATCTGCATGTGGTCGGCGAGCAGCGTCAGGGTGTCGAACTTCATGCCCAGTTCGTGCTGGGCGGACGCCACCTCGTGGTGGTGCTTCTCGACCTTCACGCCCATGGACTGCATGGCGGCCAGCATCTCGCCGCGCATGTCCTGCGCCGAATCCTGCGGCGGCACCGGGAAGTAGCCGCCCTTGGTGGCGACGCGGTGGCCGAGGTTGCCGCCCTCGTAGTCGGTGAAGCCGTTGGTCGGCAGCTCGGTCGAATCGAGCTGGAAGCCGGTGTGGTACGGGTCGGAGCCGAACTTCACGTCGTCGAACACGAAGAACTCGGCCTCGGGACCGACATAGATGGTGTCGCCGATGCCGGTGGACTTCAGGAAGGCCTCAGCCAGCTTGGCGGTGCCGCGCGGGTCGCGGCTGTAGGGCGCGCCGGTGGAGGGCTCGAGCACGTCGCAGACGATCGACATGGTCGAGGCCGAGAAGAACGGATCCATGCAGGCGGTGGCCGGGTCCGGCATCAGCAGCATGTCGGATTCGTTGATGGCCTTCCAGCCGGCGATCGACGAGCCGTCGAACATCGTGCCTTCGGAGAACATCTCGTCGTCGATCAGCGAGACGTCGAACGTGACGTGCTGCCACTTACCGCGCGGATCGGTGAACCGAAGGTCGACGTACTTGACGTCGTTGTCCTTGATTTCCTTCAGGACGTCGGCTGCTGTCTTGGCCATCCTTGGGGGTCTCCTTCATGTCTCGGCCCGTTGCGGCCGTGGTTTTGCCGCAGCGTGCGCCGGCGCGCCGCAGAGCGGAAGGGTCTTAGCCGTCGAGCGTCGCGGGCGTGGAGCGTCTTGGGCGTCGAGCGTTTAGCGCAGGTGGAGCGTCCGGGCCAGCGCAATTTCTCGGCGCTCGGCACCGGGCCGCCGCGAGAACAGACGCAAAAACAGAAACTTAGATCCGCCTTTCGGCCGTCTTGGCAGGTCGGAGAGCCCTGATGGGATCGGATGTCCGTGACGCCGCGCGCGTCTGTCCGCATGGCGGGGGAGAATCGGAGCGCGCCGAGCGGTGCGGCGGGACCTCCGGGGCGCCTCTCCGGGAACGAGGCCGGATCCAGGCCGAGGGGGTGTCCGCGCGAGGCCTTCCCGTCGATCGTCCACGGGGCGGAGTCTTTCGCCGGGCGTCCGGGTCGGGGACCCGAGGCCTCAGATCGCGTCGGTCCCGGTCTCGCCGGTGCGGATGCGGATGGCTTCCTCGATGGTCGAAACGAAGATCTTGCCGTCGCCGATGCGCCCGGTCTGGGCCGACTTGCGGATCGCCTCGACGGCACCCTCCACGAGGGCATCCGACAGGACGATCTCGAGCTTCACCTTGGGCAGGAAGTCGACCACGTACTCGGCCCCGCGATAGAGTTCGGTGTGGCCCTTCTGGCGTCCGAAACCCTTCGCCTCGATCACGGTGATGCCCTGGAGGCCGACCTCCTGCAGAGCTTCCTTCACCTCGTCCAGTTTGAAAGGCTTGATGATCGCTTCGATCTTCTTCATGCCGGGCGGGCCTGACCTCGATGCTTCTTGATCCATCGTTGGTATCATCGCCGTCCCGCCTTCGCCACGCCGATTTGTTCGGTGAGGGCGGAAAACTGCACAACAAACATGCAGGTGCCGCAAATCGTTTGAGCGGATGGCGGGCCTGAGGCCGTTTCATGAGCCCCAGACGAGCAACCGGCAGACATCCCGGCACGCGTTCCAGAAGGAATCCCCCATGACCACCCTGCATCTGCTCAACGTCGAGGCGATGCGCCGGGTCGATGCGGCCGCGATCGCGGCCGGAACCCCCGGCCTCGCCCTGATGGAGCGGGCCGGGGCCGCCGTGGCGGAGCGGGCCCGCGTGCTGGCCGGGGCGGGTGCGCGCATCCTCGTCCTGTGCGGACCGGGCAACAACGGCGGCGACGGCTACGTGGCGGCCCGCCGCCTCGTCGAGGCCGGCCATCCGGTGGACCTCGCCGGGCTGGTGCCGCCCGCGGCGTTGTCCGGCGATGCGGCCGAGGCGGCGAAGGCCTGGATTGGACCGGTGCTCGCGCTTTCGGCGGTCGGCGATCTCTCGGCCTACGGCCTCGTCGTCGACGCCCTGTTCGGCGCAGGTCTCGCACGCGATCTCGAGGGGGACGTCGCCGCCCTGGTGAACCGGCTCGGGCAGGCCGCCTGCCCCGTCCTCGCCGTCGACGTGCCCAGCGGGATCGACGGCGACACCGGCGCCGTGCGCGGCGTCGCGGTGCTGGCGACCGAGACCGTCACCTTCGTGGCCCTGAAGCCCGGACACCTGCTCCAGCCCGGACGGAGCCATTGCGGCACCCTGCGGGTGGCCGAGATCGGGACCGGCGCGGACGCGCTGGAGGCGGGCCTCGCCGGAGCCGCGCCGTCCTGGCGCAACGGCCCGGGCCTCTGGGAGGCGGCCTTTCCGCGGCTGAGTGCCGCGAGCCACAAGTACACGCGCGGGCACGCCCTCGTCCTCTCCGGCCCCGCCTATCGCACGGGGGCGGCCCGGATGGCGGCCCGCGCCGCGCTGCGCGTGGGCGCCGGCCTCGTCACCCTGGTCTCGCCGAGCGCAGCCCTGGCGGAGAACGCCGCCCACTGCACCGCCCTCATGCTGCGCGCCTGCGACAGCGCCGACGACCTCGACGACCTCCTCGTGGACGAGCGCCTCAACGTGGTCCTGGCCGGCCCGGGCCTCGGAATCGGCGCGGCCACCCGCGATCTCGTGGCGGTGGCGGCCGCGGCGGGGCGCACCCTCGTCCTCGACGCCGACGCCCTGACGAGCTTCACGGGGCAGGCCGCCCTCCTGGGGGCCCACCTCTCCGATGGCGGGTCCGCCGCGGTGCTGACGCCGCACGAGGGCGAGTTCGCCCGCTTGTTCGAGGGTACGGACGCGGTCGATCCGGAGGCGGACAAGCTGACGCGCGCCCGCCGCGCCGCTGCCCTGGCCGGCGCCGTCGTGGTCCTCAAGGGCGCCGATACGGTCGTCGCCGCCCCCGATGGCCGGGCCGCCATCAACGATCACGGCACGCCCTATCTCGGCACCGCCGGCGCCGGCGACGTCCTGGCCGGCCTCGTCGCCGGGCTCCTGGCCCAGGGGATGGACCCGTTCGAGGCGGCGGCCGCGGCGGTCTGGCTCCACGGCGATGCGGGTCTGCGCCACGGGCCGGGCCTGATCGCCGAGGACCTGCCGGAGAGGATGCCCGAGGTTCTCCGCGCGCTGCTCGGGGCCTAGGTGACCTCGAACAGGGTCCAGAGCCCGGTGTCGAAGCGCTCCAGCACCGTGGCGCTGATGAGCCAGCGTCCCGGATTGTCCGCCTTGAAGGCGATCCGCGCCGTGCGGCCTTCGAGAAGCTGGAAGGTGTCGAGCCAGTAGGGCTCCCAGCCGTCGTCGAGGGGGTGGAGCAGCCGGAAGACGTGGCCGTGCAGGTGCAGCGACTGCGGGAAGGCGGTCTCGTTCCGGATCGCCAGCACCACCACCTGGCCGCGCTTGACCGAGAAGAGCGGCGCCATCCCGGCCGTGCCGGGGGCGCCGTTCACCGACCAGACCCGGGACGGGTCGCCGGTATAGACCGGCTCGGCGGCGGGCTTGTCCTTGTCGAGGCGGGCGCCCCCCGTGAGGGTGATGTCGCGCCGGACCGCGTTCTGCAGCTTCACCTCGGCCGGCAGCAGGGGATTGTCGCCGATCTTGGCGATCGGCGGTCGCGGCGGTGCGGCGGCTTCCGCCGTGGTCGAGAGGGTCGCGAGCGCGATGCCGTTGCCGATCAGCGCCGTGATCGCGCCCTTGGCGCCGGCCTCGGTGGGCATGTCGAGCATGAGGTCGTAGCGGGTGCCGGGCGGGAAGGGCAGGGTGGCGCGCAGGGGCTCGAAGGTGTCGGTGGGCTGGCCGTCGACCGCCAGCACGTAGACCTTCACGCCGTCGAAGCGGATGCGGGTGCCGCGGGCGTTGCAGACGTTGCCGAGGCGCAGCCGCAGGCGGCTGCCCGGACGGGCCGTGATCGGGGCCGGCACCGGCACGCCGTTCAGGGTGACGAGGCTGCCGAGGCGCCCCGAGCTCGCCGCGAAGAGCGGCTGGCCGAAGGGCAGCAGGGTCGTCGCGTCGTCGAGACGCCAGTCCTGCATCAGCAGGGTCAGGTCCTGGTCCACGGCCGGGGGCGTGGCCTCCTCGACCACCAGGGCGCCGGCGAGGCCCCGGCCCGAGGGCTCGCTCGAGCCGCCGACCACCAGCGGACGAATCAGGAAGGTGCCGGCATCCGGCGGCACGAACGCGTAGGTGAAGTCGGCGCCCGGGGCGATCGGCGCCTGGGTGACGCCGCCGACGCCGTCCATGGGATTCTGGTTGCGCACCCCGTGCCAGTGCAGGCTAAGCGGCTTGTCCGTCCTGTTCTCGACCTTCAGCCGCGCCGTCTCGCCGAGCCGGATCCGCACCACGGGCGGCGCGGCCTGGCCGTCGAACGACCAGACCGGCGTCGCGGCGGCCGGCTCGGGTTTCAGGCGCAGGGTGCCGGGGGCCGCCGTCAGGGTGCGGGCGGGGCCCGCAGCGGCCGGGGCGGGCACTGAAGCGGCCGGGGCGGACGGCGCCTTCGTCCCCTGCGCGCGGGCGCCGTGGGGCAGCAGGGCCAGGGCCGCGACGCCGCCCAGCAGGGCGCGGCGCGAGGCCGAGACGGGATCGTTCGGGACGAGCGATCGGGTGTTCGGCATGAAACCTCGGCATCGGGGGAGGGCAGGGCGCGGCGCGCGTCCAGGCGGTGATCGCGGTCCGGGCAGCGCTTGTAGAATGCGGATTCGGCGGACGCCAAATCGCCCCCCGGCGGCGGTCGCCGATGCCGGGAGCGATCGGCGGCAGGCCCCGATTTTTTTGCTGCGGCCCGTGGCGCGCGTGCTATAGGACCCCGCTCTGGCGGCGGAAAGCGCGCCGGGCGTTGGCGCTTGCGGGCGTGGCGGAACTGGTAGACGCGCTGGATTTAGGTTCCAGTGTCGCAAGACGTGGGGGTTCGAGCCCCTCCGCCCGCACCAGTCCATCGCCATCGGGAACGGATTGGCTCAGTGCGATGGCCGGCCGGCCCGCTGCACGAAGCCGGCCCCCGGCGGCGCATCGTTCCGGCGCCGACCTCGTGGGGCCCGCAGGAGCGGGCCGCGAGGGACCAACCGAATTTGCGCGATCACACGGACGACAGCGGAAAGACGACCATGCAGGTGACCGAGACACTCTCCCAGGGACTGAAGCGCGAGTTTCAGGTCCTGCTCGCCGCGAACGAGCTCGAGGAGCGCCTGACCAGCGAGCTGTCGACCCTCAAGGACAAGGCCCAGATCAAGGGCTTCCGTCCCGGCAAGGTGCCGGTCGCGCATCTGCGCAAGCTCTACGGCCGCTCGGTCATGGCCGACGTGCTGCAGAACGCCGTCAACGAGGCGAACCAGAAGATCGTCACGGAGAACAACCTCAAGCTCGCTCTCGAGCCCAAGATCGAGTTCCCCGGCGAGCAGTCGATCGTCGAGCGCGCCCTCGACGCCAAGGACGACGTCTCCTTCAACGTCGCCCTCGAGGTGCTGCCCACCTTCGAGCTCGTCGACCTGTCCGACGTCAGCCTGACGAAGCAGGTGGCCAAGCCCTCCGACGCGGAGGTCGACGAGGCCATCACCCGCATGGCCTCCTCCAACCGCGCCTTCGCCCCCCGCGAGGAGGGTGCCGCCGCCGAGACCGGCGACCGCGTCACCATCGACTTCGTCGGCCGCATCGACGGCACCGAGTTCGAGGGCGGCACGGGCGAGGGCATCGACCTGGAGCTCGGCTCCGGCTCGTTCATCCCCGGCTTCGAGGAGCAGCTCGTCGGCGCCAAGGTCGGTGACAAGCGCGTCGTGAAGTCGACCTTCCCGGAGGCCTACGGCGCCGCCCACCTCGCCGGCAAGGATGCCGAGTTCGACGTGACCGTCACGGCGATCCAGGCCCCGGGCGAGACCAAGATCGACGACGAGCTCGCCAAGACCTTCGGCATGGAGTCCCTCGAGAAGCTCAAGGAGGCGGTCTCCGCCGCCATCGGCAGCGACTTCGAGGCACAGTCCCGCCGCAAGCTCAAGAAGGACCTGCTCGACGCCCTCGACACGAAGTACGCCTTCGAGCTGCCCCCGAGCCTCGTCCACCAGGAATTCGCCGCCGTCTGGGCCCAGGTCGAGCAGGACCTGAAGTCCCGCGAGAAGACCTTCGAGGACGAGGGCACCACCGAGGAGAAGGCGACCGCCGAGTACCGCAAAATCGCCGAGCGTCGCGTCCGCCTCGGCTTGGTGCTTGCACAGGTCGGTGAGACGGCCGATATCAAGGTCTCGGACGACGAGGTGAACCAGGCGCTGATCGCCCGGGTGAGGCAGTATCCCGGACAGGAGCAGCAGGTCTGGGACTTCTACCGCAAGAACGCCCAGGCGCTCGCCGAGCTCCGTGCGCCGATCTTCGAGGAGAAGGTCGTCGACCACGTGCTCGCGCAGGTGACGCTCACCGAGGAGCCGGTCTCGAAGGAGGCGCTGTTCGCCGACGAGGACGACGCCGAGGCGGGTGCCGAGGGCCAGTCCGAGACGAAGAGCGCGACCGACGCGTCCGCCTCGACCGGAACCGACGAGGGCCTGCTCGCCGTCGCCAAGGCCGATTGAGCCCGGCTGCTCCCACGAGGGCGGCGGGCTCGAGAGTAAGGCGATGTTCACCATCGCCGTAGTTCGCTGAAACGTCCGGTGCGCGCCCGATTCGCGGCGCGGCCGGACCCCTTGTAGCTGGGGCACGTGATGATGAGAGATCCGGTCGACTATTATAACAGCGCGCTCGTGCCCATGGTGGTCGAGCAGTCGAGCCGCGGTGAGCGTGCCTTCGACATCTACTCGCGCCTGCTTCGCGAGCGCATCATCTTCCTGACCGGCCCGGTCGAGGATTACGGCGCATCGCTGATCGTCGCGCAGCTGCTGTTCCTCGAGGCCGAGAACCCCAAGAAGGAAATCTCCTTCTACATCAACTCGCCGGGCGGCGTCGTGACCTCCGGCCTGTCGATCTACGACACCATGCAGTTCATCCGCTGCCCCGTGACCACGCTCTGCGTCGGCCAGGCCGCGTCGATGGGCTCGCTGCTGCTCACCGCCGGCGAGCCCGGCCACCGCTTCGCCCTGCCGAACGCCCGGATCATGGTCCACCAGCCTTCCGGCGGCTTCCAGGGCCAGGCCACCGACATCCTGATCCATGCCCGCGAGATCGAGGCCCTCAAGAAGCGCCTCAACGAGATCTACGTGAAGCACACCGGCCGCGACTACGACACCATCGTCCAGGCACTGGAGCGCGACAACTTCATGACGGCCGACGCCGCCAAGGAGTTCGGGCTCATCGACGAGGTGATCCAGAAGCGGCCGGAGCCCGTCGCCGCGTAAGCCCGACCGGGACCGCCGGGCCGTCCGACCCGGCGCGTCGTTTCGAGGCGGGGCGCTTTTTGGGCGCCTGCCTTGATCCCGTCGCGGTCGCGTGCTTGCATCGCCAGTCTGATCGAAGTCGGCAGATGCGCGCAGGTGACTGTTTCTTTAGGCGGACGCCATTAAATTCGAAGGATGCGTGTGCGCCCCGGACCGGCGCCATGCCCGCGAACGGAGACCGATATGAGCAAGACTGGCGGCAACGACTCGAAGAGCACGCTGTACTGCTCGTTTTGCGGCAAGAGCCAGCACGAGGTCCGCAAGCTGATCGCGGGCCCGACGGTGTTCATCTGCGACGAGTGTGTCGAACTGTGCATGGACATCATCCGTGAGGAGTCGAAATCCTCCCTGGTGAAGTCGCGCGATGGGGTGCCGACCCCGAAGGAAATCCGCCGCGTCCTCGATGACTACGTCATCGGTCAGGATTTCGCGAAGAAGGTCCTCTCGGTCGCGGTCCACAACCACTACAAGCGCCTCGCCCACGCCTCGAAGCACAACGACGTCGAGCTGGCGAAGTCGAACATCATGCTGATCGGGCCGACCGGCTCGGGCAAGACGCTGCTGGCCCAGACCCTGGCCCGCATCCTCGACGTGCCGTTCACCATGGCGGACGCCACGACCCTGACGGAGGCCGGCTACGTCGGCGAGGACGTCGAGAACATCATTCTGAAGCTGCTCCAGGCCTCCGACTACAACGTCGAGCGGGCGCAGCGCGGCATCGTCTACATCGACGAGATCGACAAGATCTCGCGCAAGTCGGACAACCCGTCGATCACCCGCGACGTCTCGGGCGAGGGCGTGCAGCAGGCGCTGCTGAAGATCATGGAAGGCACCGTCGCCTCCGTGCCTCCACAGGGCGGCCGCAAGCACCCGCAGCAGGAATTCCTGCAGGTCGACACCACCAACATCCTGTTCATCTGCGGCGGCGCCTTCGCGGGCCTCGAGCGGATCATCTCGGCCCGCGGCAAGGGGACCTCGATCGGCTTCGGCGCGACCGTGCAGGCCCCGGACGACCGCCGCACCGGGGAGATCTTCCGCAACGTGGAGCCCGAGGACCTGCTGAAGTTCGGCCTCATCCCCGAGTTCGTCGGCCGCCTGCCCGTGCTGGCGACCCTGGAGGACCTCGACGAGACCGCCCTGAAGCGCATCCTGCAGGAGCCGAAGAACGCCCTGGTCAAGCAGTACCAGCGCCTGTTCGAGATGGAGAACGTCGACCTGACCTTCCAGGAGGAGGCCCTCTCCATGGTCGCCCGCAAGGCGATCGAGCGGAAGACCGGCGCCCGCGGCCTGCGCTCCATCCTGGAGACCATCCTCCTGGAGACGATGTACGACCTGCCGGGCCTCGAGTCCGTCGAGCAGGTCGTGATCGGCCCCGAGGTGGTCGAGGGCAAGGCCCGGCCGCTCTACATCCACGGCGACCGCAACAAGGAAGCCCCGGCCAGCGTCAGCGCCTGAGGCCCCGCGCGGGTCTCGTCAGGTCTGGGTCGAGCCTCGGGGCGGATGCTTGAAACCATCCGCCCCGATTTCCATCTGAAGCCTCAGCGCGACGGCCGTACGCTCACCCCCTGAGGTGCGGTGTCCCGCCACCAGCCGCACCGTCCAAGACCGTTTTCCAGACTGTCTTCCAAGACCGTCCCTTAAGACACTTCCGACCCCCTCGCGGCCCGGTCGGCCCCTGGCAGGATGCTTGCTCCCTGGGAGGAGTGACTGCCCGGCGTCCATCATGAGGAAGTCCGATATGACTCAATCGAAATCGCGCCAGCCGGTCGTTCCGGGCTCGACGGGCTCCTATGCCGTCCTCCCCTTGCGCGACATCGTCGTGTTCCCCCACATCATCGTGCCGCTCTTCGTCGGCCGCGAGAAGTCGATCCGCGCCCTCGAGGAGGCGGTCCGCACCGACCGGCACATCCTGCTGGCGACGCAGATCAATGCCAGCGAGGACGATCCCTCGACGGACGCCATCTACAAGATCGGCACGCTCGCCAGCGTGCTGCAGCTCCTGAAGCTGCCCGACGGCACCGTGAAGGTGCTGGTCGAAGGCGCCGGCCGCGCCAAGATCGCCCGCTTCACCAAGTCCGACACCTACTACGAGGCCGAGGCCGAGACCCTCACCGACGAGCTCGGCGACAGCGTCGAGGCGGAGGCCCTGGCGCGCTCGGTCATCGCCGAGTTCGAGAACTACGTGAAGCTCAACAAGAAGATCTCGCCCGAGGTCGTCTCCGCGGTGACCCAGATCGACGAGCCTTCGAAGCTCGCCGACACCGTGGGCTCGCACCTCGCCGTCAAGATCGCCGACAAGCAGGCGATCCTGGAGATCCCCACGGTCGCGCAGCGCCTCGAGCGCGTGCTGTCGCTGATGGAGAGCGAGATCTCCGTGCTCCAGGTGGAGAAGCGCATCCGGACCCGCGTCAAGCGGCAGATGGAGAAGACTCAGCGCGAGTACTACCTGAACGAGCAGATGAAGGCGATCCAGAAGGAGCTGGGCGACTCCGAGGACGGCAAGGACGAGCTGGCCGAGCTCGAGGAGAAGATCGAGAAGACCAAGTTCACCAAGGAAGCCCGCGACAAGGCGGTGGCGGAGCTCAAGAAGCTGCGCCAGATGTCGCCGATGTCGGCCGAGGCGACCGTGGTGCGCAACTACCTCGACTGGATGCTCGGTATCCCGTGGGGCAAGCGCTCGAAGATCAAGAAGGATCTCCTCGGCGCCCAGGTCATGCTCGACGAGGACCATTTCGGCCTCGACAAGGTGAAGGAGCGGATCGTCGAGTACCTCGCCGTGCAGCAGCGGGCGAACAAGCTCACGGGTCCGATCCTGTGCCTCGTCGGTCCTCCCGGCGTCGGCAAGACCTCGCTGGGTAAGTCCATCGCCAAGGCGACGGGCCGTGAGTTCGTGCGCATGTCGCTGGGCGGCGTGCGCGACGAGGCCGAGATCCGCGGTCACCGCCGGACCTATATCGGGTCGATGCCCGGCAAGATCGTCCAGTCGATGCGCAAGGCGAAGACCTCCAACCCGCTCATCCTGCTCGACGAGATCGACAAGATGGGTATGGACTTCCGGGGCGACCCGTCGGCCGCCCTGCTGGAGGTCCTCGACCCGGAGCAGAACGCCACGTTCAACGACCACTATCTGGAGGTGGATTACGACCTCTCGAACGTGATGTTCGTCACCACCGCCAACACGCTGAACATCCCGGCGCCCCTGATGGACCGCATGGAGGTGATCCGCATCGCTGGCTACACCGAGGAAGAGAAGCTCGAGATCGCGCGCAAGCATCTGATCCCGGGCGCCGTGAAGAAGCACGGTCTCGACGCCAAGGAGTGGCAGGTCGACGATTCCGGCCTGTTGATGCTCATCCGTCGCTATACGCGGGAGGCGGGCGTCCGCAACCTGGAGCGGGAGATCTCCAACCTGATCCGTAAGGCGGTGAAGGAGATCCTCATCACCAAGGTGAAGGCTGTCGCCGTCACCGAGGAGAACCTGCCGGTCTTCCTCGGCCCGCCGAAGTTCCGCTACGGCGAAATCGACGAGGAGGATCAGGTTGGCGTGGTCACGGGTCTGGCCTGGACCGAGGTCGGCGGCGAGTTGCTGACGATCGAGGGCGTCATGATGCCCGGCAAGGGCAAGATGACGGTGACGGGCAACCTGCGCGACGTGATGAAGGAGTCGATCTCCGCCGCGGCGAGCTACGTCCGCTCGCGGGCCGTCGACTTCGGCATCGAGCCGCCGCTGTTCGACCGCCGGGACATCCACGTCCACGTTCCCGAGGGGGCGACCCCGAAGGACGGTCCGTCCGCCGGCATCGGCATGGCGACCGCGATCATCTCGACGCTGACGGGCATCCCGGTGCGCCGCGACGTGGCGATGACGGGCGAGGTCACCCTGCGGGGCCGCGTGCTCCCCATCGGCGGCCTGAAGGAGAAGTTGCTCGCGGCGCTCCGCGGCGGCATCAAGACGGTCCTCATCCCCGAGGAGAACGCCAAGGACATCGCCGAGGTGCCCGACAGCGTGAAGAACGGGATGGAGATCATCCCGGTCTCGCGGATGGACCAGGTGCTCCAGCACGCTCTGGTTCGGGTCCCCGAGGCGATCGAATGGGAAGAGCCGGCACCGAAGGTCCGCCCGGTCATCGCCGACGACGATTCCGCGACGGTCATCGCCCACTGAGGTCGATGCAACTCTGACCCGAAACGAGGCCCCGGCAGGCATGCCGGGGCCTTTTTCATGCCCGGACCCAAGGGCCGCCGGGGGAGGGGGTTGCGCGCCCGCCCGCGCGTCCGCTACGAAGCCGTCGCGCCGCGCGACGAAGGCCGGCGCTCCGGGCGGTTAGCTCAGTTGGTAGAGCGTCTCCTTTACACGGAGAGGGTCGGCGGTTCGAGCCCGTCACCGCCCACCAGTCGCAACGCGGCGATTGCGACCTTGCCCCAACGCTGAGGTGTCCCGTGGCGGACGATGCCGAGATCCACGCGAGGCCGGCCCGGGGATTCCCGCCGCCCTGGATCGTGGTCGAGCGGGACGGAAGCTTCTGCGTCGAGGACGGAGAGGGCTTGGCCGTGGCCTGGACCTACTTTTCGGAGGAGGCCGGTGCCCATGCGGCCACGGGCGCGATGACCCGGGAGGAGGCGCAGCGCATCGCCAAGGCGATCGCCATGGTGCCGGAGATGCGGACGATCATCCGCTCCCTGCAGGATGGTCTCGCCGAGGCGGATGCCGACGATGTGCGGGGCTGAGAGGGCGCGATCGGCCGGAACCCTGCGATGACCGGGGTCGGCATCGATGGGGTCGAGGCCATCGGGTATTCCGGCACGGCTCTCACCATCACGGCCTCGGCGATGACCACCATGATCCCGCTGCGGATCATCGCCCTCGTCGCCAGCGTGGCCGTCATCATCTATGGCCTGCTGATCGGGAGCTGACCGGTGGTCCTCACCGAGGCGATCCAGATCCCCTTCAACGCCTGTCGGCTCTGGCAGATGGTGCGCCTCGTGCGCCAGGGGGAGGCGGCGGCCGAGGGCGACCTCTCCCCGACTGGCTCCGGCCCTTCGGCCGCGCGGTCCGCTTCCGGGCGGGGCGGACCGTCTTCCGCCAGGGCGATGACGCGGGCGAGATGTTCGACGTGGAGAGCGGTCGCTTCCGCATTCCGGAATACGAGATCGCGGTGCGGGCCGGCGGGGTCGTCGGCGAGCTCGGGCTGCTCTCGCCGAGCAACACCCGGACCGCCTCGCTGATCTGCGTCGAGGCGGGGCAGGCCCTGCGAATCTCCGATTCGGAGGTCAAGCAGCTCTATGACCAGAACCCGGAATTCGGCTTCTCCTTCCTGAAGCTCACCAGCGAGCGCCTGATCCAGGGCGCGCAGGCGCGCGCCCAGCCCCACGAGGCGGCGGGACCCGCGGCCCGGACCGGGGCACTCTGAGGGGGCACCGCGCCGCCGGCCGCGAAGGCCCGTGCGCAACGTCTCAGCCGCCGGCCATCACCAGGGCCCAGTAGCGCTTGTAACGGGTGCCCGGCGCGTCAACGCGGGCGATGCCGATGCGCCGGAGCTGCGGGATCAGCATGTTCCTGTTGTGCTCGCTCGAGGCCTTCCAGCGGGCCAGCACCTCGTCGAAGGTGGCCGAGCCGGCGCTGAGGTTCTCCGCGGCGTAACTCCGGCCGAAGCCGGCCTGGGCCATGCGGGAATCGAAGGTGCCGCCGATCTCGTGGCTGAGGCGGCCGGCCTTCGCGTTGGAGGCCGCCTGATACGAAGCGGCCCGGATCAGGCTCGAATCGATCACCACCGGGCCGAGGCCGTGCTGCGCCCGGTAGCGCGAGATCGCGGCGGCGGCCGCCTGCTCGTCCAGGATGACGAGGCTGGTGGGCTGGTCGGGGGCGAGGAGGGTGGGGGTGCCGCAGCCGGCCAGCGCCAGCAGGACGGCGAGGCCGAGGGCGCCCGCGCCGAGGCGGAGCGGCGGGCGCGGAGAGGCGGAACGGGGAAAGCGCATCGGTGCGGACGGATCTCGGGAATGGGCCTGTCGGCCCTTCGCCTCCGCATTCCATGCGGCGAAAACGCGGCGGCCCGCACGGGTTCGCGCGCCGGAGGGGCGCCTGTGTCTCCCCGGTCACGGGGCAAAGTCAGATCCGCGTGCCGCGATCGCGGGGCGGCGCGCCGCAGCGCCAGGCGGTGATGCGGAATTCGGGATGGCTGCCGATCCACTGCGCCAGCTGCGGCTGCGCCACGTGCAGGCAGGCCGGGGCGTCGTCCACGTCGAGAGCGAGCCTGCGCGATTCGCAGGTATCGGGCGCGCGGGCGAGGCAGACGGTGAAGTAGAGGAAGAAGACACCCGACACCTGTCGCCCTCCGAAGAATATTCGGGAAGGGTAGGGCGCGGCGGGGAGAAGACGAGATGGTGCGTGCGGAACGCGATGGCGCGGGCGACGGGACTCGAACCCGCGACCTCCGGCGTGACAGGCCGGCACTCTAACCGACTGAGCTACGCCCGC
>NZ_JCBANU010000003.1:0-228959 GCF_059816145.1 Methylobacterium sp. 001424705 | reverse complement strand
ACCATGTTGAGGATGACCTGGGTCACCAGGGCGGTGACGGCGCCGGCGAAGATGGCGCCCCAGGAGACCTGGTTCAGGAGCACGGTACGGGTGTCGGCCGAGACGGCCGGGGTCGCGAGAAGGGGGGACGTGGACACGGGATAGGTACTCCGGGTGGTCGGTCGTCCGAGACGTTCGGTCGTTCGAGGGGTCAGTCGGGGGTGTTCGCCGATCCCACCGCGCAGTCCCGGCGCGGTGGGATCGATCTGTCGCGGCTCTGCGGATCAGTCGCGGCCGTGAATGAGCAGGCCGAGGCCGTAGCCGAGGAGGCCGGCCACCAGCAGGGCGGCCACGGGATGCTCGGCGACTTGGTGGCTCACCTCGCGCCCGCCCTGGCGCAGAGAGCGGCCACCGGTCTCGTAGGCGTCCTCGGCCCTGTCGTAGGCCTCGCGGCCGGCCCGGCGCACGGACCGCTCGGCGCGGTCGTAGGTGTCGCCGGCTGCCCCCTGGGCGCGGCGCGCGCGGTCCTCGACGTCGTCGGAGTCGATCAGGTTGCCGACCGTGTCGCGAACCCTGCCGCCGATCTCGCGGGCGGTGTCGGCCACGTGCTCGGCGGCGTCGCGGACGGTGTCCTTGGCCTGGCCGTAGAGGGTCTCGGCGGCGCCTTGCGCCTCGCGGGCACGGCCCTCGAGCGAGTCCCGCTTCGAGCCGGTGAGATCGCCCACCGTGCCCTGAACCTTGCCGCCGAGCTCCTTGGCGGCGCCCGTGATGCGATCCGTGTCGACCATGATGGTTGTCCTTGCTGTGTTCGTGGCTGGGGTTCGTCGCGCGGCGCGCGGCCGAAGCTAGGGTTTGGGGTTGGTCTTGTCCGACTTCGGGCGGGTCTTCGGGGGACCGTCGGACAGGGGGGATTCCTGCTGGGACCGACCCTCGGCCTCGACCTGCCGGTCGCCGATCAGCTTCCCGATGGCTTCCTTGACCGAGCCCTTGACCGCGTCGGTCGAAGCGGGGGCCGAACCGGGTGCGGAGGGCTTGGTGGGACGCATGGGATCCTCAGGGATGGGATGGACGGGGCCGCGGCGGGCCAACGGGCGGGAGGGACATCGCCGCGCAGGTCGCGGCCGTTCGCTGGACCCACAGATGGTCCCGGACGAACCCCCATCAATGATGCAGGCGTACCGGTAGACCGGGGTTATCTACCTGGATGCCGGCGTTCCAACCGGGTTGCGGCGAGCGCGACGGAGGCCGCGTTCCCCGACGAAGATCCCTGGGCCGCCACGCGTCCCCGGGCTCCATGCCCCTTCCGGGTCGGCCCTCGTCCGTACGTGGTCCTGCGTATCGACGCCGAGTGTCACTGGATCTCCCATGGCGCACCGCGCCGCTTTCCAAGTCCCGGTCGTAACAAGTGCGTGGGCAGGCAGTTCCGCGTCCGATCCGCGATTGTCTGGTATATCTGGATCATTGACGTGAATGTGATTGCCCAATCACAAGCCTCCAGCGGCTTCGGCTTCTCCAGCGCCGAGCACATCATCGTCTGTTCCAGACCCGAGGGCGATCATCCGTGCAGACAGATGTCAGAGTGCCGAAATCCTCTTCGGACGATCAGAGATTGCCACGACCGATTCAGGATCTGATCGGCCGGCGATTGAACGAGATTGTTCCGTTCCCCGGTGACGTCGCGGCGGATTCCCGTCTCGGTCAGGTTCTGGTTCGGCTGCGAAGTGCCCTGTCCGCGGCGCAGGCGGACGGACAGGTGCCCGATCCGTTCCGGACCGACCTGATCGCCGCCGTTCCGCGGCTTCGCCGGTATGCCTTCTCCCAGTGCCAGAACGCCGCCGAGGCCGACGACCTCGTTCAGACCACCCTCCTGCGGGCTTGGGAGAACCGGGCCCGGTTCGAGCCCGGGACAAGGCTGATCGCCTGGCTGTTCACGATCCTGCGGAACACCTTCCTCAATCAGCGCAAGCGGCTTCGCCGCGAGGTCGAGGATGTCGACGGTGCCTTCGCGGCGACCCTGCGCCTGGAGCCCGAGCAGGAGCATCGTGTCGGACTGATCGAGCTTCAGGCCGCCCTGAACGGCCTGACGGCCGAACACCGCGAGACGCTGCTCCTCGTGATGGTCGACGGATTGCTCTACGACGAGGCCGCGGTCGTCCTGGGATGTCAGACCGGCACCGTGAAGAGCCGCGTCAGCCGCGCCCGCGAACGCCTGGCCAAGGCCATGGGGGCGGCATGAGCGACTCGGACTCCTCCGCATCGCCGTTCGAACCCGACCGCATCGGCGCGCGCGCCCAGGCGGCCATCGCCCGGCCCCTCGCCTTTCGACCCGGGGCGCCGGGTCCCGCCGTCTTCGCGAGGCGCGGCGGCTCATCGGCATTATGCCTCATCCGCGGCCCGAGGACAGCAAGCAACAAAACTGCATCTGACCCGGTAAAATCCGGGCAAAATGATGCGTCTGCACCATTGAGCACGCCGATGGCGCGCATATCTCGACGGCATCGCCGATCGTCGACGTAACAACTGTCGCGTCCCAGATATTCGCAGCGTTGTGCCGGGCCTCATGAGTCCCCCGATCAGGTTCGGCATGGCCGCAGGGCCGGGCATCGCGCCACTCCGGGCGCAAGGCCCGGCCCCAAGGTCCCGTCCGGGTTCGAGGCCGCTTCCAACGCTTCGTGAAGACCGTCTTGCGGCGATGAAGACCGTCTTGCGGCGATCATGGGACGAGCGATCATGGCAGAAGCACCGGAAGGTCGCATGGCCGATGCCGACAGGCCTCAGCGCATCCCGGACGACACCCCGCCCGCGATGCCGCCTCGTCCCGGAGGGCCGCATCGTCGGCCGCGGCCTGACGCGCGCGGCCGTCCAGGCCCGGCTGCGCGGCTCGGAGGGAACCGGTGTCTGGATTTGTCCGAACCGGTGACGGGCTCTGTCCGCGGGACGTCCCGCAGGACCGGCTGACGAGACGGTCGGCCGGCGCTGATCTGTCTTCGATCGGGATCGGCCGGATGCGCGCCCGGTCTGATCTGAGCGGAGATACAATTCGTAACATATCCCAGGCTATAAGTGCGCAACCGTCGTGACGGGGCGTGTGTTTATAGGCTACCGCAACAGAGGAGATGCGAATGCGACTGAAACTTGCTGGCGCAGCCGTTCTTGCACTGGGTACGATGGCCGCGACCGTCGGTGCCGCCGAGGCTCGTGACGGGTGTGGACCCGGGGGGCATCGCGGCTACTACGGATATTGCCGCCCGAACGTCATCTATCGCCCCATCCTGGCCCGCCCCATCGTCTACGGCTACCGCCGCGTCGGCTGGTATGGCCCGCGGTGGCACCGCTGGGGCGGCTACCGCCCCGTCGGATATCACCGGCCCTGGGGCTGGCACGGCGGCTACCGCCACGTGGGCTGGCATCACCGCTGGTAAGGCGCGGTCGGCGTGAACTGGGCGCCCGGTTCGAACCGGGCGCCCTTTTCGTTCAAGGCCCGCGTCATCGGCATGCCCGATGGGACACGTGCCGCCGCGCTCCGCGGGGATGCGTGGGCCGCGGCCGGGTCGGCCGGGTCGCCCATCGGAGCACCGTCGCCCTGGCCCGGACGGTGGCATCCGACGTCCGACCTGATGGAAAAGTCCAGGGTCCGCGCGCCCGCACTGCGGCCCAGACCTTGCAATGGTCTCCCCCATCGCTCGCCAAACGATGGAACGAGGCCCCGTGGCTCATCAGTCGATCTCGCGCAGAACCCTCCTGGGCGGCACCGCCGTTCTCGGCCTCTCGGCCCTGGCGTCGACGGGCGCCCGGGCGGCCGGGCCGATGACCGTCGGCGTCATCTATGTCGGCCCCAAGGACGATTACGGCTACAACCAGGCCCATGCGAAGGGCGCGGCGGCCCTGAAGGGGCTGCCCGGGGTCGAGGTGGTCGAGGAGGAGAACGTCCGCGAGACCAACGACGTCCAGAAGACCATGGAGAGCATGATCAACATGGACGGGGCGAGCCTGCTCCTGCCGACCTCCTTCGGGTACTTCGATCCCCACGTGCTGATCGAGGCCAGGAAGAACCCGACGGTGCAGTTCCGCCATTGCGGCGGCCTCTGGACCGAGGCGAACCCGAAGAACGCCGGCTCCTATTTCGGCTACATCGCGCAGGGCCAGTACCTGAACGGCATCGTGGCGGCGCACGCCACGAAGTCGAAGAAGCTCGGCTTCGTGGCGGCCAAGCCGATCCCCCAAGTCCTCAACAACATCAACGGCTTCCTGCTCGGCGCCCGCAGCGTCGACCCGTCGATCACCTGCCAGGTCATCTTCACCGGCGAGTGGTCGCTGGCGGTGAAGGAGGCGGAGGCCACCAACGCGCTGATCGATGGCGGCGCCGACGTCATCACCTGCCACGTCGACAGCCCGAAGGTGACGGTGGAGACCGCCGCCCGGCGCGGCGCCTACGTCTGCGGCTACCATGCCGACCAGTCGGCCCTCGCCAAGGACCGGTACCTCACCGGCGCCGAGTGGGACTGGGCCCCGATCTACAAGGGCTTCGTCGCCGACATGCAGGCGGGCAAGGCGCCCCCGAATTTCCTGCGCGGCGGTCTGGCGGACGGTTTCGTCCGGATGAGCCCCTACGGCCCTGCCGTCTCGGAGTCGGCGCGCAAGAACGCCGATGCGGTCAAGGCCGAGATGATGAAGGGCGGGTTCGCCATCATCCGGGGGCCGCTCAAGGACAACAAGGGCAACGCGATCGCCGAGGCCGGCAAGGGTTTTGCCGAGAACGCGCCCGAACTCGAGAGCACCGGCTACCTCGTCGAGGGCGTGAAGGGCTCGGCCTGAGGGACGCGTCCGTCACGCACGCCACCAGCGGGAGGAAGAGCCGTGGTTGCCGAGACTGCTCCGTCGGACATGGTCGTGGCAGGGTCGCGCCCCTCGGCCAGCCTGCCCCTGCGGGCTTGGGGCGCGCGCCGGGCGGAGGCGCTCGCCATCCCGCTCGGGGCGCTCGCCCTCGGCTTCGGCCTGTTCAGCCTGTTCCTCCTCAGCCTCGGCAAATCGCCGGCGGCCTTCCTCGACCTCGTCTACCGGGGCGGCTTCGGGTCCGCCTTCGCCCTGCAGAACAGCCTCCAGCGCGCCGCGCCCCTGCTGTTCGCGGCCCTCTGCGTGGCCCTGCCCGCCCGCCTCGGCCTCGTGGTCATCGGCGGCGAGGGCGCGATCGTGCTCGGCGGCCTCGCCGCGGCGGCTGTGGCCGCGCCCCTGTCGGGCGCAGCCTCCGGCCTCGGCATCGCCGCCATGGCGCTGGCCGCCTTCCTGACCGGGGCGCTCTGGCTCGGGGCGGTGGGCGCCCTGCGGGCCTGGCGCGGCGTCAACGAGACCATCGCCAGCCTGCTGATGTCCTACATCGCCATCGCACTCGCCAACCACCTGATCGAGGGCCTGCTGCGCGATCCCGGCAGCCTCAACAAGCCGTCGACCCGGACCATCGACGAGGCCTTCCGGGTCGGCCCGATGCCGGGCCTGGAGGTGCATTGGGGCCTCGGCGTCGGGGTTGTGGCCTGCCTCCTCGCCTGGCTCCTGACCGAGCGCACCACCCTGGGCTTCGCCGCCCGCATCGCCGGCGGCAACGTGCGCGCGGCCCAGATCCAGGGCCTGCCGGTCGGGCGCCTGATCGCCGGATTCACTGCCCTCGGGGGGGCGCTGGCGGCCCTGGCCGGATTCTTCGAGGTCGCGGCCGTCCACGGCAACGCCAACGCGTCGCTGATCGCCGGCTACGGCTATACCGGTATCCTCGTCGCGTTCCTGGCCCGCCAGAACCCCCTGGCGATTCCGCCCGTCGCCTTCCTGCTCGGCGGGATCGAGGCGTCGAGCGGCCTGATCCAGCGCCGCCTGCACCTGCCGGACGCCACCATCCTGCTGCTGGAGGGCCTGCTCTTCCTCCTCGTCCTCGTGGGCGAGACGCTGTACGGGCGCTTCAAGCCGTTCAGTCCGCATCTCTGGGGCGAGAAGCGCGCCGCCGCGAGCCAGACCGTGCCATGAGCGACTTTGCATGAGCGACCTCGGCCTCTGGAACGTCCTCATCGCGGTGATCGGCGGGGCCATCCGGGTCTCGACGCCGTTCCTGTTCGTCAGCCTCGGCGAGACGATCACGGAGCGCTCGGGCCGGATCAATCTCGGCCTCGAGGGCACCCTCGTGTTCGGGGCGATGTCGGCCTACGCCACGGCGGTGCTGACCGGCTCGGCCTGGGCCGGCGTCGCGGTGGCGGGCGCGGCGGGGGGGCTGTTCGGCCTCGTCCATGGCTGGATCTGCCGGCTGCCGCGGGTCAACGACGTGGCGCTCGGCATCGCCCTGATGCTGTTCGGCTCGGGCCTCGCGTTCTTCTTCGGCAAGGCCTTCATCCAGCCCTCGGCGCCGCAGCTGCCGGCGATCCCCTTCGGCAACTGGTCCGACCTGCCCCAGATCCGCGCCGCCCTCCAGGTCAACGTGCTGTTCCTGGTCGGGGCGGTGCTCAGCCTCGTCCTATGGTGGGGGTTCCGCAACACCCGCACCGGCCTCGTGGTCCGCATCGTCGGCGACAGCGCCGAGGCGGCCCGGGCCATGGGCTACGACGTCGACCGTGTCCGGCTGCTGGCGACCGGAGCCGGCGGGGTGCTCGCCGGCATCGGGGGCGCCTACCTGTCGCTCTATTATCCGGGCTCGTGGAACGAGGGCATCTCCTCCGGGCAGGGCCTGATGGCCGTCGCCCTCGTGGTCTTCGCCCGCTGGAACCCCCTGGCCTGCTTCGGCGCGGCGCTGCTGTTCGGCGGGGCCGGGGCCCTCGGCCCGGCGCTCCAGTCGGTGGGGGTCTCGCAGGGCTACTACCTGTTCTACGCCGCGCCCTACGTCCTCACCCTCGGCGTCCTCATCGCCACCTCGTCACCGAACCACGCCCTGGCGGGAGCGCCGGGCGAACTCGGCCAGGCGAAGTAAACCTCAGCAATCAGGTAATTCGAATGAACGGACTTGGCGGCCTCAACAAATCTCCGAACGGCGTCGTGCTCGGGCTGGTGCAACTGCAACTGCCGACCGTGGTCACGCCGGCGGACCTCGCGGCGCAGACGCAGCGCATCGTCGACATGGTCGGCAAGGCCCGGCGCAACCTCGCCACCATGGACCTCGTGGTCTTCCCCGAATACGCCCTTCACGGCCTGTCGATGGACACCAACCCCGACATCCTGTGCCGGATGGACGGCCCGGAGGTCGCGGCCTTCGCGAAGGCCTGCCGCGACAACCGGATCTGGGGCTGTTTCTCCATCATGGAATTCAACCCGCACGGAAACCCGTACAACACCGGCCTCATCATCGACGAGACCGGCGCGGTGAAGCTCTCCTACCGCAAGATGCACCCCTGGGTGCCCGTCGAGCCCTGGGAGCCCGGCGACATCGGCATCCCGGTCATCGAGGGGCCACGCGGGGCCAAGATCGCCCTCATCATCTGCCACGACGGGATGTTCCCCGAGATGGCCCGGGAATGCGCCTACAAGGGCGCCGAGATCATGGTCCGCACGGCCGGCTACACGGCGCCGATCCGCGAATCCTGGCGCTTCACCAACCAGTCGAACGCCTTCTGCAACCTGATGGTCACCGCCAACGTCTGCCTGTGCGGTTCGGACGGCTCGTTCGATTCCATGGGCGAGGGCATGATCGTCAACTTCGACGGTCAGATCATCGCCCACGGCACCACGGGGCGCGTCGACGAGATCATCACGGCGGAGGTCCGGCCCGACCTCGTGCGCGAGGCGCGCCTGCATTGGGGCGTCGAGAACAACATCTACCAGCTCGGACACCGCGGCTACACGGCCGTGAAGGGCGGCGCCGGGGACTGCCCCTACACCTACATGCAGGACCTCGCCGCCGGCCGCTACCGCCTGCCGTGGGAGGACGGGGTCAAGGTCGTGGACGGCACCTCCTGCGGGTTCGCCGCGCCCACCCGGTCCTACGGCGCCGGACAGACCCCGGACGCCCGGGAGGCGGCGGAATGAGCGCGGCGCCCCTCACTGTGCCGGCGGCGCCCCTTACCGTGCCGGCGGCGCCCCTCGCCCCGACGGCGGTGGACGCGGCGCGCTACGCCGCCGCCGAGCCCTATCCCTGGCCCTTCGACGGGGCACTGAGGCCCGACAACACCGCCCTCGTCATCATCGACATGCAGATCGATTTCTGCGGTCCCGGCGGCTACGTCGACGCCATGGGCTACGATATCGGCCTGACCCGGGCGCCGATCGAGCCGATCGGCCGCCTGCTCGCGGCGGCCCGGCGCCTCGGCTACCCCGTCATCCACACCCGCGAGGGCCACCGCCCGGACCTGGCGGACCTGCCCGAGAACAAGCGCTGGCGCTCGCGCCGGATCGGAGCCGGCATCGGTGATCCCGGGCCCTGCGGGCGCGTGCTGGTGCGGGGCGAGCCGGGCTGGGAGATCATCCCCGAACTGGCGCCCATGCCCGGCGAGCCCGTCATCGACAAGCCCGGCAAGGGTTCGTTCTGCGCCACCGACCTGGCGCTGATCCTCGGGCGGCGCGGCATCCGCAACCTGATCCTCACGGGGATCACCACGGATGTCTGCGTCCACACCACGATGCGCGAGGCCAACGACCGCGGCTTCGAATGCGTGATCGTCTCCGACGCCTGCGCGGCCACCGACCGGGGCAACCACGAGGCCGCCCTCAGGATGGTGACGATGCAGGGCGGCGTCTTCGGCGCCGTGGCGACCTCCGAGGCCCTCCTGGTAGCGATGGGATGATCCGCGATGGTGCCCTTCCCGCAATCGCTTCGTAACGTGGTGCCCCGGGACGGAGACGCGGCAGCGGTGGTGCCCGAGGCCCCGCCGCCCGGCGCCATCGCGGTCGAGACCATCGGCATGTCGAAGCGCTTCGGCACCTTCGCGGCCCTCGACGCCGTCTCGATGAAGATCGAGGCGGGCGGCTTCCACGCGCTGCTGGGCGAGAACGGCGCGGGCAAGTCGACCCTGGTGAAGTGCATCATGGGCTTCTACGCGCCGAGCGCGGGCAGCGTCCTGGTGGATGGCCGCGAGGTCGCGATCACCAATCCGAAGGGCGCCCAGGCCCGCGGCCTCGGCATGGTCTACCAGCACTTCACCCTGGTGCCGTCCCTGACGGGCCTCGAGAATCTCGTCATCGCCCGGCCCCGGGTGCCGGCGGTGATCGACTGGCGCGCCGAGCGTGCGGCGCTGGCCGCCTTCATGGAACGGATGCCGTTCCGGCTGAACCTCGAACGCCCGGTGGCCGAGCTCGCGGCCGGGGAGAAGCAGAAGCTCGAGATCATCAAGCAGCTCTTCCTCAAGGCCCGGTTCCTGATCCTCGACGAGCCGACCTCGGTGCTGACGCCGGCGGAGGCCGAGGAGGTGCTGGGCCTCCTGCGCGCCATGGCGGACCGGCGCGAGCTGACGGTGCTGATGATCAGCCACAAGTTCCGCGAGGTCGAGGCGTTCGCCCGCAGCGTCAGCGTCCTGCGCCGCGGCACGCTCGCGGGCGGCGGACGGGTCGGCGAACTCAGCCGGGACGACATGGCGGCGATGATGATGGGCGCCCGCCCGGTGCGCGCCGCCCCCAACCGCGTCGGTCGGCCCGACCCGGACCGGGTCGTCCTGCGCATCGCGGATCTGCGCGCCACCGATGCCTCCGGCCTGCGTCACCTCGCCGTCGACGCCCTCGCGGTGCAGGCCCGCGAGATCGTCGGCGTCGCTGGGGTCTCGGGCAATGGCCAAAAGGAACTTGCCGACGTGCTCGGCGGCCAGATCCGGGCGGCCGCTGGCCGGGTGGAGGTCGGGGGCGAGGCCTATGACGGACGGCGCGCGCAGAGCCGGGCGCGGCGGGTCCGCGTCATCCCGGAGGAGCCGCTGCGCAATGCCTGCGCGCCGCGCATGTCGGTCGCGGAGAACCTGGCCTTCCGGGCCTTCGACCGGCGCGCGGAGCGTGGCGCCTCCGAGGGGGGCGCGGTCCCGGGGCGGCCGACCGTCTGGCTCGACACCGGCGCCATGCGCCGCCGCGCCCGGGACCTCATCGCGCGCTTCGGGGTGAAGACCGCCTCCGCCGAGGCGCCGATCGCCACCCTGTCCGGCGGGAACGTGCAGCGGGCCGTGCTGGCGCGCGAACTCACCGACCCGGTCGACCTCCTCGTCGTCGCCAATCCCTGCTTCGGGCTCGACTTCACCGCCGTCGCCGAGATCTGGGCCCGGATCCTGGCGGCCCGCAACGCCGGGGCGGCGGTCCTGCTGATCAGCGAGGATCTCGACGAGATCCTGGAACTCTCGGACCGCATCGTGGTGATGTCCGACGGCCGCATCGTGCACGCGGTGAGTCGCGCCGAGGCCGACGCCCGCAGCATCGGTCGCCACATGGCGGGGCATCACTGAGGCGCGACACGGCCGTATCGGCCCGACGCTGCCGGGCGTGTCCGGTCCGGCAGGCTAGGTCCGCACGGGGTCGAGGGTCACCGACCAGAGCGCGGTATCGGCGGCGTCCTTCAGGGTGACGGTCATCTGCTCCGTCGCGCCCTCGACCGCGACATGGCCGAAGAACTGGTAGCCCGCGGCGGGCGAGAGGTTGGTCTGGCCCGGCGGGGGGGCCTTGGCGAAGCGCAGCTGGGGCCCGAAGGTGTCGTCGAGGGCGTTGGGACCGAAGGTCCCGGCATGCAGCGGGCCTGCGACGAACTCCCAGAACGGCTCGAACTGCTGAAATCGCGCCCGGTTCGGATCGTAGTAATGCGCCGCCGCGTAGTGCACGTCCGCCGTCAGCCAGACCGTGTTGCGGATGCCCGCATCCCGCAGGAAGCGCAGGAGGTCGGCGATCTCGAGTTCCCGGCCCAGCGGCGGCCCGTCGCCCTGCGCGACGGCCTCCGACCCGAAGGGCGGCTGAGAATCGTAGGGGACGACGAGCCCGATCGGCATGTCGGCCGCGATCACCTTCCAGGTCGCGCGGGAGGCGAGGAGCGCGCGCTTGAGCCAGGCGACCTGCGCCGGGCCGAGGAAGTGAGCCTCCGGTCCGTAGGTGGTCTGCCGGTTCTCGCCGTTCGGCCCGCGATAGGAGCGCATGTCTAGCAGGAACACGTCGACCAGCGGCCCATGCGAGATCTTGCGGTAGACGCGGCCGGGCTCCGAGGGCGCGAAGCGCATCGGCATGTATTCGTGGAAGGCGCGCGCGGCGCGGACCTGAAGCGCCAGCACGTTCGGGTCGCGATAGGCCTTCCGCAGGTGTTCGGCCCGGGTCAGGGGCTCGCCCGGCCACCAGTTGTTGGTGACCTCGTGATCGTCCCACTGCGCGAAGATCGGGATCTCGGCGTTCATCGCCAGCACGTTCGCGTCGGTGAGGTTGTAGCGGTAGCGTCCGCGGAACTCCTCCAGGGTCTCGGCCGGCTTCGACACCGCCTCGGTGACGCGGTTGCGCCAGAGGGTGCCGTCCGGCAGGCGCACCTCCGGTACGATCGGTCCGTCGGCGTAGATCGTGTCGCCGGAATGCAGGAAGAAATCCGGCCGGTTGCGCAGCATGGCGGCGTAGATCGTCATCCCGCCCCGGGCCTCGTCGATGCCCCAGCCCTGGCCGGCCGTGTCGCCGGACCAGCAGAACGAGACCGAGCGGCGCTCGGCGGGCGCCGTGCGGAAGCGCCCGACCTGCGGCGCGCCGAGGATCGTCGGCGCGGCGAGATCCTGCAGGCGGACCCGGTAGAAGACGTCCTGGCCCGGCGGCAGGTCCTTCAGGGCGACCTTCACGGTGCCGTCGCTCGCCGGCAGGGCATCGGCGAAGATGCCGCCGCGAATGTCCGCGAAGCTTTCCGTCGTCGACCACGCGATCATCGCCCGGCAGGGGCGGTCGGCCCGGGCCCAGACCACGGCGGAGTCGCCGTCGACGTCACCGGATTGCAAACCGTGGGTGAGGACCGGGCGGTCCGCGGCCCGGCTGAGGCCGGGCCGGACGACGCCGGTGCCGAGACCGACGAGGCCGGCGGCGGCACCGGTCAGGAACGGGCGCCGGGTCAGGCTGGAACGGGACGAGGCGGACATGGCGGCGGGCTCCCTTCCGAAGGTTCCGCTATGGCGCTCCTGTCTGACGCCTTGACGACGCTGCACGCGGCAGCGGCCTTTCGCGACTTCTGCCCTGCACGGGAATGGGATGCGGAGCCGTCGTCGGTGGTGATGCCGGTGCGGATTGCGGGGCCTGTCTGCCGGGCCGAAGCCCGGCAGGAGAGCGGCACGAGGGAGGTTTTCGTCCGGGGCGCAGACCCTGCGTGCCGCCCGCACCGGACCTGTTTCGCCTTCAGGCTCTGCCGAGACCGAGCCGAGCGCCGCGGCACCCGGCTCGGGTGGATGGGAAGCCGGTCTAGCGGGCCGCCTTCGCGGCGCGGCGGCGCTCGGTGAGGATCCATTCCGTGTAGCCGTTCGGCTGCGCGCGGCCCTTGAAGACGAGGTCGCTGGCTGCCTGGAAGGCCGGGCCGTCGTAGTCCGGGGCCATGGGGCGGTAGAGCGGATCGCCGGCGTTCTGGCGATCGACCACCTTCGCCATCCGCTTGAGCGCCGTCATCACCTGCTCCTCGCTGACGACGCCGTGATGGAGCCAGTTCGCGATGTGCTGCGACGAGATCCGCAAGGTCGCCCGGTCCTCCATCAGCCCGACATCGTGGATGTCCGGCACCTTCGAGCAGCCCACGCCCTGGTCGATCCAGCGGACGACGTAGCCGAGGATGCCCTGGACGTTGTTGTCGATCTCCTGGGCCACGTCGTCGGGGGCGAAGTTCGACCGGGCCAGCGGGATCTCGAGGATCTCGTCGAGGGCCGAGCGCGGCCGGCGGGCGAGTTCCACCTGCCGCGCCCGCACGTCGGTCTCGTGATAGTGCAGCGCGTGCAGGGTCGCGGCGGTGGGCGACGGCACCCAGGCCGTGCTCGCGCCCGCCTTGGGGTGGGCGCCCTTCTGCATCAGCATGTCGGCCATGGCGTCGGGGGCCGCCCACATGCCCTTGCCGATCTGCGCCCGGTCGAGCAGGCCGCAGACGAGGCCGACATCGACGTTGTTCTCCTCGTAGCCCTTGATCCAGGGCGTCGCCTTCATGTCGTTCTTGCGAATGACCGGGCCGGCCTCCATCGCGGTGTGGATCTCGTCCCCCGTGCGGTCGAGGAAGCCCGTGTTGATGAACACGACCCGCTCGGCCGCGGCCGCGATGCAGGCGGCGAGGTTGACCGTGGTGCGGCGCTCCTCGTCCATGATGCCCATCTTGAGGGTGTTCGCGTCGAGACCCAGCATGGCCTCCACGCGTCCGAACAGTTCGACCGCTAAGGCGACCTCCTCGGGCCCGTGCATCTTCGGCTTGACGATGTAGACCGAACCGCGCCGGCTGTTGCGCAGGCCGGAATCCCCCTTGAGATCGTGGATCGCGATCATCGCGGTGACCGCGGCGTCGAGCATGCCCTCGGGGATCTCGCGGCCCTCGGCGTCGAGCACCGCATCGGTGTCCATGTGGTGGCCGACATTGCGCACCAGCATCAGGGAGCGGCCCGGCACCACCACCTCGCCGCCGTTCGGCGCGATGTAGTGCCGGTCGGGGTTGAGGCGCCGCTCCAGGGTGCGGCCGTCCTTGTGGAGGGAGGCCGTCAAGGTCCCGTTCATCAGGCCGAGCCAGTTGCGGTAGACGACGACCTTGTCGTCGGCATCGACCGTGGCCACGGAATCCTCGAGATCCATGATCGTCGAGACGGCCGATTCCAGCAGGATGTCGGCGACGCCGGACGCATCGAAGCGACCGATCCGATGCGTCCGGTCGAGGACGACCTCGACGTGCAGCCCGTGGTGCCGCAGGAGCAGGGAGGCGGGCATGCTGGCCCGGCCGCGATAGCCCACGAAGAGATCCGGTCGCGCGAGCGGGACGGTCTCTCCGGTGTTCATGTTGCCGACGAGCCCGCCCTGCTCGACCGCATAGGTGACCACGTCGGCATGGCGGCCGCCGGCCAGCGGCACGAAGCGGTCGAGGTAGCTGCGGGCGCGGGTCACGACCCGGGCGCCGCGGGCGCGGTTGTAGCCGCCGCTGCGGATCGCGCCGCCCTCCTCCGAGACCGCGTCGGTGCCGTAGAGGGCATCGTAGAGCGAGCCCCAGCGGGCATTGGCGGCGTTGAGGGCGTAGCGGGCGTTCGAGACCGGCACGACGAGCTGCGGCCCGGCGATGCGGGCGATCTCGTCGTCGACGTTCTCCGTCCGCACCGCCACCGGTCCCGGATCGGGCAGCAGATAGCCGATGTCCTTCAGGTACGTCTTGTAGGCCGCCGGATCGAACGGCTTGCCGGCCCGCTCCCGGTGCCAGGCGTCGAGCTGCCCCTGGAGCGTATCGCGCTTGGCCAGCAGGGCCCGGTTCTTCGGCGTCAGGTCGCGCACGATCGCGCCGAGGCCGCCCCAGAACACCTCGGGCGAGATGCCGGTCCCGGGCAGGGCCTCCTCCGCGACGAAATCGTACAGCACGCGGGCGACGGCGAGGCCGCCGATATCCATTCGATCCATCTTCGATCCATTCACGGAAGGTTTGCGCTGGAATGCCACCGGCCGCGGTCGTCGCCAACCCACCGATGTCGAACGCCCGGTCTCGAGTTCTCGCGCAGGGCGTCCCGAAGCCCGACGACGTCCCTGCGACCGTCGTCTCGGCGAGGGCCGCCCGCGCCGGGGTGCGGAAAGCTCCGAGCCGGTGTCCGGAGGGCCACGCAATAGACGCGCCGACCGAGATCGACAAACCCGGTGGGTTGTCGGCACCGGGGCCTCCTGCCCGGCCCCGGGGCGCAGAGGCGCGCTCGGGGGGCGGTGGGCGATCGTCCGGATCGCCGCACGGGCGCGCACGATGCGGGCCCGGGTCAGCCAGGGGCGGGAGGGCGCCGCGTCGCGCTCCGCCCTCCGCCGCTCATCGCCGGCCCCGGAAGGGTGAGAGGGGGGCGTGCCGGTTGACGTCCTTGTAGAGGAGGTATCGGAAGGGTCCGGGTCCTCCGGCGTAGCAGGCCTGGGGGCAGTAGGCGCGCAGCCAGAGGAAGTCTCCGGCCTGGACCTCGACCCAGTCCCGGTTGAGGCGGTAGACGGCCTTGCCCTCGAGGATGAAGAGGCCGTGCTCCATGACGTGGGTCTCCTCGAAGGGGATCGAGGCGCCGGGGCGCAGGGCGACGATGTTGACGTGCATGTCGTGGCGCAGATCGTCGGGGGCGACGAAGCGGGTGGTGGCCCAGGCCCCGTCGGTGCCGGGCATGGGCACGGGGGCGACGGCGGTCTCGTGGGTGACGAAGGCGGGGGGCACCTCGAGGCCGGGCACGGGGGTGTAGGCCTTGCGGATCCAGTGGAAGCGGGTCGGTCCGGCCCCGTCGTTGCGCAGGCTCCAGGTGGTGCCGGGGGGCAGGTAGGCGTAGGCGCCGGGGGTGAGGGCGTGGACCTGTCCGTCGCGGACGAGGCGGGCCTGTCCCTCGACGACGAACAGCACGGCCTGGGCCTCGGGGTCGGGTTCGGGCCGCTCGCTGCCGCCGCTGGGGGCGAGGGTGACGAGGTACTGGGCGAAGGTCTCGGAGAAGCCCGAGAGGGGGCGAGCCAGCATCCAGGCCTGGGTGTGCTCCCAGAAGGGCAGGACGGAGGTGACGATGTCGCTCATCACGCCCCGGGGGATGACGGCGTAGGCCTCGGTGAACACGGCCCTGCCGGTCATCAGCGCGGTCTGGGACGGCAGGCCGCCGCAGGGCGGGTTGTAGGGCGAGGCGGTCATGAAGGCGTCTCCGATGATCCGGGTTGGACTGGCGGCAGCCCGGCTTGGCAGCCGTGCCACCGCATGGGGCAGGTGTCGGGGGGCGTCAGGCCGAACGTGGTTCCGCGATCGGCGTCTCGAGGATCGCGGCCGTGTCCGTCGTACCGTGGCCATCGAGGACACGCCGGGCCTGCGCCCGGTCGATGTCGCCTTCCCATGCGGCGATCACCACCGTCGCCACGCAGTTGCCGATCAGGTTGCCCAGCGCCCGGGCGATGCCGACGAACCAATCGATCGACAGCACGAGCACCAGTCCGATGACGGGGATTTCCGGGACCGCCGACAGGGTGGCGGCCAGCACGACGATGGCCGAGCCGGGCACGCCGTGCGCGCCCTTCGAGGTCAGGAGCGCGATGCCGAGGATCAGCATCAGGTGTCCGAAGGAGAGATCCGTGTTGGTGGCCTGGGCGATGAACACCGTGGCGAGGGTCAGGTAGAGTGAGAAGGCATCGAGGTTGAACGAATATCCGGTCGGGATCACGAGGCCGACGGTCGAATCCTTGATGCCGAGGCGCTCCAGCTTGCGCATGACCTGCGGCAGCACGCAGTCCGAGGAGGCGGTGCCGGCCACGACGGTCAGTTCCTCGCGCAGGTAGGCGAGCAGCTTGAGGATGCTGAACCCGGCCAGGCGCAGGATGCCGCCGAGCACCACGAAGACGAAGAACGCCACGCCCGCGTAGAACAGCACCACCAGCAGGCCGAGCTGCTTCAGCGAACCGACGCCGTACTTGCCCACCGTGAAGGCGACGGCGCCGAGCACGCCGAGCGGGGCGAGCCTGACGATGAAGCCGATGATCTTGAACAGAACCTCCGTGATGCGCTCCAGGCTGTCGGCCAGCGGCTTGCCGCGCTCGCCCAGAAGGGACAGGCCGGAGCCGAACAGGATCGCGATGATGAGAACCTGCAGGATATCGCCCTTGGCGAAGGCATCGACCAACGTGGTCGGAATGAGCTTCATCAGGAAGTCGACGGTTCCCGTGACCTGACCGACCCGGTCGGTGTAGCCGGCGATCGATTTCGCGTCCAAGGTCGCCACATCGACGTTCATGCCGTGGCCGGGGGCGAACGCGTAGGCGAGGACGAGGCCGAGCACTAGGGCGAGGGTCGTCACCGCCTCGAAGTAGATCAGGGACTTGAGCCCGACGCGACCGACCTTCCGCAGGTCGCCGGCGCCGACGATGCCGTGAACGACGACGCCGAAGACCAGCGGTGCGATCGCCATCTTGATCAGCTTGATGAAGCCGTCGCCGAGGGGCTTCAGCGTGACCGCAAAGTTCGGCCAGACCATGCCCAGGACGATGCCGAGCACCAGGGCGGCGACAACCTGCCCGAACAACGACGCGAAGAACCGCTTCATCATAACGCCTGTACCTCTTCGCGCCGTTCCGTGTCTTGACACCCCGGTTCGACGCGATGTCGTCCGCCCTGCAGGATTCGTGCTGGCATTTTCCTGCATGGTCGTTCGGGTGCCGCCGCTACGGCGGCACCATGTTGCCAGGAAATCTAGACGTCAAATATTTGATATGTCTTGATTGAGATCTTCTCGCTATGACTGAGCGTATGGAACTCCGGCACCTCCGCTACTTCGTGGCCGTCGCCCGCCATCTCAGCTTCACCGCCGCCGCCGAGAGCCTCGGTGTCGCTCAGCCGCCCCTGAGCCAGCAGATCCGCGATCTCGAAGCGGAGATCGGCACCGCGCTGTTCGAACGGACGACGCGTCGCGTGTCGTTGACGCGGGCGGGTACCGACTTCCTCGCGCAGGCGCGCGAGATCCTGGACAAGTCCGGCGAAGCCATCGGACGCGCGCGCGCCATCGGTGCCGGCGCGGCCGGCATCGTCAATGTCGGCCTGACGGGGTCGATGCTGGCCGGCCCCCTCGGGCGCGCCATCCGCGACTTCTCGGTCACCTATCCCGACGTCGATCTGCGGATCCACGAAATGTCGCCGGACCGCCAGATCTCGATGCTGAAGGCTGGACAGACCGACATCAGTTTCCTGCGCAGCCCACCCCAGGACCTCGACCTCGCCAGCGAACGCGCCTGGTGCGAGACCGTCACCCTCGTCCTGCCGAAAGGCCACCGCCTGGCCAGGACGGCGGCGATCGACCTCGCCGATCTGAGCCGCGAGCGGTTCGTGTTCCTGCGGCTCTCGGATTCGCTGTTCGCGAAATATCTTTGGGAGTGCTGCGTCGAAGCCGGGTTCACCCCGGACATCACGCATCAGGTCGTCGAAGCCGCCTCGCTGACGAGCCTCGTCGCGACGGGGCTCGGGATCGCCATCATTCCGGAATTCGTCGCCCGCCTGGCGCACGCGGACGTCGTCTACAAACCCATCAGGGGGAAACCGATCCACGCCGACGTCTATGCCCTGTGGCCGAGGGAGAAGGCCGGGCCTCTGATCGGCAACTTCCTGGACCGTGTTCGCTCCGCCAGACCATAGTTCGCGAAGGCCGCTGCTGGCAGTATCGGGCGTGGAGAGGAAAGGTGCGGAGGACCGGGGTTCGGTCATCGGGCCCCGGCACGACACGGTCATGGCCGTGCGCCGCGCCCTGGAGGATGACGGCGTCGAATTCACCGCCGCGGCAGGTAGGAAGCCGGGAGTACGCGAGGCCCGGTCCAAGATGACCGACCCGGCCTCGAACAACCTTCAGTTTCCCACCGAGCCTGGCCGCCCCGAACGACCGTAGAACGATCTCACCGGACGGGAATCTCACCCTGCAGCCAACCTTGCAGGATGGCGAACTGGACGATCTGCGCGCGGCTGGTGATGCCCAGCTTGCAGCATGCTCGCCCCTTCTGGGCTTCGATGGCCTTCGCCGTTGCCCCGACCTGGGATCCGATCTCCTTGCTGGTGTAGCCGTAGGCCACGGATTTCAGGATCTCCCGCTCCCGTTCCGTGAGCGAGGACTTGCCCTCGTGGGCGTGGGTCCAGGCGACCGGGCTTGGGTGGGCGGAGCCGTGCCCGGGAAGGAGCGGGTCGACGTAGGTCCCGCCGGCGCGCACGGCCTCGACGGCCTGCACGATGTTCAGGAAGGCCGAGCGCTTCAGGACGTAGGCGCAGGCCCCGGCCTCGAACGCTTGGTCGACATAGACCCGGCTCTCGTACACGCTCAGGATGATCGCCCGGGTCCTGCTCCGGCGGTCGACGAGCGTGCGGATCACCGCGACGCCGTTCATGTCGGGCATGGCAAGGTCCAGGATGGCGATGTCCGGGGATAGGTCCGCGATGGCCTGCACCGCCGCCGTGCCGCCGTCCACCGACGCGACGATCTCGACGAGGCCCGTGTTGCTGAGGAGGTCGGCGACCCCGTGGCGGAAGACGGGGTGGTCGTCCGCAAGCACGATGCGGATCGGGGCGCGATCAGGCATCATGGTCGACGTCACTCCCCAGGCGTATCCGCGCGACCACGGACGTACCCTGTCCGGGCGAGGACTCGACTTGCAGGCTGCCTCCGATGAGGGCCATGCGTTCGCGCATCCCGATCAATCCGAGCTTGCCCTGGGTGACCAGCAAGTGGGACGAGGCATCGTCGGCCTCGAAGCCCGTGCCGTCGTCGTCGACCGTGAGGGTGAGGCGTCCCGGGCTGAACAGAAGGACGACCGAGACGTAGCTCGGCAGCCCCGCGTGCTTGGCCACGTTGGTGAGCGCCTCCTGCGTGATGCGATAGAGCGTGATGGCATGCTCGGCGGGCAGGTGGAATTCCTTGCCGCTGACCTGCAACTCGGTCGCGATGCGCGTGGTGCGGCTCCACTCCTCCACGAGGTAGCGAAGCGCCGTCACGAAACCGAACTCGTCGAGCGCCGCGGGTCGTAATTCCAGGGTGACGCGACGCAGAGCCTCTCCCACCTGCTGGGCTTGATCGAGGAGGCGGTCGAGTTCGGAGCGCGCATCGTCGCTGGAGAGGTAAGGCAGCAGACGTCGCAATCCGAAATTCAGGGCGACCAGATGCTGGCCCGCATGATCATGAAGGTCGCGCGCGAGCCGACGTCGCTCGTCCTGCCCGGCGCGGTACAGCCGCGTCAGCACCTCGTCGCGTTCCCGTTCGGCCCCCACGCGTGCGGCTGCGTCCGCCTCGAGCCGAGCAAGCAGGTCTTCTCGCTCCTGAAGCAACGCCTGCATTTCCCGAGTGCGCCGCCGGCGTTCCAGCATGACGCGTCGGGCATCGTAAAGCTTCGAGGCGAGGATCCCGAACCGACGGCCGAGCCCCAGCCCGTCGAGATGCAGCACGACGAGCGTGCCGCCCTCGAAACCGCCCAATCGCGCGCGCGTGCCATGGCAGGAATGGCGCTCGAGACTTCCGTCCTCGCATTGGAGGAAGAGCGTTCCGGGCAACGTGGCGGAGGAGGAGGCGCAGCGCTCGAGATAGCGACGGAACTCCACCTCGGTGGCTTTCTGAACGGGTAGGACGTCGCCGATCCGTAGACCGTCCAACGCCTCGCGCGCCGAGGCGTTGGCGGCTTGGAGTTCCCCGCCTCGCCAAACGATGAGCATTGGAGCGGGGACGAACTCGAACAAGGCCTCGAAGTCGGACCTAGACGTCACCCGTCCCGAAGTAGTCCTGTCCTCCCTCGTCGGGGGCATCAGGGTCGAGGTCAATGACGATCCGGCAGCCCGTGCCGCCGCGGGCGATGGTATCTGCAAGCGTGATTCGCCCATATCCTTGGCTCTCCGCAACCATGTGACCAAAGACGTTCGAGGTCACCATGCACATCGAGGGGGACCTCTTCACCAGGTCGCCGAACGGGCAGCGTCGGTTGCCGAGCACGATGCGCCGGGGCGTCGTCTCGATGAGGTAGAAATCCCCGCCCAGGCGTCGCTTGAGGTCGATCATGGCGTCCACGGTGGCGACGAGGTCCAGCCGACGGGGGCCCGCCACCCGAAGGTATCGCGCCTTGATCTCTTCCGAGACGGCCATGCCGACCAGGGCGATGAAGCCACTGGCCTCCGACCTGCCGACGGTATCCTCCAGGGCGCCGGCGAAGGCACCGAAAACCATGCCGAGGAAATCCTCTCGGTCGATGCCAATCGGTGCGTTCTCGAAATCCGGGATGCCAACGGCTTCTCGGCACATCGGCGGCCTCCCCCCTCCAGACTTATTGCCACCTTCGTAGCACATCGATGCAGCGAAACCACTAAGTCTTAGTCGGTAGGAATACCGAGGGATGACATATTTTCCGTCATATTCTGACTCGATTGAAGATCGAGGCGGAATATGCAGTCATCTGCATCATATGTGTTGTCATCTCTCCCGGAAGCTGCGCGTGAACTGATCCTGGATCGGCTTCACGAGGTAGGAGAGGGCCGTGCGCTCCTCGGTCGCGACGTGGACCTCCACGGGCATGCCGGGCACCAAGCGGGCTCTCTCGCCCAGACGGTTCAACTCCCCCTCATTCAGCTCGACGTACCCGACGTAGAAGGCATCGTCCTTGCCGCCTTTGGTCGTCGACGGCGAGACATAGGTCAGCCTTCCCTTGAGTTCGGGGGTCGTCCTCTGGTTGAAGGCGGTGAACCGCAGCTTGGCCGGACGGCCGACACCGATCTGGTCGATGCTCGCCGGAGAAATGCGAACCTCGATCCGGAGCATGGCGTCCGCGGGCACGACGGTCGCGAGCACGTCCGCCGGCGTGACCACGCCGCCGACGGTGAAGGCCTTCAGCTCGTGCAGGACGCCCGTGGCCGGCGCGCGGATCTCGGTCCGCGTCAGCCGATCCTCCAAGGCGATGCGCCGATTGCCCAATTCCGCGAGCTTGGCATCGACGACGCTGAGTTCCTTCTGGGCCTCGGTGCGCGCGGTATCCGTGATGGCCAGAAGCTGGACCCGGATCTCGCTCGTGCGCACCTTGGCCCGGGCGATGGAGGCTTCCAGCGACCCCTGTTCACCGGTCAGGCGGTGCCGGTCGCGGCTGATGGGCAGGAACTTCGAACTCTCGAACAGGTGCTTGTCGACGAGGCCCTGCAGCTTGCCGTGCTCGCTCGTGAGGATCGCGAGCTCGTCCCGCTTGGCATCCTTCTGCTTGACCAGGCCTGCGACCTCCTCGGCCACCTGACCGATCTGCAACTCCAACTGCTGGCGCTGGCTGTCGCGGCTGGCGAGGTTGCCACGGAACAGGCGGCTCTCGCCATCAAGGATGGCCAGCGCCTCCGCGGCGCCGTCCGATATGCTCGCGGGGAAGGCGATGTCGCGAAGCCCGTCCCGTTCGGCCAGCAGGCGCGCCTTCTTAGCCGACAACTCCACCAGTTGCCCCCGGACGATCGCCAGTTCGGCCCGTGTCTGGGCGTCGTCGATGCGGATGAGGATCTGACCGGCCGTCACGGCCTGCCCGTCTCGGACAAGGATGGCGCCGACGACCCCCCCGTCCCTGTGCTGGACCGCCTTGGCGTTCTGATCGACGGTGACCGCGCCCGGTGCCATGATGGCGCCGTTGAGGTCGGTCGTCGCGGCCCATCCTCCCACCCCGATCAGGAGGCTCACGCCCAGCGCGAACCCGAGGGCGATACGGGGGATGACGGAGAAGGAGGGGTCCGTCCCATGGTCGATCCCGTCGAGAGGCCTGGGGCGATGGACACCGATGGTTCGCGTACTCATGGTCCGGTCCCTTCGATGGATGGATCAATGGATGGGTGTGTTGGCCGGTGACGCGGCCGTCGGCTTCTCGACGAAGAGCAGGGTGTGGTGGCCGTCGAGGACGAGGGTCGTCTCGAAGGAGTCGTTCCCGTCGAGGTCGGCCGAGATGACGGTCACGTCGCCCTCGTCGAAGAGCGCGGCCCGGTAGCGGATGCCCGACACGGTGCCGTCGTTGCGGTCCATCGCCTCGGACAGCGAGTGGCCGACGACGCCCGACCCGTTCTCGAAGAAGGACCATCTCAGAAGGTCGACGTAATCCCCGACTGAGAAGTCGGTGATCTCGACGGAACGGGTTGCCTCCGAGCTCCCGGAGCGCGGGTGGAACCCGTAGCCGTCGTTGCCGCCTCCGCCCGTGAGCACGACATCGTCGTCGCCGATGATGAAGCGGTCGTCACCCGATCCGGCTACGATGCGTTCAATGGAATCGACCCTGTCCTCTCCGAGCTCGGTGCCCGAAACGACATGATTGACGAGATCGACGAGCAGGTCTCCGGTCGCGCTGCTCAGGTCCAGCGTATCCGAGCCGTCATCGCCATCGACATGGTCGTCGTCGCCATCCAACGCGAGGATGATCCGATCGTCGCCGGCGCCCGCGCGTAGGGTATCACACCCGGCTCCGTCGCGGAGCGTATCGCGACCCGAGCCGCCATCGAGGAGATCGTCGCCCCCGCGTCCCGCAATAAGGTCATCCCCATCTCCGCCAATCAGGCGGTTGCTCCCGTCACCGCCGGACAGGGTATCGTCGCCGGATCCACCGATCAGCGCCTCCAGCCCATCAAGGAGATCCCGTCCCGTCTCGGCCCCGGTCGCGATGCCTATGAGCAGGTCGGCGGAGATGCCCGCCCGCGTCCCGGAGAGGTCGAGCGTATCCAGACCAACACCGCCGTCGAACCGGTCGGCCTCCCCGTCCGACGATGCGATGAGGATGTCATCGCCGGTGCCGCCCAGCGCGACGTCGCGGCCGTCCCCGTCGAGAATCGTGTCGTCGCCGTCGCCCCCGTCGAGCCCGTCGTTTCCGGCCCCGCCCGAAACGTGGTCGCGGCCCGCGCCACCGGAGAGGGTGTTGGCGGCTGCGCTCCCCGACAGCGTGTCGGCACCAGATCCGCCCCGGACGTCCTCGATCGAGACGAGGAGGTCATGGCCAGTCTCGGCGGCCACCGAGGTACCAGCGGTGAGATCAACCGTAACACCGGATGCGGTCGTGGAAACGTCGAACGTGTCTGTCCCGTCGCCTCCATCGAAGCGGTCGGAATCTCCGTCACGCGCAGCCATGACGATATCGTCGCCTGAGCCTCCGAGAACCGTATCCGATCCCGTCCCGTCCGCGAGGGTATCGTTGTCCGCTCCGCCGTCGACGAGATCGTTGCCGGCCCCGCCCGACACCGTGTCCCGTCCGGCCCCTCCGCGGAGGACCTCGCCCACCGAGCTCCCGGTCAGGACGTCGTCGCCCGATCCTGCCCGGACAACCTCGACGGACGCGACCGTGTCGCGTCCCGACCCCTGACCAATGGCCGTGCCGGCGACCAGGTCGACCACGACATCGGTGTCAAGGCTCGACAGATCGAGCGTATCCGTCCCTTCGCCGCCGTCGAAACGGTCGGCCTCGCCGTCCAGGGACGCCACGAGGACGTCGTCCCCGTCTTGCCCCAAGGCTACGTCCCGCCCCTGCCCGTCGGAGAGGACGTCGTTGCCATCGCCCCCTTCCAGACGGTCGTCCCCGAGGCCGCCGGAAACGACGTCGCGCCCGGCGCCGCCGAACGCGACGTCGGCCCCCTCCGACCCGTCGAGGCGATCATCGCCCACCTCGCCGAGGAGCAAGTCGCTCCCCATCCCTCCGACGAGGATATCGCTGCCATCTCCGCCGTCGAGCAGGTCGTCCCCGGCGTCGCCCAACAGGATGTCGTCGCCCTCCTCGCCGAAGAGGCGGTCGTTGCCGTTTCCCCCCGAGACCCGATCCGCCCCCGTCCCCGCGAGCACGACGTCGTTCCCGTCGCCGCCCAGGATCACGTCGTCCCCGGCGCCGCCGACGATGTGGTCGTCCCCGGCGCCGCCATCGATGATGTCGGCCGAGGCACGGGCGTCGATGTTGTCGTTGCCACCCCGGCCGTCGATCTCGTCCGCGCACAGCGTTCCGAGCAAGAGGTCGTCGCCGTCCGTGCCAATCATCGGCTCGTGTTCGACGACGTTGAAGACCGCCGTCTGGGTGACGGCGAGTTCGCCATCCGTGACCTCGTACGTGATGGTGACCGGACCGAGGCCATCGGCGTCGTACACCCAGCCGTCGCCGTCGCGGGCCAGCGACCCGGAGGAGACCGTGACGTTGCGGACCGAGAGGCTGTCGCCATCGGGATCCTCGACGTTTCGGAGCAGGTCGGACAGGGCGATGGGAAGCAGCGCGCAGGCGGCCATGTCGGCGAGGTAGACCGCGCCGTTGGTGGTCGGCGCACGGTTGCGCCGGCCTGCAGAGCCGTCCCCGTCATCGTTCGAGGCCGGACGAGGCGTGACGGCGCCGGCGCCGTTCCCCGCGTCGTCGCCGGACCCGGGAGGATTGTCGGCGCCGTTTCCCCTGTCCCCGCCGTTGGTCTGCTTGCCGGGGCCGGCGGTATCCTGTCCCGCGGGACGGTCCGCGTCCGACGGCGTGCCCCTGCCGCCGCCGGGAAGGTCATCGGTGTCGCCCAACCCGCCGGGCGGTCGGGTCGCGGGATCATCGAGGTTTTCGGATCCCGCTCCCTCGTCACCATTGTCCTTGTCCCGGCCCCCCCCGCCGCCGCCGCCGCCGCGGACGCCGGGGGCCCGGTCGGCATTGTCGTTGATGGGGCGTGGGATGACGGGTGACGCCTTGAAGTCGTTGAGGTTCGGCTGGGGGTCGTGCCGGGCGAAATGGAGCGTATGCGCTTGGAGGTGGGTGGCATCGTACTCCGGTGAGGGCATCTCCGTTTGGGGCACGACCCCGGATGACCCCAGCAGGTGATGCTCGTCGGGTGTCTCGCCCGGATCCACGTCCGACGAGGCCATGACGACGAGCTTGGGTGCGGCCTTCGTCTCGTGTCCGGCGGCGCTGGGCTCGACCTCGGCATGAACCGAGGTGTGGAACAGGGACTTCAGGTATCCGGCCACGGCAGCGACCGCGAGGGCCAGGTAGTAGGGCGTGGTCGACGACTTGCCGGCTTCCTTCAGCGCGTACTTCTGCGCTCCGGTCTGGGAGGCTTCGCCGGTCTTCGTGCCCTTCGTCTCGATGATCATGCCGGCACCCGCTCCATGACGGAGCGCTCCCTTGCGATCTTGGCCGGATCGGCACCGGCCGATGCGTCGCGCACGGCCTTGCCGAGAATGGCTTCCTTGGGCCCGAAGGCGGTCAGCTTGCCGTCCTGGACGACCGCGATGGTGTCGACGGCCGCCAGCACGCTCGGTCGGTGCGCGATCACCACCGCGATGCCGCCGCGGGCGCGCACGCCCTGGATGGCGGCGGCCAGGGCCGCCTCGCCCTCGCCGTCGAGGTTGGAGTTCGGCTCGTCGAGCACGAGCAGGAAGGGGTTGCCGTACAACGCCCGCGCGAGGGCGATGCGCTGGCGCTGGCCGCCGGACAGGGCGGTCCCGAACGGGCCGAGTTCGGTGCGGTAGCCGTCGGGCAACCGCAGGATCATCTCGTGGACACCCGCGGCGCGGGCGGCGGCGACGACCAGGGCCGGATCGGCATCCTGCGCCAGGCGGGAGATGTTCTCCTCGACCGTCGCGTCCATCAGGCAGACCTCCTGGGGCAGGTAGCCGATGATGCGGCCGAGGCTGTCCTCGTCCCATTGCGACAGGTCGGCCCCGTCGAGGCGGATGCCGCCGCGCAGGAGGGGCCAGATGCCCGTCAGGGCCCGGCTCAGGGTGGTCTTGCCGCCGCCGCTGGGGCCGATGACGCCCAGCGCTTGGCCCGCCTGGAGCTCGAACGCGACGTCCGACAGCAGCACCCGCCCCGAGCCGGGCGCCGCCACCGTGATCGACCCCACGCGGAGGGACGAGTGCGGCATCGGCAACGGCATCGGCCGGTCGACGCCGGACAGGGCCACGAGGGTCTCCGTCAGCCGCCCGAAGGCCTTGCGGGCCACGGCGATGCCCTTCCAGTTGCCCACGGTCTGGTCGATGGGGGCCAGGGCGCGGGCCGAGGTGATGGATGCCGCGATGATGGACCCTGCGGAGAGCTCGCCGCCGATGACGAGGTAGGCCCCGAGTCCCAGCACGGCCGATTGCAGGATCATGCGCAGGACGCGAGAGATGGCGGCGAAGGTTCCGGTGATGTCCGTCGTCCGGGTCTGGAGTTCCAGGTGCTCGTTGTTGGCGAGGCGGTATCGGTCGACGGCCCGCTCCGCGAACCCCATCGCCTTCAGGACGTCGGCGTTGCGGGCGTTCGAGTCGGCGATGGCATTGCGGGCCACCACGGCCTGCTGGGTCGCCCCCGTCCACCGCCGGGTCAGCAGTTCGGTGAGGATGGTGAGGAGGGTGAGGAGGGCGGCGCCGGCGACGGTGAGTGCCCCGAGCCAGGGGTGGAGCATGTAGACGAAGACGAGGAAGACCGGCGTCCAGGGCAGGTCGAAGAGCGCCACGAGCCCCGGGCTTCCCAGGAAGCCGCGGACCGTGTCGACGTCCCGGCTGCGTTCCATCGCCTCCGCGGTGGAGAAACCGAAGCGCGGCATGTCGATGGAGACACGCTGCGCCAGGGGCGCGATCCGGCGGTCGAGCTGCGCCCCGATCCGCACGAGGATCTGCTGGCGCAGGACGTCGAACAGGCCCTGGAAGACGTAGAGGCCGATGGCAAGCGTCGAGAGCCCGACGAGGGTCGGCAGGCTGCCGCTCGGCAGCGCCCGGTCGTAGACCTGGAGCATGTAGAACGACCCGGTCAGGGCGAGGATGTTGATGATGCCCGACATCGCGACGAGGAACACGAACGGCATCCCGAAATGCCGGGTCAGCGCCTCTGTGCTTCGCTTCTGGGCGAGTTGCTTCTGATCCCTGGAACGCATGTCTCAATCCCCCATGAGCGCGGTTGGGCGGGAGGGGCCCGATGCCGGGCCCTTTCCCACGTCAGAGGGCGAAGTCCGCGGCCGTCGCGGCCGGGGCTCCCTTGATGCTGAACTTGAACTCGGGGGCCGCGTCGCCGCCGGTGTTGCCCGCCACCACGGTGTAGTCCCCGTCCGCCCGGTGCTCCTGGGTGACCAGCAACTCACCGACCCCGGTGAAGGCCGCCCCAGTCGCGAGCGTGAACGCCTGGTTCCCCGCCACGCCCTGGTTCGCGTCGATGCCGCTGAGGTCGACCTTGTCGCCGGGCTGGAAGCTCGCGATGGTGTCGCCGTTCGCCGCGGCGGCCGACTCGAAGCGGTAGGTGTCGGCCCCGCGGCCGCCATCCATCACGTTCACGGCGTCGCTGGCCGTGATCGTGTCATCGCCGGAGCCGGTCACGAGGTTCTCGATGCCCCAGAGGGTATCGGACCCGGATTGGCTGCTGGCGACGCTGCCTCGCCCGGCGAGCCCCGTGCCGAGGTCGGCCGCGATGTTGGCGGTGATGGCCGACATGTCGAGGGTGTCGGCGCCGGTGCCGCCCCCAACCTCGTCGCCCCAGTAGCTGTCGCCGCCATCCCCGACCTCGGCCACGAACAGGTCGTTGCCGTCGCCGCCGATCACCGTATCGTTGCCGGCCCCGGCCGTGACGAGATCGTTGCCGGCCCCCGCGAGGATGCGGTCCGCGCCGGCGTCGCCGTAGACCATGTCGTCGCCGCTGCCCGCGAGGATGTCGTCGTCGCCGGCCCCGCCGAAGACCACGTCGCGGCCACCGCCGGCATCGACGAAGTCGTTCCCGTCACCGCCGCGGATCACGTCGGCCCCGTCGCCGGCAAGGATGTTGTCGTCCCCGGACAGGCCGAGGAGCGTATCGGCGCCGGGCGTCCCGGACAGGACATCATCGCCGGTCGTACCGGCCACCAGGCTTGCCGGAAGCTCGGCCGGGGGGGTGGTCGTCCCACCACCGGTGGTGCCCCCGGTCGCGCCTCCGCCCGACGAACCTCCCCCCGTCCCGGGAGCGGTGGTCCCGTCCTCCGAGTCGTCTCCGTCCTCCGAGTCGTCCCCGTCGTCCGAGCCGCCACTGCCCGTGGTGTCGTCGTCCCCGTCGTCGGAGCCGTCCCCGCCCGCGGTGCCGTCGTCTCCGTCGTCGATGGGCCCGGTGCCGTCGCCCTCCCCGTCAGCCGGCCCATCGCCTCCGGCGGTCCCGTCCTCGTCGCTGACGGCGAAGATGTCCTCCTGCAGGCCGGTCAGCCCGGTGTTGCGCGCGACGATGTCGGAGAAGTTCTGGCCATCGATGATGTTCTGATAGAAGTCGAAATTGTCGAACCGGTCGGTGTAGTAGAAGCGGTCTCCTTCCTGCAGGCGGTCGAACTGCTCATGGAGCACGACCCAGAAGGTCTGGCCCACGACGCCGCCGTTGATGTGCTGCTCGGCCAGGCCGCCGACCCAGAGGTCGACCCGGTCGATGCCATTCACGTATTCGGTGCCGTCCGGCCGCTGATGGATGGCGATGTCGGGGTTTGCGGCCACGAAGGCTGCGCGCATGTCGGCCGTCGCCAGGGCAAGGTCCGGGTAGGCAGCCTTGAACTGCGCGATGACCGTGTCGCTCAGTCCGTTCCGGGCCTGGAAGTCCTCCCAGGAAGCGTAGGGCGTCAGGTCGCCCGCGAAGCCTAGCGCCTCCCGAATGTAGGGATCCGTGGATGCCATGAGGTCGGCGCGAACCTGGTTCAGCGAGCCGAGGCCGACATCGCGGCCGCGGGCAACGTTGAAGGCGAACAGGTCGGCGTTGATCCGCACCAGGTCGTTGCGCACCGCGTCGACGATGTTGAAGTCGACTTCCTCGGCCGGTTGCGTCGCGACCCCGGCGAGGATGGCGTTGGCCCCGAGCTGGGCGTAACCCGGCTGCGGCACGTAGCCGGGCGGCAGGGGCGCCGTGAAGACGTCCGGGGCGTTCGAGGGGTTCAGGAAGGCATCGAAGAGCGCGACCTGCCGCGGCGCGCCGTCGGGGCCGATGACCGTCAGGGTCTCGCCGATCAGCGAGTGCCCGACGCGGTACACGGCGGAGGCGAACTCGTGGGAGATCCGGGCGTCGACGTCCGGGTTGTAGCCGCTGTGACCGTGCGTTCCGCTGCCCTTCATGCCGCCGATGAGCTGATCCGCGAACTCGTCGAAGATCACGCGCTGGTACTCAGCCTCGTTGATCATCTTGGCGGCCTGGAACACCTCCTCCGGCGTCCCCTGGAAGCCGGCCTCCACGAGGTTCTCGACGTGGAAGTTGTGGTTGCGCGCCCAGATCGTGTGCATGGCGGTGAGCGACACGTTCTCGTTCGCCCGTCCATCGCCGGCCACGTAGTGGTCGAGCAGGCTGACGAAGGGGTTCGTGTCGAGCAGCAGCGCGTTGCCGCTCCCCATGAAGTTCGAGGCGAAGGCGCTCACCGCCTCGGGATCATACGCGCCGGCCGCATTGAACAGGGAGCCGGTCTTTGTCTCGGAGATGGGGAAATTCGAGAAGTAGGTGCGGAAGCTGATCGCTCCGCCCGGGAGCGAGGGGTCGTGGAAGATCGTGTCCGCGTCCCAATGGTGCTGGATGAGGGCGCGGAGGGTCGGGAGCAGGTTGAAGGCGGGATTGGAGGGATCGGGAGCACCCGCGAGAAGGCGCGCGCCGACGCCCTGGTTGCCGTCGCTCTCGCGCAGGAACTGGCCGACGAGTTCGTGCGAGCCGTAGGCCTGGTTCTGGTCGACGTAGGGTGAGGTCTTGTTGAGGTGCTGGGGCACCCCGTCCACGATGGACGAGACCTCGCCCCGTGTCAGGTCGGCCGGATTGTTGGTTCCGGGCGCGCGCCCCGAGCCTGGCTGGTCGATCAGGACGGTTCCGTTGGCGGCGCTCTTCGGGAGGAAGTCGAGGCCGTGGTCGAAATACTGTCCGAACGCCATGAAGAAGATGTTCGAGCCGTTGGCCTGGTGCGGCAGGTCGGCCTCCTGGGTCCCCAGCACGTTGCTGATGGCGCGCGGATCGAGGCCGGCGTAGAGCGAATTGAGGGCGTTGTTGTTGGTTGCCGGGTCGAAGGCACCGTAATGGGCGTCGGTGAGCCGAATGAACGGCTGGTCCGCGGCGCCGAATTCGGAATGGTCGAGGTTGTTGCCCGCTCCGGACAGGGTGCGGACACCGGTCGCCCCCTCCGTATCGTCGTCGCCCTCGACGGCGGGACGTCCCTGGATGAGGTTCTTGATGCCGGCGAGATCCGCCGCAGTCAGGGTGAACGCTCCGCCGCCGCCCGGCTGCTCCCCGCCCTGGACTGGTGTGGTGCCGAAGGCCGGCGTACCCGAGCTTGCGTAGGTGATGGTGTGAGACCCGTTGGTCAGGGTCGTCATGCCGTTCGCCTGGGTGGCCGTGTAGTCGGCACGCGTCGTGCCGGGGGCGAGTTCGATGACGTCCTGGGGCCGCAGCGTGCCGATGATGGTGTCGTGTCCGCCGTTCGACCGGAAGACGATACGGTGGGCCGAGGTGAGCCCGGAGATGTCCACCGTATCGTCGCCGGCAGCGCCGTCGATGGTGATGGTGCTGAAGTTCAGGCTGGTCCCGGTGAAGTTGCCCGATACCGTGACAGTGTCGTTCCCGGCGGCACCCTGGTTCAGGCCGCCCCCATCGTTGGCGGTGACGTTGAGCGTGTTCACCTGGATCTCCTCGACGTTGTCGAGCTCGGCGACCACGGTCGTCGTCGTCCCCACGGTGCGGGTGATCACGATCTCGGTCGCGGCCCCGAAGGTCGTTCCGAGCGTGGCCGCGAGCGTGGCGTTCTGCCCACCGGTGAGCGCGTAGATGCCGAACGCTTCCGCCGCCGCGACCCCGTTCAGCACGTAAGTGTCGGTCCCGGCCCCTCCGTCGACGCGGTCGCGCCCGTCGACGCTGAGTTGTGTGATCCGGTCGTTGCCGGCACGGCCATTGATGATGTCGTTGCCGCCCCGACCATCCATCGTGTCGTTGGAGAACAGGAGGGCGTTGGCACCGTTGGCGATATCGTCGCCCGCCGTGCCGACGAAGTTCAGGCCGATGAGAGGGGCACCGGTAAAGTTGTCTCCCACGATGCCGGTCGGTGCGGAGAAGACTTCTTCTGGGTTGCCCTCGCCATCGGTGAAGCTGACACGGACCCTCAGGACTGCGCCGACTTGGGCCTGGGCGGGTGTGAATCCTTGACCCGTGGCGCCCGCGATGGCGTTCCAGGTCACGCCGTCGGCGGCCAGGACCTGCCATTGGAAGGCGAAGGCGCCGAGGCCGTTGGCATCCGCGATGCCGACCGTTGAGACGCTGAGGGCCTGGCCCTCGGTCGGCGACACCAGCCCGTTCGTCGGCGTGGGGTCGACGATGGCCGGAACGCCGGTCGCCGCGGTGTTGACCCTGACGGCTTCGACGTTCTTCAGCTCCGCGATCACGACGCCGCCGCGGACCACCACCGACTGTGTGTCGTCGCGGAAGGTCAGGGTCGGGAACTGCGCGCGCGCGGCAGCGAGCCCGAGCTGCTGGACCGGAAGCGCGCCGTCGAGGATCCGGAAGGTGTCGGTCCCTGCGCCGCCATCGACGAAGTCGCGTCCGTCCCCGGGGCGCCACGTCACGGAATCGTTCCCGCCGCCCGCGAAGACGAGGTCGTCCCCTGCGCCGCCCGCCAGCGTCTCCGACGCGACGGTACCCACCACGATGTCGGCCCCGGTCGTCCCGGCCGCCCCGATGGCATAGACGTCGGTGTCGCCGACCTGCAGGAACTCGACCTCGGTCAGCGTATCGCGGCCGTCGCCTTCCAAGCCGAGGTTGTCGGTGACGGTGATGACGGCCCCGGTGCGCTCGAAGGCGTAGGCCTCGACCGGGCCGGTCACGATGGCCGTATCCGTGCCCGCATCGCCGTCGATGGCATCGTTGCCGTGTCCGCCCGAGAGCTGGTCGTCGCCGGCCCCGCCCCGGAGCGTGTTGTCGCCGGTCCGGCCGATGAGGACGTCGTCGCCGTCGTTGCCTCGGAGGTCGTCGTCGCCGGCCCCTCCGTCGACCCGATCATTCCCGTCGCCGCCGTCGATGATGTCGTTGCCCACATCGCCTTCGATGTCGTCGTCGCCGGCAAGACCCAGGATGACGTTCGCAGCCGTCGAACCGGGAAGATCGTCGTCGCCGGCGGTACCAACGAAGGCCGTCTCGACGGACAGCGTTTGCTGGGACTGCGTGACGCCCGGAAGCGTGCTCGTCCAGTTCGCGACGGCCCGGACCTCGACGTTCGGATTGGCCGGCGTGAAACGGTCGCCTGAAGGGCCTCCCAGCGCGTTGCCGACGAGACCGTCCCCGGGTCCGACGTTCCGCCAGGTGCCGTTGGCGTCGAGGACTTGCCACTGGACCGTCACCGGGCGCCCGGCGACGAGGCCGGTGAACACGGCGTCGAACCGGCCGATGTCTCCATCGGATGCGACGATGTTCAAGCGGTCGAAGGGTTGGTTGAGGATGAGCGCGACGGCGACCGGCCCGTCCGCGAACTGAAGGGCTTCGATGTTGCGCAGGGTGTCCGTGCCGTCATCGACCGCCGGATCGCTCAGGGTCACGTGCCGGACCGTGAGCGTCCCCGCTTCCGCACCGGTGCCGCGGGTGATGCTGTAATTGGCCCGCGCATCGCTGAACACGGCCGTATCGACATCGGACGCGTTCGCGTCAGGCGACACGATCTCCCGCACGATGTGCATCTGGTCCGGCCGGACGTCCCGCGAGAGCAGGAGCTCGAACAGCGACTTGCCCACCCACGACGCCGGCAGGCCGTCGGTGGTGACCTGGCCCTGGGTGAAGGTGTGGCGCAGGCTGTCGACGGAGGTCAGCTGGTTGGCCTGGGTGTTGGAGGCGGACTCGATGGCCGGGGTCGAGGAATCGTCCGGCCGGGTGATGCGGATGCGGACGTTGAGCCAACGGTCGCCGTCCAGGATGTCGTTGCCGCCATTGCCCTGGAGGACGTCGCTTCCCGCGCCGCCGAGCAGGATGTTGCCGGCCTCGAAGAGCCCGTTCGAGCCGAGCGAGACGATCCGGTTCAATCCGTCGATGCGGGCGAGGCCGTCCGCGTCGAGACCGTCGTTGAAGAACACGCCCTCGTTGGCGCCCACGGTCGCGGCACCGGGTTCCTCCGCAAGCCCGTCAGCGGCGGTCCGGTCGTCGCCGATCAACGTGTCGTTGTTCTTCCACCCCGACAGGGCCTCGACCTTGTCGAAGCGGTTGCGCAGGATGTCGGCTTCCTCGGTCGTGAAGATCGGGATGCGCATGTCGGCGTGGGCGTCGCGGGCGTTGCCCTTGAAGATGGCCCAATCGAAGCCGAACATGCCCTCGTTGCGCATGACGCTCTCGCCCTGCACCATGATGTCGTCGCCGGACTCGCCGTCGAAGTCGTGTTCGTCGCCGCCGGCGAACATCACGTCGTGGCCCTTGATGGCGGAGTTGAAGAACAGCTCCGAATTGTCGCCGGCCGTGGTGTCGAAGCCGCCGCCGGCCTCCAGCCAATCGTCGCCCTCGTTGCCCATCAGCAGGTCGGCGCCGTCGCCGCCGATGACGAAATCGTCGCCGTCACCGGAGAACACCTCCGTGGAGTCCACGCCCACGAAGACCACGTCCTTGCCCGTGCCTCCGATCAGGATGTCGATGCCGTTCGAGTTGGCGATGACGTCGTTGCCGCCTTCGCCCTTGAGGAAGTCGCCGCTGTCGCCGGAATCGGTGATGATGTCGTCGCCGTCGCCCCCGTTGACGAGGTCGACGCCGGCACCGGACTCGATCCGGTCGTTGCCGGCATCGCCCCAGATCCCGTCGTCGCCGAAATCGGTGACGATGGTGTCGTTGCCGTTGGTGCCGCCGACGAGGACGTGCTCGCCGCCGGTGAAGCGGAGATAGTTGGCCTCGACGGCCGCGCTTCCGGGATCGTCCCGCATGACCTTGCCGAGGCCCATCGCCTCCAGGATGGCATCGGCTCCGGTCGGGTCGACACCGGGGGCGGATCCGTTCTGGTCGGATTGGTTGGCGGCGTTGACCTCAAGCTCGAAGTCGTAATCCGCGAAGGCGTCGACGCCGATGTGGCGCGGGACGATGTCGTCCCCGGTGCCGCGGATGCCGTCCGGTCCGGGCTCCGCCAGGTTCGTGTTGGCCATCATCAGCTTGGAGAAGGAGTTCTGCTCCAACTCGACCAGGAAGTTCTGCCCCTGGGTGCGGGTGAGATAGTAGAAGCGGTCCGCGTCCTGCAGGTTCTCCATCTGCGCCTCGAACACGGCGTTGAAGGTCGAACCGAGAAGGCCACCGAAGGGCATCTGCTTCTCCGCGAGGCCGCCGATCCAGAGGTCGACCGCGTTGTAGCCGGTTTCGCGGCCCGCCCAGGCCCCCCGGGAATTCAGGTAGTCGAGGCGGTCCTCCGGAGCCCCCACCCCACCCAGGACGAGCGCTAGGGCCGCGTCGCGCTTGCCGTCGAGGGTCGTCGCCGCAACCACGGACGGATGTGTCCCATAGGCCGCCACGAAGTTCACGACCGACATCGCGTTCTTGAGATTGCCGGCCATGTCCGCCCAACTGGTATAGGGCGTCAGGAAGGTCGAGCCGGTGGCGGCGAAGAGCTGCGCGCGCGCCTCGTTCAGGGTGGGCGTCCCGGTCTCGCGACCGCGGGCGATGTTGAGGGCGGCGAGGTCGAGGGGCAATCCGAGCAGGTTGTTGCGCAGGGCGTCGACCACGAATTCGTCGATCTCGCTGCCACGCTCGACCGTCATGCCCCGGATGATGGCGGCCGCGGCCTCGTCGTGGCTCAGCCTTGGTGTGCCCGTGGGCGCGAGGTCGCCGGGGCTGTCAAACAGCACGGGGTTGAGGAAGGCCTCGATCAGCCCGAGGCCATCGTCGAGGGCAGCCCCGTCCACCCCGACGCGCGGCAGGTTTTCCGTGAGCATCGAGTGTCCGAAGCGGTAGACCGTGTTGGCGAACTCCGCGAAGATGGCCGGGTTGATCTCCGTCACCGCGTTGAACACGAACGGGTCGATCTGGGGCTGCACCTTCCGGGCGAACTCCTCGAAGACGAGGTGCTGGTACTGCATCTCGGTGGCGAAGCGTCCGGCCTGGAACAGGCGCTCGCCGTCCCAATCGAGGCCGTTCGCAATCGTGGTCTGCTCCAGGGCCGAAAGCTGGGCGAAGCCCGCGGGTAACCCCGCGATGTCCGTCTCCAGCCACGCGTTGATGAAGGCGAGGTCGCCCGAGCGCAGGATGGTCAGCTTGTGGGCCTCGACCTGTCGGTTGTGTTCGGAGTGGAAGATGTGGTGGACGGCGGTGAGGCCGATGTTCTCGTTCCCGCGTCCGTCGCCGGTGATGAAGTGCCGGTCGAGGAGCTCGTTGTCGTAAGCCAGATTGCGCCCCTGCGCGGTCAGGCCCGTCGTGGAACCGTCCGCGTTGGCGAAGCCCAGGGCGGTGTCTCCGTCCTGGGGAAGCGCGATCCCCCGCGAGGTGGTCGGCACGGCGTCGTTGGCGATGTCGTCGAGGAAGGCGTTGAAGGTGCGGGCGGCCGCGACCGTTTCGCCCGCCTCGATGGTGTTCTGGGTGCCGTTGGGGCCCGCGAGGACCGTGCCGACCGGCAACTGGATGGCGGAGAGGGAGAGCGGCGCCGCGAGGGTGCCGCTGGCATAGACCGGCTGCCCTCCGGGCGTGATCCCGACCATGACCTGGGGCATGCCGTCGGCGCCGGGGATGAAGGCGCCGTAGGGGTCTGTGAGCAATTGGGGGACCGCCGAGACGTCGGCATCGACGAGGTTGATGCCGAGCATCGTCCGCGCCTGTTCCTTGACGTCGGCCCAGGTCGCGAGCCCGCCGTTCACGCCGCCGAGGAGGAACCCGGTCGCGACGGGCTTCCCGTCGACCAGCGCGTACTCACGCAGGAAGACCTGGTGGGAGGCGTTGGAGGTGTAGGTCTGGTTCTGGTCGACGAAGGGCGTCGTGACGTTGCGCTGCGAGCCATCGACGGGGGTCGAACGGGTCAGCACCATGAATTGGGTCTGCGCGGTCACCTCGTCGCCCGTGCCGGGCATTCCGTCGGGGCCCTGGGTGACGAGCGGGTCGTCCGCGGTGAGCGGGATGTAGACCGTGCCGTTGCCGCCCTTGGTGATCAGGTCGAGCCCGTGGTCGAAGAACTGCCCGAAGAACGTCATCCAGGCATTGAAGGGCTTGGACAGGCCCTCGTCCGGAGCGACGTTGAGGACATTGATGGAGCCGTTCGTGACGGTGACGCCCGTCCGCTGGAGAATGGTATCCAGCGCGGATTGCAGCTCTGCATGCTCGCCGGCGGGATCCGCCCCTTGCGCCGTCCGCAGAGCCTCGTAGGCCGCCGTGATGAGTCGCTGGTCGCCGAGGATGTCCGTGGAGCCCGCGAGCCTGAGCGCGGCCGCGATGGCCGCCGGATTGTTCAGCGAGGCGTCGACGACAAGGTTGGAGATGATGCGTGGGTCGGCGTCGGCGACGCTGCCACCGGTGCCGTAGTCGGTGTTGGTGACCGCCGGTGCCGGTCCGGGGCCGTCCGGGTCGAAGGCGTCGCCGTCCTGATCGCTCACGAAGCTTTTGTCGAGAAGCTGGGGCATGGGCTGGCCGGACGAGCCCCAGGTCTCGCGGCCGGGCACGATGTTGTTGAAGGTCCCGTCCACCGTGCGGAGCCCGTAGGGCACGTGCGGATCGGGGATGGCGCGCGGTGCGTCGGCCGCACCCAGCCAGAGGCCATCCGGGTTGTAGAGGCTGCGATCCGTCAGGATGTCGCCGGTGGCGGGGTCGACCCTGAGTTCCGTCAGGTCGATGCCGCTGGCGTGGGCCTCGGCGATCCTGATCTGCCTCAGGATGAAGGTCAGATCCTGCTGATTGAGATGAACCGCCATGACACCCTCCGCACGACATGGGCGGCGATGGCCGGCCCTGATCGGATGCGAGGAGTTCCCTTGTTTTCCGGGACGCCTCCTCCACTTCCGCAAAGGTTCCATGCCTGTGACCCTGCCGGAAGAGTTAAAAAACCCTTAAGGACATAGGAAATTTCCTCGCGTGTGGGTTTTTCCTACAGGATGCAACTTCGCGGGTACTGCTTCGGAGTTATCTTTTCCTCTTTTGTGCTTTGGTGGTCGACTTGCGTACTGCATTCGAGTCCCGTGGCACGTCAGAGAGCCCATAAAAATCCGCGGCAATAGGGTTTGGTGCTCAGTCTGTTTTTACCGACGTAACGAGGTCGAACCCCGATCCATGGAGCGATTCGTGAGCTTCGTGCCGCGGACGTGCCATCGGTCGAAACGAAGGGCGGCGGGACCCTACGGGAGTTCGTCGACCACGGTTTCGACAGCCTGGTCTTCAAAGGACGCGGCCATCGCCTTGGCGGGGCTCCCTGCGTAAACAACCGTCTTGGATGGGCGCCCGAGTGCGTGGGCGGTCGGTCCGGTGCTGTCCTTCGAACAGGAAAGATCCCGCGATGAATTCCCGACCCGCGGGCGAAGCCGTCGGCAACGAGGAGCAGGCGTGTCCAGGATCAAAATCCCCGGTGGCCGTGAACAATGGCTCCTGGTGGGCCTGTTGGCCGTGCTCCTCCTTGTTACTCTGGCCACCTATCACCTGACGCGGCCGACGACGCTGACCGTCGCGGTTGCCCCGAAAGGCGGAAGCGAGCCAGCCTTGCTGCAGGCCTACGCGGACGAGTTGGCCCGAAGAAAGCTCGGGATTCGGCTGAAGGTCATCGCCTTCGACGGCGTTCGCGAGAGCGCCGAGGCTCTGAAGGCCGGTAAGGCCGACCTTGCCGTGGTCCGGCCCGACGTCGCGTTGCCCGGGAACGCCCTGACGCTTGCCGTCCTGCGCGAACTCTCGGCCTTCGTCGCGGCGCCCTCCAACGCGGGCATCAAGGGCTTCTCGGACCTGGCCGGCAAGCGCCTCGGCATGCTCGCGAGCCGCACCGCCGACCGAACCCTCGTCGGCACGCTCGTGGCCCACCACGACCTGGAACTCCTGACGGAGCCACAGACCGGGGCCCTCCCGAAGAAAGCCGTGGCGCTCGTGCCCCTGGAGGAAGCCGACGTCGGCCCTGCCCTGCGCGAGCATCGGATCGACGCGCTGGTGATGGTCACGACACCCACCTCGCCCATCGCCAGGCGGCTTGTCGCGTTCGTCAAGGACGAGAGCGAGGACGACGAGATCGCCCTGTTCGGGGTGCCGGATTCTACGGCCGTCCTGGCGCGCTGGCCACGTCTTCAAGCGGTCACGCTCCCGGCGGCCCTGTTCGGCGGCAATCCCCGGCTCCCCGCCGAGGACGTGGTCACCGTCGGCTCGTCCTATCGGCTCGTGGCCCGGGCCGACCTGTCGCGCAGTCTCGCCGCCGAGGTGACTCAGCATTTGTTCGAGATGCGCAGCGCGCTGGCCGACACGGTGCCGGCGGCCAACGCCATCGACAATCCCGCCTACGAGGACACGGCCGACGCCACCAGCGCGCACCTCCCCATCCATCCCGGGGCGATCGACTATTACGAGCGGGAGCAGGAGACCTTCATCGAGCGCTACGAGAGCTGGATCTACCTCGTGGCCATCCTGGCCGGCGGCGTCGGCTCAACGGTAGCCTGGCTTCGCCAGCGTCTGGGCCGCATCCGGCGGGAGCGGATCGAGGTGGCGACGAGCCGCCTGCTCGAACTGCGTGGGGCGGCGCGGCAGGAGACCGACCGCGCGCGTCTGGAGGCCATGGCGGCCGAGGTGGATGATCTGGCCGCGAGCATCGCCCGACAGGCCCTCAATCGACCGACCGAGCTTCGGATGCTCGGGGCGGCCAACGTGGCCATCGACGCCACGCGTTCGACAGTCAGGCGTGCGATGGTGAGCCGACCCGATTGAAGGGGGCCGCCCTTTGGTATGGCTTTTGAGCCTGTTCGGAGTTGACTTGGTTTGTGGTCCAGGACCCATGCAAGTTCTCGGGCCGTGACAGCGTGGTTGGCGAAGGCTCGGGGCGTCAAGCCACCCAGGGCCGTGTGGGGTCGATCTTCATTGTCGTGGCACCTCCATTCCTCGATGCGCTCATGAGCATCCGCCAGCGATAGGAACCAAGAGGTGATCCTCTCTCGGTTTCACGGACACCTCCGATACGCTCGTTACGGGCGGGGAAGATGTTCGATGGCGAAGACGAGACAGCGAGTTCAAACGCGAGGCGGTGGCCCTGCTGGACAGCAGCGGCCGGCCGCAGATGCAGACCGCGGCCGAACGCGGGATCCAACCCTCGATGCCGAGACAGTGCCGAAGGGCGCTGATCGGAGCCTCTTCCCCACCACAAGCAGCAGGATCACCAGGAGCCACGGCTGCGGGCCCGGTGACTTCCCCCTCCCACCAGGCAGCCAGTACGCCGCCGAGGCCTACCGAACGCAGTTCGCCGACATGACGGCGACGCCCTCCATGAGCCGGACGGGCTGCTGCGTCGACAACGCCCCGATGGAGAGTTTCTTCCACACCTTCAAGGTCGAACTCGTCCATCAACGACGATGGGCGACCCGAGACGAGGTCCGAGGTGACTTGTTCGTCGACAGCGAGGGCTATGACATCGGCAGCGCATCCGCGCGGCACTCGGTGACATCACGCCCGAGCAGGTCGAACGGAATGCGGGCCAATCCCGTGTCCGTGAGGTCGGGGGAGGATCGCACCGACAGCTCGCTTTCAGCCGTTCCGCACTCAGACGCCCACTATGTGTGCTGAACGCGCACGGCGAGGCGCAGGAAGCTCACGGCACTCGCGACCCCGGCGAAGGCGCCGCCGAGTCCGAGCGCCAGCGCCGGCCCGCGCGCGTCCGCGATGGCGAAGCATGCTGCCACAAGGGCCGCCCCCGTCGTCTGGCCGAGGAGGCGTGCGGTGGCCACGATCCCGCTCGCGCCTCCGGAACGCGTGGGCGGGGCGCTCGTCATGATCGCGCGTAGGTTCGGCGCCTGAAAGAAACCGAAGCCTGCGCCGCAGATCGCCATGCGCCAGGTGATGTCGAAAACGCTCGGATCCGCCGGCAGTGCTGCCAGGAGCGCCATGCCCAAAGCCAGGACGGCGAGCCCGATCCCGCCGAGCAGGCCAGGAGGATAGCGGTCGGACAGGCGACCCGCGAGGGGCGCCATCAACGCGACCACCACCGGCCACGGCGTCATCAGGAAGCCGGTCTCGACCTGCGAGCGGCCGAGCGCGTGCTGGAACAGGAACGGCAGGGAGACGAAAGCGAGGCCTTGGGCCGCGAAGGAGCAGACTGAGGTCAACGCGGACAGTGCGAAGAGCGGACGCTTCAGAAGGTCGGCTGCGAGCATCGGGGCGGGATGTCCGGCCTGTCGGCGCAGAAGCAGCGTGCCGCAGGCGAGCGCGCCGGCGAACTCCGCCAGGATGCGCCAGACCGGTCCCTCGTGGGCTGCATCCCCGAGTCCCAGGACGAGCAGAGCGAAGGCCACGGCGTTGAGGATGGCGCCGGCTCCGTCGAAGCTGTGGCCGGAGCGACCGGTTTCCGTCAGCGCTGTCCAGGCAAGGGCGAGGGCAGCGAGGCCGATCGGTACGTTGACGGCGAACAGCCACGGCCAAGGCGCGGCGACCAGGATCAGGGAAGCCACGGTCGGCCCCACGGCGAAGCCGACGCCGACGACGAAGGCATTGAGCCCGACCCCGCGCCCGAGCTGAGCGGCCGGATAGATAAAGCGGATCAGCGCGATGTTGACCGCCATCAGGGCGCTCGCGCCGACGCCCTGCAGCACACGCGCAGCCACCAGCGTCGGCAGGGACCAGGCAAGCGCGCAGACCAAGGAGGCGAGCGTGAAGAGGACGAGGCCACCGAGGTAGATCTTTCGCTGGCCGACGATCTCGCCCAGCGCCGCGATCGGCAGCAGCGTCGCCACCACGGCGAGCTGATAGGCGTTGACGATCCAGATGGACGCGCCCGGATCGACACCGAGGTCGGCGGCGATGGTCGGCAAGGCTGTGTTGGCGATCGCGGTATCGAGGGTTGCGAGGGCGACGCCCATCAGCACTGCGATCATCGCGCGCCCGCGCTGGCCCGGCGGCAAGCCGTCGCGCGGCGGCACGTCCGGCGTGAGGATTGGCGTTGGCATCGGAAGACAATCTCGCAGAGAGGCGGGTCTGAATGCGTGCGCTGCAGGCCGATGGCAATCCCAGTTTGTGGCTGGGCTTCACAACAACACTCCGGATGTTATGCCGGTGATCGAACAGGCACCGTCGCTGCGCGCGGCCTGAAGCTTCCGAATTGAGCTTGACTGAGACGGTGGTGAGCAGCCCTTCCACCGGTTGCCTGAGCAGGTTTCGTAGCGCTCAAACACCGAACCTTCGCTCGCGAGGACGGTCCGGACCGGATTGTCCGGCGAGGTTGGGACGGGACCCATTTGTCCGTTCCATGACCGCTTCGGCTGGAGTTCTGCCCGTCCGCTCCTGGACAGAGAATGAAGCGAACAGCCATTCTCATTCGGCAAGCTTTGACCTTCCGATGGCGCCCGTCAGACGTTGATCGCGTTCACCTCCCGAAGCCGACAGCACGCGGACGGCTTAGATGCCGGCATACCAAGCGTAGCCCTGGTCTTCCCAGTAGCCGCCCTTGCCCTCGCCAAAATGGGCGAAGCTCTCGACCACCTCGATACGCATCACGTACTTGGCCTGTTTGTAGCCGAGATTGCGTTCGACCCGCAGGCGCAGCGGTGCGCCGTTGGACACCGGTAGCGCCTGCCCGTTCATGTTGTAGGCGAGGATCGTCTGCGGGTGGAACGCGTCCACGAGTTCGATGCTCTCGTAGTACCGGACCGGCGATCCGGCGCTGGCCGCAGACTCGTCCGACGCCTGCTGGCCGCCGGAATCCTTTCTGCTCTCGCGGCCGCCCGACTGCTTGGTCATGGCCGGGTTGGCGTTGCCCGCGGGCGCCGCCTCGTCCGTCTCCGCGTCGTCGCCCCCACCTTCGAGCGGATTGCCCTGGTCCATGGTGTCGGCGCAGTGGAACACCACGTAGCGTGCCTCCGGCTTGAGCTTGGCCCGGATCAGGAGGTCAGCGAGCGGCACCCCGGTCCACTTGCCAATGGCGCTCCAGCCCTCGACGCAATCGTGCCGCGTGATCTGAGTGCGGGCGGGAAGCGTGCGGAGGTCCGCCAGGGACAGCCGGAAGGGTGCCTCCACGAGACCGCCGACCTCCAGGTGGTACTTAGCGAACTTGCCCGTCGCCAGGGCCTTGTACGCCCTGTCCGGCGGATCCTCGGTGCCGTTCGGCTTGAACCACGGGGAGATGTCGGCCTCGGCATATTCCGGTGCCAGCGCCTGGTCGTTGAGGAGCAGGCGTTGGACGAACAGGTTGGCATCCTCGCCGGTCTTGAGCATGCGCTGGAACCACGCCGCGTTGCCGAGGCGGTCGCATCCGCCGATCATGGCCGCAGCGGCCGTCGCGGACGCCCCCGTCAGGAGGGTGCGTCGGCTGGGAAAAGGGCTCATGCCCGACGCTCCTCCGGGGCGCCGGTCGGCTCGATTTGGTGCTCGATGACGAACCAACCGGTGAGCATGCCGCGCATGTTGTTCCAGAAGCCCGAGAGCAGGACCAGGGCGACGTGCACGACGACGAACAGGACCAGCAGTGCCGCCACGACGAAGTGCACCGTGCGGGCCGATTGGCGCCCGTCGAACACCGTCAGCAGGAACGGGAAGGCCGCGTTCATCGCCGGCGACATCGCGAGGCCGGCCAAGACCTGCACCGGCAGGAGCACGAACAGAACGACGAGATAGGTGAGCTTCTGAATGACGTTGTAGCGCTTGGCCTCGTTCCCTTGCGGGAAGCGCAATGTCAGGTGCTCCCACACCGACGCGCCGAAGTGCCGAACCTGATCGCGCGACGGGATCAGGCGGAATCGAAGCTGTCCGCTGACCAGCCCGTAGAGCAGATAGGCGAGGCCGTTCAGCACGAAGGCCCAGGCGAAGAAGAAATGCCAGCTTCGGCCGCCCGTCAGATCCTGGTCGCTCGGCAAGGTCGCCCAGGCGGGAAATCCACGGTCGGCCGACTCGCCGTTGGAGCCTGTCGATGAGCCGAGCCAGCCCGTCGTTTCGAAGCCTTGTCCGAAGACCGTCGTCACCCCTTTGGGCGGATCGTCCTCCGTCGACGCCATTGCCATCAGCGGTGTGTCGAAGGTCGAGACGTTGCCCCAGTACAGGGCCGGGTGAGCGTTGAAGATCTGCAAGCCGCTCATGAGCAGGACCAGGAGGCACACCGCATTGACCCAATGCGTGATGCGGATGGCTACGGGATGCCTGAACATCCATCGGCGACGCTCGACCTCACAGATCTCGGGCGCAGAGCGGATCGGGTCAGTGCGCGCCAAATGGTCTTCCTCGAAGTCGTCGCCGTCAGGGTGGAGGCCCCTGCGTCGGGACCTCCGGAAGCGTCAACGGCTTGAAATCACATGCCGCGGTTCATCATGCGCTTCTTCATCATGCGGCGCTTCATCATCTGCTTCCGCATCATGCGCTTCTTCATCATCATCCGCTCACTGCGGTCCATGCGGACCTGGGTGACGCCGCTCTCGGACTGAAGGCCGTTGACGGACATCGGGGCGGCCGTGGCCGAACCGGCGGCGAGGGCGATGCCGCCGAGGGCGGTCAAGGCGGTCAGCGCAAGCGTGAACTTCTTCATGTGGAATCTCCTGTAGAGGTGAACATCATATCCAACCCACAGGGCAACAGTATGATTGTGTCGCTGTTCCTCGAAAAACAAAGAATTACTTTTATATACTGCAATTTTTAGCAAGAGACAGCCCGCGCTCACATCAAGGCTTTTGGCCTGGGCACGATCCTATCCTCGCGCATCGTTACGGAACGGGCCGGCGAAAAGTTTCAGGCCCCCGTCGGGAGACCGCCGAGTCGGATCTCGACCTTATGCACGCGGGCGACTTCGACCTGACAATATCAATGCTCGCCGTATCGGGTCTCGCTCTTGCACCGGAGGCGGCCCCTCGCCCGCTCGGGGGCAGGACCTGCAGATGTGGCGATGCTGCTCACCTCACGGATCGACGAACGACCGTGTGTGGACGCCCCATCGGATTCAAGGGGGTGTTGGAGAGATTTGTGCGCGCAGGATCAGGGGCTGCCGTGTGTCCGACCTGTTGATGCAGCCATCATCACGGCTGCTGGCCTGTATGGAGAGCGCGGATCGGGTCCAAGTCGCTTTGGCGCGCTCGAGGCGCTTGGCTATAGTCGACAGGAGGGCAGCTGTCGCCCGGTGCGGCTTCGGGATCGTTGCTTGGCTCATCGGAACCGGCGGCGCCGATGTGATCGACGGCGGGGAAGCTTGTTCAGCGCGAGACGGTGTCAGCGTCTCGTGGAGTAGCTTGTCTTTGGGTTCGTGGTTGAAGTCACCGGCGTAGCGGGCTTGCATGGCCTCGGCGAGGTCGATGCCGGCGCGTATGACGGCTTGGCGGGCACGCTGCCAGTCATCCGGTGCAAGGTCTGCGCAAACGATACCCTGCTTCTTGAGCATCGCCTCGGTGACGACACGCGCCTCGTCCAGGCGATTGCCGGCGAGCGCCCTGCGGGTCTTGGCAGCGACCTCGCCTTAATAGGCGCCGCGGGTCTCCGAGACGGTATCGTCGTGCGGTGGTGTTCGCAGCCGGATGGCGTTCTCACGCTTCAGCACGGTCGCGTAGAAGTCCTGCACGAGGCGGGCGAGTTGAGCATCAGTGAGCATGGGTGTCGCACGCACGGCGCCGAAGAGGCGCTCCGAGGCGACGTATAGCGTGGCGGCGTGGAGCTTGGCAGTCCGATGATCGACCGTGCCGAGGCTGCGCGTGAGTTCACGTCGTTTGATCAAACCGCGCAGCTCTGGCGGAACGGTCCGCCGGAAGTGCAACGTCCGAGCGCGCCGGACGACGTTCGTGATGGAGGTACCCACGCCGCTTGCCTGCCGCCTGGAGGCGGACTTTGTAGCAGCGGATTGTAGCAACCGGCTCAACCCGCAGGGCAGCGAGACGGAAAGCTGAGTGTTGAGAGTGACTTAGTTCTGACAGTGGCTGGGGGACCAGGATTCGAACCTGGACTAGAGGAGTCAGAGTCCACTGTTCTACCGTTAAACTATCCCCCAACATCCTCGCGTGGCACGAGGCAGGATCCGGTTGTTCGTTTCAAGCGCTGCTGAGGGCTAGCGGTTGAGACCCGGTCCGTGCCGGTGCAGGGGCGATAGCATGGCTTTCCGGACCGATGCAAGCCCACATCTGAACGCCCGCCCGTGAGGCGATTCGCGCTGCCTCAGGCGCTGCCCGGCGGTTCCAGGCGGGCCTCGATCATGCCGAGGGTGCGCAGGATCGCCAGGGCGACGATCTCGCAATCGGTGTCCCCCTCCGGAGTAGCCGGGAGGATCGCCACGGTGCTGACTTCGTCGTCCGTCAGGAACCCCACCACCACCTTGTAGACATCGCCCTCCGGTGCGCCTTCGTCGTGGACGAGGCAGACCCGGCAGCCATGGGCCTCGCCGTACACGCGCTGGGTCAGGACCTGGACGCGACGGGGATCGGCTGGTTCCGTGCGGCGTGGGGCGCCGAAGGTGGGGCGAATGATGTTGTCCATTCTCGCTCCTATACCCGACCGTCCCCGCTTCGGGGAGGCCCCTGCCCGCTTCGGCCCCGTGCGGGCCTCATCGTACGAGGCGGCCGGTCTGGTCTTCCTGTGCGAGTTTGAGGAGGTTCTGGCCGTAGGCGGTCTTGGCGAAGAGCTTGCCGCGGGCGATGAGTTGCTCCTTGCCGATGAAGCCCTGCAGGTAGGCGATCTCTTCCAGGCAGGCCACCTGCAGGCCCTGGCGGTGCTGGAGCGTGCGCACGAACTCGGCCGCCTCCAGCAGGCTGTCGTGGGTGCCCGTGTCGAGCCAGGCATAGCCCCGGCTCATGCGCTCCACGTGCAGCTGCCCGCGCTCGAGATAGGCCTCGTTGACGCTGGTGATCTCGAGCTCGCCCCGGGCCGAGGGCGTCACCGCCGCGGCGATGTCGAGGACTTGGTTGTCGTAGAAGTACAGCCCCGTCACCGCCCAGGGGCTCTCGGGCTCCACCGGCTTCTCGACGAGGCGCAGGGGCCGCCCGTCCGGACCGAGGGTCACCACGCCGTAGGCCGAGGGATCGTCGACGTGGTAGGCGAACACCGTGGCGCCGCTCTCGCGCGCCCGGGCCTTGCGCAGCATCTCACTCATGCCCGAGCCGAAGAACAGGTTGTCGCCGAGCACCAGGGCCACGCTGTCCGCGCCCACGAACTCGCGCCCGATCAGGAAGGCCTGGGCCAGGCCCTCCGGCCGGGGCTGGATCGCGTAGCTGAAGGACAGCCCGAACTGCTCGCCGGTGCCGAACAGGCGCTGGTAGTTGTCCAGGTGCTCGGGGCTGGAGATGATCAGGATCTCGCGGATGCCCGCCAGCATCAGCACCGAGACCGGGTAGTAGATCATCGGCTTGTCGTAGACCGGCAGCAGCTGCTTGTTGATCGACAGCGTGGCCGGGTGCAGGCGCGTGCCCGTGCCGCCGGCCAGAACGATCCCCTTCATGCCTGTGTCTCCGTCGTTGTCCGTTCAGGGCCGACCAGCCGGTCGAGGATGTCGTCGAGGGCCTCGGCCCAGGGGCGCGGCCTCAGGCCGTAGGCGGCCGTCAGGCTCGCGGTCGACAGCACCGAATGGGCCGGGCGCCGCGCCGGGGTCGGGAAGGCGCTGGTGGGAATGGCGTCCACCGGCACGGAACGGCCGCCGCGCCGGGCCGCGCCTGCCACGATGGCGCGGGCAAAGCCGCACCAGGTGGTGGCGCCCGCATTGACGAAGTGGTGCGTGCCGGTGGGGGCGGTGGGATCGCGCGCCAGCGCCTGGGCGATCGCCGCCAGGCCCGCGGCGAGGTCGCCCGCGCTGGTCGGGTTGCCGTGCTGGTCGTCGACCACGCTGAGGCGTTCGCGCTCGTTCGACAGGCGCAGCATCGTCTTGACGAAGTTGCCCCGGTGCGGGCTCACCACCCAGGCGGTGCGGAGGATGGCGTGGCGGGGGTTGGCGCTGCGCACCGCGATCTCGCCGGCCGCCTTGCTGGCGCCGTAGACGCTCCGCGGGTCGACCGGCGTGTCGGGGGTGCAGGGGGCCTCTGTGCGACCGTCGAAGACGTAGTCGGTGGAGACGTGGACGAGGGGGATGCCGGCCCGGGCGGTGGCGGCGGCCAGGAGCGCCGGCGCCACCGCGTTCAGGGCCCAGGCCGCGGCGATCTCGCTCTCGGCCCGGTCCACGGCGGTGTAGGCGGCCGCGTTGACCACCGCCGCGTAGGGGCGCGCGCTCAGGGCGGCGTCGATCGCGGCGGCGTCCGTGACGTCGAGCGCCGTGCGGGTCGGGGCGTGCAGGCGGGTGCCCGCCTCCCAGAGCGCCGGGTTCTGCAGCTCGGTGCCGACCTGGCCGGCACCACCGAGGATGAGGATGTCCAGGGACTCGGGCATCAGGCGGCCTCAGGCGCTCGGGGCGGGGGCGGCGCCCGGGCCGAGGCCGAGGCGCTCGCCGGTGTAGCGGCCCTCGCGGATCGGGCGCCACCAAGCCTCGTTGGCGAGGTACCAGCGCACGGTCTCCTCCAGGGCCCGCTCGAAGTCCTGGGTCGGATGCCAGCCGAGTTCGGCCTCGGCCTTGGACGGGTCGATGGCGTAGCGCCGGTCGTGGCCGGGCCGGTCCGCGACGGAGGTGATCAGCCGGTCGTGGGGGGCGTGGTCCGGGCGCAGGCGGTCGAAGGCGGCGCAGAGCGCCTTGACGACGCCGAGGTTGTTGCGCACCGCGCGCCCGCCCAGCAGGTAGGTCTCGCCGACCCGCCCCCGCTCCAGCACCGCCACGAGGCCGCGGGCATGGTCCTCCACGTGGATCCAGTCGCGCTCGTTCAGGCCGTCGCCGTAGACGGGCAGCGGCTTGCCCTCCAGCGCGTTGAGGATCATCAGCGGGATGAGCTTCTCGGGGAAGTGGCGCGGGCCGTAGTTGTTCGAGCAGTTCGTCACCAGCACGGGCAGGCCATAGGTCTCGTGCCAGGCGCGGGCCAGGTGGTCGGAAGCGGCCTTCGAGGCCGAGTAGGGCGAGCGCGGGTCGTAGCGGCTCGCTTCCGTGAAGAAGCCGTCGGGCGGCAGCGAGCCGTAGACCTCGTCGGTGGAGACGTGCAGGAAGCGGAAGGCCGCCTTCTCGGCGCCGGCGAGCCCGTCCCAGTGGCTGCGGGCCCCGTCCAGCATGACCTGGGTGCCGACCACGTTGGTGCGGATGAAGGCACCCGGATCGGTGATCGAGCGGTCGACATGGCTCTCGGCGGCCAGGTGCATCACCGCCTCGGGCCGGAAGTCGGCGTAGAGGGCGTGCACGGCTTTCGGGTCGCAGATGTCGGCCTCGACGAGGCGGTGCCTGGGGTCGCCCGCCAGCGGCTGGAGCGAGATCGGGTTGGCCGCGTAGGTCAGCGCGTCGAGCGTCGCCACCGCGTGTCCGAGCTCCTGCACCAGGTGCAGCACCAGAGCCGATCCGATGAAGCCGCAACCGCCCGTCACCAAGATGCGCATGGGATGAAAGATCTCTCGAGAAATCGGATCGGGCCGAGCCCGGTGGAGAAGCCTCAGAACAGCGGCGGAAGATCGGCCAAGCGCGGGGCGACCCGGTCCTTGGCCGAGAGCTGAGCCTCGGCCTCGCTCACCGGCCAGGCGATGCCGAGCGCCGGATCGTTCCAGAGCAGGCCGCCGTCGTGCTCGGGGCTGTAGACCCCGCCGGCCACCTTGTAGGCCACCATGGTGTCGGGCTCCAGGGTGCAGAAGCCGTGCCCGAAGCCGACCGGGATGTAGAGCTGCTCGCCGCCCTCGGCATCGAGCCGCACGGCCACGTGCCGGCCATAGGTGGGCGAGGCGCGCCGCAGGTCGACGGCCACATCCAGGATGGCACCCGCGAGCACCCGGATGAGCTTGGCCTGGGCCATGGGCGCGCGCTGGAAGTGCAGCCCGCGCACGGTGCCGCGCGGGGCGGAGAAGGACTGGTTGTCCTGGATGAAGACATCCGCGATGCCGGCGCGCGCCAGGATGTCCGCCCGGTAGGTCTCCGAGAACCAGCCCCGCGCGTCGCCGAAGCGCGTCGGCACCACCCGCCGGACCGCCGGAATGTCCGTCACAATCACCTGCATGCCCGGAAGACCTCAAGATCACGAAGCTGTCCCGTCCTTGACGAGCCTGAATCCCAGGCTGTCAAGGATCGGAGGGGGATTTTCAAAGGGGCCGCGATGCGTCGGAGCCGTCCCGAGTCCGCGGCCCTGTTTCCGACACAGGACTTCGCGACAGGAGACGGCGTTTGATGTTGACGGACCTCCTCCTCAGCGCGGGGGATGATCCGGGCGGAAAGTATCGATGATCGCCATTCAGATCATATCCGGAACGTTCGGCGCTGGGCCGGGATCTTACGAATTCGGCGTCTTCGGGCTGCCCGATGGAAGCCTGCGCGGAGTCGAGGACTTGGAGGCCTTGACGCTCGCGCCGCCGGAGCAGGCGGTGCCACGGCGCACCGGTATCGCCCGGGGATTGCGGCAGGCCCTGACGGCCACCGGTCCCCTGCCGAATCCGCTCGGCCTCGCCGCCTCCTTCATGCATGCCGGCCTCGACGTCCTCGGGGGCAACGCGCGGCCGGCCTGGTCCGTCGAGCTTCGATTCCGGGACGGGGTCCACGCTCTGGTCCGGACCGATGCCGAGACGGCCGCGCAGATCGAGCGGGACCGGGAGGTGGTGCAGCGCGCCAGCCTGCGCCTGCCTCCATCCCGCCCGGCAGTACCGCCGGCCGAGACCCAGCCCCAGATGCCCGAAGAGGCGGAGGGCGAGGCCGCCTCGACCGACGCGTCCGTCCCCGATGGGCAGACCCTGGCCTCCCTCTTCGCCTATGAGAAGCGCGGAGGCCGCGTGCGCCGCCTGTCCAAGGCACTCGACGGCGCCTGATCCGCCGCGAGGGTAAGGAGATCAGCCCGTGATGATGCTCACATGGGCCGCAACGACCCTCCAGCCGTCGGGGAAGCGGATCCATGTCTGGCTCTGGCGTCCGATGCGCCCCGGGGTGCTCGACCGGGTGAACAGCGTCATGGCGATTCCGGTATCGGATCCGTAGGTGGTTATCACCGTTTCGCTCAGGTCGCGGGCCAGGCCCTCGGGCGACCGCGCCCGACGGAAGGCGCGGATTGCCTCCATCCCGTAGAGGTTCTCGGCCCCGCCGTAGCGGATCGTGCGCGGATCATCGTGGAACAGGGCCTCCAGCGTCGGCACGTCGTTGCCCACCAGGGCTGCCTCGTAGGCCGCGAAGGCGGCCTCCACCTCGGCCTTCACAGCCGGATCGTCGATGATCATCGCGGTCTCGCTCACAGGTTCGCCACGGGGGCGCGGACGACGCCGTCCCGCTCCAACTGGTGCGCCACGCGCAGGGCGTGGTCCTCGCGCCAGGGGGCGGCGATGACCTGAACGCCGAGGGGCAGGCCGTCGTCCAGGCGCACGGGCACCGCCACCACCGGCAGGCCGATGAAGGATATCGGCTGGGTGAACACCCCGATATTGGCCCGCACCGGCAGGGTCACCCCGTCGAGGACGAAGGTGGCCTGGCCCGAACGGGGCGCGCGGCAAGGCGTGGCGGGGGCCAGGATCACGTCGACCTCGCGGAACAGATCAAGGACGGCGGACCGGTACCAGCGGCGGAAGCGCTGCGCACGCTCGATCAGCGGGGCCGGGATCATCGCCCCGGCGATCAGCCGGTCGCGTACGGCCGGATCAAAATCCTCCCCCCGGGTCCGGAGGCGGTCGAGATGGAGCGCGGCTCCTTCGGCTGCCGTGATGAGGTAGGCCGCCGCCCGGGCGCGGGCCGCCTCCGGAATCGCGACGCTGCGCGTGACGCCGAGGGCCCGGGCGATGGCGGCCACCGCCGAGAACGCCTCGGCGTCGCCACCGCCCGCGAAGTAGCCGCCCGCCACCGCGACGCGCAGGTTCCCGAGCCCGTCGGTGAGGTGAGGCAGGGCCGGCTCTGCGGGGCGCGTCGTGGCCACCGGGTCGTTCGGGTCCGGCCCCTGCATGGCGTCGTAGCTCAGGGCGAGGTCCGTGACGCTGCGCGCCATGGGCCCGACATGGTCGAGGCTGCCCACGAAGGGAAAGCTGCCCGCCCGGGTCAGGCGGCCGTAGGTGGGTTTGAGGCCGAAGCAGCCGCAGAAGGTGGAGGGGACGCGGATCGAGCCGTTGGTGTCGGAGCCGAGGGCGATCGGCACCAACCCGGCCCCGACGGCCCCTCCCGAGCCTCCGGACGAGCCGCCGGACATGTGGCGGAGATCGTGCGGGTTCCGGGTCGGTCCGTCATGGACGTTCTCGCCGGTGAAATCGTAGGCGTACTCGCCCATGTTGAGGCCGCCGACGAGGATCGCGCCCGCCGCCTCCATGCGGCGCACCAGGGCGGCATCGCGCTCCGCCGGGGCCCGATCGCGGTTGATCTTCGCGCCGGCCCGGGTCGGCAGACCGGCGATGTCGAACAGATTCTTGACCGCAAAGGGAACGCCAGCCAGCGGCCCCAGGGGCTCGCCCCGGCCCCGGGCCGCATCCAGGGCCTCGGCGCGGGCCTGGGCACGCGCGGCGAGAATGTCCGTGAAGGCGTTCACCACGCCGTCGACCCGCGCGATGCGCGCCAGGGTCGCGGCGACGTTCGCGCAGGCGCTGGTGGTCCCTTCCCGAAACGCCGTCGCCAGCGCCTCAGCCGTCATCGTGCTCGGATCGTGCATCGTGTCCGGACCGCTCATGCTTCGTAGACCGGGGCGGCTTCCGCCTCGTCGGGCAGGGAAAACTCGGCCACATGCGCGGCGGCCGCGCGCAGGACGGCGAGATTGCTGCCGATGGCGCCGATCCAGGCCGGATCGAGGGGAATCGCGAGCAGCCCAGCTGCCGCTTCGATGTAGGCGTCGAGGCCGCCGGTGGACGGGTCGTTGCGCTCCGACATGGGCTTTCTCCCAGTGATGTCCCTCCGCGCGACCGGAACGCCGGCGGCGTGGCGGGGAGTTCTTCTGCCGGCAGGGCGGCGTGGGTCGAGGGCGGGATTCGCGGCGCTATGGCCGCCGCCCGCGCGGCCCCAACGAGCTGCCCGGCCACCCGGGTGTAAGCAAGCGCCAGGCCGGGCGTCACCGCGGGCCTGTGCGGAAAGCCGGAAACGATGGGGGCCGAACAGCGCAGGCCGCGGCACCCGCCCTTAGCGTGCGCCGCCGAGGGCTTCGACCACCGCCGCCGAGGAGGAGACCCAGCCGAAGATGCCGCCCTGGGCGGCGATCATCGCGAGGCCGACCCGGTGGAACTCGGGGCGGTAGGAGGCGCAGCCATCCCCGATCGCCACGCAGCGGTAGCCGCGGTCGTTGGCCTCGCGGATCGTCGTGTGCACGCAGACCTCGGTGGTCACCCCGCAGACCAGCAGGGTCGCGATGCGGCGGGCGGAGAGGACCGCGCCGAGATCGGTGGCGTAGAAGGCGCCCTTCCCGGGCTTGTCGATGACCACCTCGCCCCGGATCGGCGCCAGTTCGGGAACGATGGCGTGGCCCGGTTCGCCGCGGATCAGGATGCGCCCCATCGGACCCGGCGCGCCGATGCGCGCGGTGGGCGTCCCTCGCTCCAGCTTGGCCGGCGGCGCATCGGAGAGGTCGGGCTTGTGGCCCTCCCGCGTGTGCACGATGAGAAGGCCGGCACTCCGCGCCGCCGCCAGCACCGCCCGGATCGGGGGCACCGCCGTCTGCAGCAGGGTGACGTCGTTGCCGAGGGTCTCGCCGAAGCCGCCCGGCTCCAGGAAGTCGCGCTGCATGTCGATGATGACCAGTGCGGTGGTCGCCGGATCGAAGGTCAGAGGGGCGGGGTCGGCCGCGATGACGGGAAGCATGCTCGGGGCACCGGGCCGGAGGGCGCGCGACCCGGGAGGGACGGCGTCGCGTTCCGCCCCGATCCCGAATCTTCGGTAATCATGGATGCAGGGTCCGCCGGAGACACGCCCAAATGATGCGCGGCGCTGCATCCTTCCCATGCAGGTTGGGCCGGCCCGCGCCTCGGCGCATCAGGCGCAACGAGGCTTGCCCGCCGGGAGGCAGGACCGATTTCCGGACGGGACGCACCCACGTCGCGTTTCCCAAGCGGTCGCGTCCCGTCGGACGCGAGAGACCAGGCGGCGTATGGCCGCCAAGACCACTCGGCCACGAAGGCGCGGAATCGGCGGTCCGGGGCGTGGACGCCGCAGGCGAAGGACGTCTCGATGCTCAACCATGATGCAACCCTGACTAGAAATTAGACCATATGGTCTAACTCGTATTCGTCCTGTGGCGATTCCCCGTCGCGCGCCTGCCGATGTTCGAGCCCGCGAAGGGTCGTTCCCGCAGGGCGAACCGAGGCAATGTTGCGCCTATGCATCACCCCGTCTGGTTGTGTGGGAAGGCCGAGCGGGTGGCACATCGGTTGCGGTCAATTGCCCCAACGGGTGCTTAATCCCGGGGGGACTTTATCGATGATCGCGACATTCACACGACCGCTGGTGGCCGCCGCTCTGAGCCTCGCCACCCTGATGCCGGCCCTGGCCGCGGACCTCGCCAAGGAGAAGGCGCCGGTCGCACCCGTGGAGGTGCCCTCCGGGTTCTTCCTGTTCTCCGACACGCAGATCAGCTACCGCTACCAGTTCCCGGCCGCCAGGCCCGGCTCCCAGATCCAGCGCGCCGACGGCAGCTTCCGCAACCAGGACGCGCCGAAGCACATCCTCAACATCTCGCACGCCGATGCCTGGGCCTACGGCACCAATTTCTTCACCCTCGACATCCTCAAGTCGGGGTCGCAATTTTCGGCGGGCACCACCGACGGCTTCGGCGTGCCGACCTTCTACGATTACGGGAACACCGAGGCCTACGGCCTCTACCGCGGAACCCTGAGCCTGAACGCCCTGACCGGGACGAAGGCCTTCGTGGTGCCCGGCATCATCAAGGACGTGTCGCTCGCCTACGGCTTCGATGCCAATGCGCAGAACGATGCCTTCGGTTCCAAGAAGCGCGACGTGGTCGGCGGTCTGAACTTTGCATTCGACGTCCCGGCCGGGTTCCTCAGCGCCTCGGTCCATGCCTACAAGGAGTGGAATCGCAACGGCTTCAACGTCGCTCCGAACCGGGATACCAGTTTCAACACGGTCCCGGAATTCGAGATCGTCTACAGCTTCCCGCTCGCCTTCACGGGTCTGCCGCTCAGCATCGCGGGCTTCAACAACATCGTCCTGCCCAAGGGGCGCGGTGTGAACGATCCGTCCGCCTTCGCCACCAACCCGAAGACGGGTCTCGAATTCCTGTCGCGGACCAACCTCGTCCTCGATGTCGGCAAGCTGATCTACGACCAGCCGAACCGGGTCGACGTCTTCATCGGCTTCCAGTACTGGCTCAACAAGTTCGGCAACATCGAGCGCGCTAACTTCAAGGGGACCGAAGAGAAGAGCTTCCTGGCCGGCGTCTCCTTCCACGTCTTCTGAGGGCTGGCACCTGTTCTCACGACGGGCCCCTTGCCCGGAACGACCATCCACGCAAGCGATGGTCTGCATGACGAGGCCGGATTTCCATCCGGCCTCCGGATTTCCGGACGGGCCATGGTGATGGCCGGTCCACATCGAGGGAACACCGGATCAGCATGGTCGAGACCCCCGCGACGCGACGTCTCTGGATCCGCAACCCGCTGGCGATCCTGGCGCCGGATTCCGCCGGGGGCCTCGTCGTCGCGGGCTCCCGCATCGTCGAGCGGGTGCCCGCGGGAGGTATGCCCGCCGCGCCCGTCGACGAGATCTTCGACGCCGGCCGCCACGTGGTCGTCCCGGGCCTCGTCAACACCCATCACCACTTCTTCCAGACGCTCACCCGCGCCCATCCGGCGGCGATCAACAAGCCGCTCTTTCCCTGGCTGAAGGCGCTCTACACGGTCTGGGACAGGATCACCCCCGAGGCGTTCCGGCTGGCGACGCGTCTCGCCTATACCGAGCTGCTGCTCTCCGGCTGCACCACGGCCGGCGATCACCATTACCTCTTCCCGAAGGGGCTGGAATCCTCCGTCGACATTCAGGTGGAGGAGGCCGGGCCTGTCGGGATCCGCGCCTTCGTCACCCGCGGCTCGATGAGCCTGTCCGAGCGCGACGGCGGCCTGCCGCCCGAATGCCTGACCCAGGACGACGACACCATCCTGGCCGACAGCGAACGGGTGCTGCGCCTGTTCCACGACCCCAAGCCCGGCGCGATGGTGCAGATCGGGCTGGCCCCCTGCTCGCCCTTCAACGTGACGAAGCGGCTGATGCGCGAGAGCGCGGCGCTGGCCGAGCGCCACGATTGCCGCCTGCACACCCATCTCGGCGAGACGCTCGACGAGGACCGCTACTGCGTCGAAATGTTCGGCCAGCGCCCGGTCGATTACCTCGAGGAGGTCGGCTGGATGGGCCCGCGCACCTGGCTCGCCCACGGCATCCACTTCAACGACGCCGAGGTGAAGCGCCTCGGCGCGGCCGGCGTCGGCGTCTGCCACTGCCCGACCTCGAACATGACGCTGGCCTCCGGCCAGTGCCGGACCTGTGAGCTGGAGGCCGCCGGCAGCCCCGTCGGCCTCGGCGTCGACGGGTCGGCCTCGAACGACAGCTCGAACCTGATGGAGGGCGTCCGTCACGCCCTGATGATCAACCGTCTGACCTACGGCGCCGAGGCCGTGACCCATCTCGACGCCCTGCGCTGGGCGACGGAGGGGTCCGCGGCCTGTCTCGGGCGGAGCGACATCGGCCGGATCGCGGAGGGCTGCGAGGCGGACCTAGCCCTGTTCACCCTCGACGAACTGCGCTTCTCCGGCGCGCACGATCCGCTGGCCGCCCTGGTGCTCTGCGGCGCCCACCGGGCCGACAGAGTGATGGTGGCGGGGTCGTGGCGGGTGATCGACGGCCAGCCCCTCGGGATGGAGACCGGCCAGCTGCGCGAGGCCCATACCCGCCTCGCCCACGCGCTGTTCGGGACGCTCTAGCGTGGCCCCCGTCGTCCCCCCTGCCCGCACGGAGGGGCCGACGCCTCTCTTCGGCGCGTACGGCATCGTCAAGCGCTTCGGCGCCTTCACGGCCAATGACGGGGTCGATCTCGAGATTCGGGCCGGCGAGATCCACGCCCTGCTGGGCGAGAACGGCGCCGGCAAGTCGACCCTGATGAAGATCCTCTACGGGCTCCTGGAGCCCACCGAAGGGGTCGTCACCCATCGGGGCGATGTCGTGCGCCTCGCCCATCCGGAGGCCGCCCGCGCCCTCGGCATCGGCATGGTGTTCCAGCATTTTTCGCTCTGCGAGAACCTGACGGTCGCCGAGAACATCGCCCTGGTGATGCCCAAGGGCCTGGGCGGCCGAGCCCTGAAGGCCCGGATCGCGGCGGTCGGGACGACCTACGGCCTGCACCTCGACCCCGACCGGCCAGTCTGGTCGCTCTCGGCCGGCGAGCGCCAGCGCATCGAGATCATCCGCTGCCTGCTGCAGGATCCCAAGCTCGTGATCCTCGACGAGCCGACCTCGGTGCTCACCCCAGGCGAGGCCGAATTGTTGTTCACCGTTCTGGAGCGCCTGCGCGACGAGGGCCGGGCGCTGCTCTACATCTCGCACCGCCTCGACGAGGTGCGCCGGCTGTGCTCGCGCGCCACCATCCTGCGCGGCGGCCGGGTGGTGGGGGCCTGCGATCCCCGCGCCGAGACCGCCCGCTCTCTCGCCGCCCTGATGGTGGGGGCACAGGTAGGCGCGGTGACGGCGCCCGCCGGCGTGGCGACCGGGCCGGAGCGCCTGGTCCTGTCCGGGCTCACCCTCCCCGCCCCCGGCCTGCACGGCACCGCCCTCGATGGCATCTCGCTGAGCGTGCGCGGCGGCGAGATCGTCGGCCTCGCCGGGATCGCCGGCAACGGGCAGGCGGAGCTGTTCGACGCCCTCTCGGGCGAGACCCTGGCGCCGGAACCCGGCATGGTGCGGTTCGACGGCGTCGAATCCGGGCGCCTCGGCATCACCGCCCGGCGGCGGGGCGGCGCCGGCTTCGTGCCCGAGGAGCGCAACGGCCATGGCGCCGTGCCGACCCTGAGCCTGTCCGACAACGCGATTCTGTCGCGCCACGCCACGGCGCGCCTGAGCCGCTTCGGCGTCCTGCGCCGCGCGGCCGCCAAGGCCCTGGCCCGGGACGTGGTCGCGGCCTTCGACGTGCGCAAGGCGGGCCCCGATCCCGCCGCCGGCACCCTGTCGGGCGGCAACCTGCAGAAATACCTGATGGGACGCGAGATCCTGGCCGAGCCCGGCATCCTCGTGGTCAACCAGCCGACCTGGGGCGTCGACGCCCTGGCGGCCGCCCATATCCGGCAGGCGCTGCTCGACCTCGCGGCCCGCGGCGCCGCCGTGCTGGTGATCAGCCAGGACCTCGACGAACTGTTCGCGATCACCGGCCGCATCGCCGTGCTGCATCACGGCACCCTGTCGCCGGCGGCGCCGGCCGCCGAGACCACCCGCGAGGCCCTGGGGCTGCGCATGGGCGGGGCGGCGCCGGCCGAGGATCCGGTGACGGGCGCGCCGGACCACGCCCGGGAGGCGGCCCATGCGCATTGACCTGACGCCGCGCATCGGCCGGTCGGCCCTGATGGACGCGCTCTCGCCCATCCTGGCCTTCCTGGCCGCGCTGGTGATCGGCGGGCTCGTCGTGGCCGCCCTGGGCCGCTCGCCGGCCGCCGCCTTCGTCACCTACTTCGTGGCGCCCCTGAGCGAGGTCTGGTCGCTGCAGGAGGTGGCCATCAAGGCCGCGCCGCTCGCCCTCATCGCCACCGGCCTCGCCTTCTGCTACCGCGCCAACATCTGGAATATCGGGGCCGAAGGGCAGTTCGTCGTCGGCGGCCTGTTCGGCGGCTGGATCGGCGTCGCCGCGCACGGGATCCCCGGCGACCCCCTCTGGGTGCTGCCCCTGATGCTTCTCGTCGGCACGGGGGCCGGCATGGTCTACGGGCTGATCCCCGCCCTCCTCAAGGTGCGCCTCGGCGTCTCCGAGATCCTCACCAGCCTGATGCTGGTCTACGTGGCCGAACTGCTGCTCGACTACATGGCGCGCGGCCCCTTGCGCGATCCAGCGGGCTTCAACTTCCCCCAGAGCGTCACCTTCGACGACGCTGCCCGCCTGCCCTACCTGATGGAGGGCGGCACCCTGCATGCCGGCGTCGCCCTCGCGCTGGCGGTCGTGGTCCTCGCCACCCTGGTGCTCGGCCGCACCCTGTTCGGCTTCGCCGTGCGGGTGGTGGGGGCGAGCCCGCGCGCGGCCCGCTTCGCCGGCTTCGGCGACGCACGCCTGACGCTCGCGGTCTTCGCCGTCTCCGGCGCCGCCGCGGGGCTGGCCGGCATCAGCGAGGTGGCGGGCCGGATCGGCCAGCTCCAGCCCTCGATCTCGCCGGGCTACGGCTTCACCGCCATCATCGTGGCCTTCCTGGGACGGCTCTCGCCGATGGGGATCCTGGTGGCGGCCCTGGTCATCGCCCTGACCACCATCGGGGGCGAGGGCGCGCAGATCGACCTGAAACTCCCCCTCGACCTGACCCGGGCCTTCCAGGGCCTGCTGCTCGCCCTGGTGCTCGGGGCCGACGCGCTGTCGCGCTACAGGGTCCGCTTCGTGCCGGGAGCGACCGCGTGACCGTTCATGGCCTGACCCTCGACATCGTCCAGATGGTGCTCGTCACCATCGTGGCCGCCGCCACCCCGCTGATGATCGCGGCGCTCGGCGAACTCGTGGCCGAGCGCGCGGGCGTGCTCAACCTCGGCGTCGAGGGCATGATGGTGCTGGGCGCCGCCGCCGGTTTCGCGGTGGCGGTGGAGACCGGCTCGACCTTCGTCGGCGCAGTGGCCGGCGCTGGGGCGGGCCTCGCCCTCTCGGCCCTGTTCGGCCTCCTCACGGTGGTGCTGAGCGCCAACCAGGTCGCCTCCGGACTCGCCATGACGATCCTGGGTCTCGGGCTCTCGGGCCTCGTCGGGGCCTCCTATGTCGGCCTCAAGCGCGATCCGGCGCCGCATCTCGCCCTGCCCGGCCTCACTGACCTGCCCGGCCTCGGCCGCCTGCTCTTCGGGCAGGACGGCTTCGTCTATCTCGCCTTCGCGCTGGCGGCCGGGGTGTCGTGGTTCCTGTGGCGCACCCGCGCCGGCCTGATCCTGCGGGCCATCGGCGACGACCACACTGCCACCCACGCGCTGGGCCTGCAGGTGCGCAGGGTGCGCTTCCGCGCGGTGCTGTTCGGCGGCGCCTGCGCGGGTCTGGCCGGGGCCTACCTGTCGCTGTCCTACACCCCGTTCTGGGCGCCCGCGATGACGGCCGGGCGCGGCTGGATCGCCCTGGCCCTCGTGGTCTTCGCCTCGTGGCGCCCGTTCCGGGTGCTGGCCGGCGCCCTGCTGTTCGGCGGCGCCACGGTGCTTCAGCTCAACGCCCAGGCGGCCGGCCTCGGCCTGCCAGGGCAGGCGCTCTCCGCGCTGCCCTACCTTGCCACCATCCTGGCCCTGGTCTTGCTCTCCCTCGGCAGGCGCGGGGGCGGCTCCCTCGCCCCGGCGGCCCTCGGCCGGGTCTTCACCCCGCACCGGTAGGCGCGCACTCTCGAAGGATCTTTGAACGATGCGGATCGTGCAGGGGGCCCTGGTGGCCGTTCTCGCCCTCGGACTCGGGGGCGCGCAGGCGCAGGAGAAGAAGCCCGGCGAGAAGCTGAAGGTCGGCTTCGTCTATGTCGGCCCGGTGGCCGATTACGGCTACTCGTACCAGCACGACCAGAGCCGCAAGGCGCTCGCCGCGGCGCTGGGCGACAAGGTCGAGACCAGCTTCCTCGAGAACGTGCCGGAGGCCGACAGCGAGCGCTCCATCGAGAGCTTCGCGCGCTCCGGCTACGGCCTGATCTTCACCACCTCGTTCGGCTTCATGGAGCCGACCCTCAAGGTCGCCAAGAAATTCCCGAAGGTGAAGTTCGAGCACGCCACCGGCTACAAGCGGGCGCCCAACGTCTCGACCTACTCGGCCCGCTTCTACGAGGGCCGCTACGTCTGCGGCGTGATCGCCGGGCGCCTCTCGAAGACGGGCACGTTGGGCTACATCGCCTCGTTCCCGATCCCCGAGGTGGTGAGCGGCATCAACGCCTTCATGCTCGGCGCCCAGTCGGTGAACCCCGACATCAAGATCAAGATCGTCTGGGTGAACACCTGGTTCGACCCGGGCAAGGAGGCGGAGGCCGCCAAGGCGCTGCTGGCCCAGGGCGTCGACATCCTGTCGCAGCACACCGATTCCGCCGCGCCGTTGCAGGAGGCGGAGAAGCAGGGCAAGCTCGCCTTCGGACAATCCTCGGACCAGATGCGCTTCGCCCCCAAGGCCCAGCTCACCTCCATCGTCGACGACTGGGACGGCTACGTCGTCGGCGAGGCCAAGGCCGTCCTCGACGGCACCTGGAAGAGCCACGACACCTGGGGCGGCATCAAGGACGGCATGGTCGTGCTGGCGCCCTTCGCCAACATGCCCGACGACGTGAAGGCCCAGGCCGAGGCCACCAAGAAGGCGATCGCGGACGGCACGCTCCTGCCCTTCCACGGCCCCGTCTTCAAGCAGGACGGCAGCGAGGCGGTGAAGGCCGGCGAGAACGCTCCCGATCCGATGATCCTCGGCATGAACTGGTACGTGAAGGGCATCAGCGACACGCTGCCGCGATAGGGGGGCTTGAGAGCCCTCTCCCACCGCGGGGAGAGGGACCGGTGTTCGACGAAGAGGTCGCATGAGACACGCCATCCGCTTCCTCCTCGGGCCCGACGCGCGCACGATCGAGGCCTGCGACCCGACTCTGACGGTGCTCGACTGGCTGCGCGGTCCCGAGCGGCTGATCGGGACCAAGGAGGGCTGCAACGAGGGGGATTGCGGAGCCTGCACCGTGGTGGTGGTCCGCCCCGAGGGGCCGTCCGGCGCCGAGCGCCTGCGCTACCGCGCGGTGGATGCCTGCATCACCTTCCTGGGGATGCTCGACGGCTGCCAGCTCCTCACCGTGGAGCACCTGCGTGGGGCCGACGGCACGCTCCATCCGGTCCAGCGCCTGATGGTGGAGGAGCACGGCTCGCAATGCGGCTTCTGCACGCCGGGCTTCGTCATGTCGCTGTTCGCGATGACCAAGGATTCTCCTACCAAGGACCTGCTCGCCGAGACCGGCCCGCTCCGAACCTCGGCGAGCCCCATCGACGACGCGCTCGCGGGCAACCTCTGCCGCTGCACCGGCTACGCTTCCATCGTGCGCGCGGCCGAGCGTGCGTTGGCCGCGCCGGAAGCGGATACCTTCGATGCCGCCCACGACGCCACCCTCGCCCGGCTGCTGGCCCTGCGCGACGACGAGACCGTGGCGGTCTCCGGGCCGAAGGGCCGCTTCTTCGCCCCCGCCACCCTTCCGGCGCTCGTCGATCTCATGGCCGAGCACCCTCAGGCGACGATCGTGGCCGGGGCCACCGACGTCGCCCTCTGGGTGACCAAGGGCCTGCGCGTCCTCGACCCGGTGATCTGGCTCGGGCGGGTGCGAAGCCTGCGCGTCGTGGGCGAGGGCCCCGATCACCTGTATCTCGGAGCCGGCGTGAGCCTCTCCGAGGCCGGCACGCACCTCGCCGGCCTGCACCCAGATCTCGGGGAGCTCTTCCGCCGCCACGGTGCCGCCCAGACCCGCAATGCCGGCACCCTCGGCGGTAACATCGCCAACGGCTCGCCCATCGGCGACGCGGCGCCGGCCCTGATCGCCCTCGGGGCGAGCCTCCATCTCATCGGCCGTGGCAGCGAGCGCGAGATTCCCCTCGAAGACTTCTTCGTCGCCTATGGCCGGCAGGACCTGCGTCCGGGCGAGTTCGTCGCCGGGGTGCGGGTGCCGAAGCTCGGCCCGGAGACGGTCTTTCGCGCCTACAAGATCTCGAAGCGCTTCGACGAGGACATCTCCACCGTCCTCGGCGCCTTCCGGCTGACCGTCGACGCTGGCACGACCCGGCAGGCCCGCATCGCCTACGGCGGCATGGCGGGCACCCCGAAGCGGGCCGTCCAGGCCGAGGCCGCGCTCATGGGCCAGTCCCTCGACCCGGCCGTCATCCCCGCCTTCAAGGCGGCGGTGGCCCGGGATTTCACGCCCCTCTCGGACATGCGGGCCTCGGCCGCCTACCGCCTCAAGGTCGCCGGCAACCTCATCGAGCGGCTGATCCACGAGGCCGCGCCGGAGGCCCCGGAAACCCGCCTCGCCACCGTCGGAGCGCTGGCCCATGCTTGATCGCACGCCTCCGGCCCCGAAGGTGGACGACCGGATCGCGGGCGGCGCCCACACGCCGCGCATCCACGACAGCGCCGCCCGACACGTCAGTGGCTCGGCCCTCTACATCGACGACATGGCCGAGCCGGCCGGCCTGCTCCACGTCTGCCTGGGGCTGAGCGAACGCGCTCATGCCCGCCTCGTCTCGGTGGATCTGGCGCCCGTGCGGGGCGCCGAGGGCGTGGTCGCGGTGTTCACCGGCGCCGACGTGCCGGGCGTCAACGAGATCTCCTCCTCGCACCGGGACGACGAGCCGATGCTGGCCGAGGACACGGTGTCGTATGTCGGCCAGCCGATCTTCGCCGTGGCGGCCTTGACCCGCGATGCGGCCCGCCGCGCCGCCCGCCTGGCCGTGATCGCCTACGAGGATCTCGACCCCGTCCTCACCTACCGGCAAGCGCGGGCGGACGGAAAACTTGTCTGGCCGCCCATGACCCTGAAGCGCGGCGACTCCGACGCGGGGCTCGCCGAGGCCCCGGGTATCGTCCGCGGCCGGATGGCGATCGGCGGCCAGGAACACTTCTACCTCGAGGGCCAGATCGCCCTGGCGATCCCGGGTGAGGACGACGAGGTCACGGTCCACACCTCGACTCAGCACCCTTCCGAGGCCCAGGCCCTCGTCGCCAAGGTGCTGGGCACGGTGAATTCGGCCGTGACCGCCGAGGTCCGTCGGATGGGCGGCGGCTTCGGCGGCAAGGAGAGCCAGTCGAACCTGTTCGCCTGCGTGGCGGCCCTGGTGGCCAAAACGACCGGCCGCGCCGCCAAGATCCGGCCCGACCGCGACGACGACATGGTCATCACCGGCAAGCGCCACGATTTCGAGGTCGACTACCTCGTCGGGCACGACGCGGACGGGAAGATTCTCGCCGTCGACATGCAGCTCGCCGCCCGCTGCGGCTGGGCCGCCGACCTGTCGGGGCCGGTCACCGACCGCGCCCTGTTCCACGCCGACAATTGCTACCACTACCCGGCGGTGCACCTGACCTCGCGGCCCTACCGCACCAACACCCAGTCCAACACCGCCTTCCGGGGCTTCGGCGGGCCCCAGGGCATGGTGGCGGCCGAGCGGGTGATCGAGGAGGTGGCCTATGCCTGCGGCCTCGACCCGCTGGAGGTGCGCAAGCGCAACTTCTACGGCACCGAGAGCGACAACGTCACGCCGTACCACCAGACCATTGCCGACAATTGCATCCGGGATCTGGTGGCCAAGCTGGAAGCGGACTGCGGTTACGCCGCCCGCCGCGCGGCTTTGCATGCGGCGAACGAAACCAGCCCGGTGATCAAGCGCGGCCTCGCCCTGACGCCGGTGAAGTTCGGCATCTCCTTCACCTCCACCGCCTACAACCAGGCCGGCGCCCTGGTGCACATCTACAACGACGGCTCGGTCGGCTTGAATCACGGCGGCACCGAGATGGGCCAGGGGCTCTACGTCAAGGTCGCGCAGGTGGTGGCGGAGGAATTCCAGATCGATGCCGACCGGGTCCGCATCACCGCGACCACGACGGGCAAGGTGCCCAACACCTCGGCCACGGCCGCCTCGTCGGGGGCCGACCTCAACGGCATGGCGGCCCGCTCCGCCGCCCAGACCCTGAAGGGCCGCCTCGTGGCCTTCGCAGCCGAGGCCTGGAGCGTCGCGCCCGAGACGGTGCTGTTCCTGCCGAATCGGGTCCGGGTCGGCAACCAGGAGATCGCCTGGGCCACGCTGATCCACAAGGCCTACCTCGCCCGCATCCAGCTCTCGGCCACGGGCTTCTACAAGACGCCGACCATCCATTGGGACAGGGAGGCGGGCCGGGGCCACCCGTTCTACTACTTCGCCTACGGCGCGGCCTGCGTGCAGGCGGCGGTGGACACCCTGACCGGCGAGTACCGGATCGAGCGGGCCGACATCCTGCACGATTGCGGCCGTTCCCTGAACCCGGCGGTGGATCGGGGCCAGATCGAGGGCGGCTTCATCCAGGGGCTCGGCTGGCTCACCACCGAGGAGCTGTGGTGGGACGGCAAGGGCGCTTTGCGCACCCACGCCCCCTCCACCTACAAGATCCCGGCCTGCGGCGACCGCCCGCGCATCTTCAACGTGGCGCTCTACGAGAACCAGAACCGAGAGGCGACGATCTACCGTTCGAAAGCGGTGGGCGAGCCTCCGCTGATGCTCGGCATCGCCGGCCTGCACGCCCTCTCGGATGCGGTGGCGAGCGTCGCCGGCCACCGGTACTGCCCCCGCCTCGATGCCCCGGCGACCCCGGAGCGCGTCCTCGACGCCGTCGACCGGATGCGGGCGCTGGCAGACGCGCAATCTGCGCAGCCGTGAGCGCCGATTCGTCGGAGGCGCTGGCGGAAGCTCTGGCGACCGCCCTCGCGGCGGGCGAGCCGGCGGCCCTCGTCGCCCTGTCGGAGGCGCGGGGCTCGACGCCGCGCGCGGCGGGCACCGCCATGCTGGTGATGCCCGAACGGGTCGCCGGCACCATCGGGGGCGGCACCTATGAATGGGCGGGCATCGCCCGCGCCCGGGCGCTTCTGGCGGCGGGCGAGGCCGAGGCGATCCTGCGCAGGCCCCTGGGACCCGAGACCGGCCAGTGCTGCGGCGGGCACGTGACCCTGGTGATCCACCGGGCCGATGCCGGTACGCTCGCCGCCCTCCGGGCTTCGGAGGCCGAATCCGCCGCACGGGCGCCCCTGGTGATAATCTACGGCGCGGGCCATGTCGGGCGCGCCCTGGCCCTGGCGCTCGATCCGCTGCCCCTCCGTACGCGGATCATCGATGACCGGCCCGAGGAGGTCGCACGGGTGTCGGGCGCGCGCGTCGCGCGGATCGTCGGCTCGGCCAGCGCCGCGGCGGAAGCCGCACTGCCCGGAGCCGCCCACGTGGTGGTCACCCACAGCCACGCCCTCGACAGCCTGATCTGCGCCAGCCTGCTGGAGGCGAACACCTTCGCGTATCTCGGCCTGATCGGGTCCGCCACGAAGCGGGCAACCTTCCTCGGCGCCTTTCGGGCGATGGGCCTGGACGAGGCCGCGCTGGCTCGCCTCGTCTGCCCGATCGGCGGGACGCGGGTGCGCGACAAGCGCCCCGCGGTCATCGCCGCCCTGGCGGCGGCCGAACTCCTCGCCGCCTTCGCGTCCTGAGCCTCAGGGACGTCCGGGCGGCGTCGAAGGCGCCTCGGTCCCGTGCACCGGCCGCTCCTCGATCGGAATGCCGCCGGCCCGGGGCGGAACCGGGATCGCGTCGCCGCTGCGGATCGCCTCCGCCTCGTTGCGGGGGCCGGCCCGCCCCTCGGTTCCCCCCGGGGCGGTGGCAGCCTCCATGCCGGCGGGCGCGCCGGCGCCCTGGGCCAGGACCGGTCCGGCAAGGCCGAGGGAGAGGCTGAGAAGGCTGAGCACACGGATCATGCGGTCTGGTTTCCTGGAAGCGGATGGTCGAGGCGGTTTCAACGGTGGCGGCGGGTGAGCGCCGGCTGGTGGCGGGCCTTGTGCCGGTGTCGGAAGGCGGAGCGGCCGCGCAGGCCCCCTGGGGCGGTGACCCGGGGCTGGCCCCCCGGCGCGATCAGGGTGCCCTGGGCCCGGGCGGCCGGGGCAAACATCAGGGGACCCGTCAGGAGCAGCGCCGCGGCAAGACCGCGCGCCATCAGGGTCCGAACCGAAAGCCGATGCGTCAAATCCCATCCTCCCTGTGCCCCACGTAACCGGGGGCGATCAAGTTGCACGCAAAGGACATGCCGGAGCGGACTGAAATCACAAGGCTTTGTCACATCGTGCCGATGCCGCAGTCTCGGACCGCTCAGCTGCCGCGATAGGTCTGGTAGCTCCACGGGCTCGCCACCAGGGGCACGTGGTAATGCCCTTCCGGATCGGCGACCCCGAAGCGCAGCGTGACGATGTCGAGGAAGGGCGGTTCGGGCAGGCCCGGACAGGTGGCGCGGAAGTGATCGCCGATGCGGAAACGCAGCTCGTAGGCGGCCACCGGAACGGGGCGTCCGCCGATCAGCGGCGCATCGGTGCGCCCGTCGGCATTCGTCACCGTCCGGGCGACCAGCACGGTCTCGGTCTCCGACACCCATTCGTGGAGCTCCACCGGGATCCCCGGCGCCGGCCGGCCCGCCACGGTGTCGAGGACGTGGGTGGAGATCCGGCCCGTGACGCGCGGCGCACCCGGCCCGCTCACCAGGGTGCCGAGGCGAAGGGCGGCGATGCGGAACATCTCTGCGAGGGCGGTCCGGCGCTCGCTCTCCGGGTCGGCGGCGAGGCGTGCCTGAAAGGTGCGCAGCAACGAGGCGCGACCGTGGCGCTTGACGCAGAGGATGAAGGGAAACCCGAAGGTCCGGCCATAGGCCGCATTCAGCGCCGCGAACCGCGCGTCTTCCGCCTCCGAGAGCCGATCGAGGCCGGCGGCCGCCTGCTCGGCGATGGAGTCGGGGGCGATCGTGCCGGCGTGGGCCGCACGCCCGGCCAGCTCGGGATGGTTGGTGAGAAGGGCGTGGCGGGCCGCCTCGGGCGCGGCGTCGACTGCCTCCTGCAGGGCGGCGAGCAGGGCCTGGACGGTGGGGAACGGCCGCTTCGCGGCGGCGGCCTCGGTGACCCAGGGCGCGTGCTCGAACACGGCCCCGAGGGCGGCAACGAAATCGCCGTGCGAAGCCTGGTTCAGGGCGTCGAGGGTCGGCATCGAGGATCCATCCCGCGCAGGTCGGAGGGCCGCGCAAGCCATAGCAGGCAGCGGGCCATCCGGCGCGGGCGCGTCGCCGCGCAAGGATCGCCAGGCGCGTGAAAATGTGGTCTGGCCGACGCTCCCGCTCGATCGATGAATGCCGGACGGGCAGCGAGGCCAGCCATGATCCGCAAGACGCACCTTCCGCCCGACGCGACGCTGATCCAAGTCGCCGGTGAGCTCGCCGAGCCCGAGGAGTACCTACGCCGGCTCCTCGGGAACATGCGATTCTGTCAGAAACGGCACGGCGACGCCCTGGTGCGGATCGGGGTGACCGGGAAGGGCAAGGGCCGGGGTCTCAGCCCCTCTTACCGGATCGACTACCGGGTGGACGGGGTCGAGACGGTCTTCAACGGATTCGGCGGCACCTCGCACAGCGCCTTCACCGAAACCAACGTCCGCGAGACGAACTGGAGCCGGGCCCACGCGACGATCCAGGAGGTCCAGCGCCTCTACGACGACCTGCGCAAGGGCCCTCCCCGCGCACCGTGAGCCTGCCGGAGACTCCCGTCCGTCGCCTGCCGATCCGACTTCAGGCGAAGGAGGGATCGGCATTTGGCGGAACTGTATGAATTCATACAGTCGAAAGTCTGCTGTGTGAGATGAAGGAAGGCTCGATGCTCAGTTCTATAGCAAGCGATCAGCTGTTTCGGGTCGATTAAAGGTTGCATGTCAGATCTCACGGACCAGAAACCCGTGGGTGTGATGAGAATGGCCGGAGTGTCGCCGTCTCGGAGTGAGCCAGTAGCTGTCGAGGTCTTGAGCCAACCTGCGCCGGACCCGCAGCTGGACGCCGTATGCCGGACAGCGGCCGCGCTCTTCGGCGTTCGCTACGCCTTCGTCTCGCAACTGGACGGTGCCTGTCAGTGGTTCCTCGGCCGCGAGGGCCTGATCCTTCCGGGCACGCAGCGGGAGATCGCGTTCTGCGCCCACACGATTCGCGGCGAAGCCCATGCGCCCCTGATCGTGCTCGATACCCGTCGTGATCGACGTTTCGCCGCCAATCCGCTGGTCACGGGAGCCCCGTTCCTGCGCTTCTATGCCGGCGTGTCGATCGCTCTGGGTGATGGCCGCCATGCCGGCACCGTCTGCATTGCCGACACCGTTCCGCGCACCGGCTTCAGTGCGGCCCAGGTCCGGCGCCTGTCCGACCTTGCCCTCTTCGTCGAGGCGACCCTGCGCGGGCGCGCCGCCGAGTCGGAGGCCTGTCAGGCGCGCCATCGGGCCGAGGCCTCGGACACCCTCCTCCGCACCACCCTGGAACGCATGGATCAGGGCCTCCTGATGACCGATGCCGCGGACCGGATCCGGATCTTCAACCGCCGCGTGGCGACTCTGATAGGTGTGCCGGAGGAACTCCTCTACGATGGTGCGCCCTTCGCGGCCGTCCGGGCCCACCAGGCGGCGACCGGCGAGTTCGCCCACCTGCCCGACGCCTTGCGGGCCTGGCTGGAGCACGGTGCACCGGAGGCCCGCATCTACGATTATGAGCGCGTCCGCCCCGACGGGACCGTGCTTCAGGTCCGCACCCTGCCCCTGCCGCGGGGCGGGCTCGTGCGGACCTTCACCGACATGACGGCGCGCCGGGCGGCCGAGAGCGCCCTGCGCGCGAGCGAAGGCCGCTATCGGCTCCTCGCCGAGAATGCCAACGACGTCATCGTCCTCGGCGATATCGCCATGCGCTGCCTCTACGTCTCGCCCGCCGTGCGGACGGTCCTCGGTTACGAGCCGGAGGACCTCATCGGAACCACCGCGGCCGAGTTCTGCCACCCCGATGACGCCGCGGCCCTGACGGAGCACTGGTCTCAGCTGAAGGCCGGTCGGGAGGGGCGGTTCGTCACCTGCCTGCGGCATCGTCACAAGGCTGGTCACTACGTCTGGATCGAGGCCTCCGTCCGCGTTCTGCCGGATGCGCAGGCCGAGGACCGGATCACCTACGTGGCGACCCTGCGCGACGTCAGCGCCCGTCGTGAGGCCGAGGAGCGGGTCCGTCACATGGCGCTGCACGACGCCCTGACCGGATTGCCGAACAGGACGCTGTTCCGCGACCGCCTGGATCAGGCGATCGCCCATGCGCGCCGGGTTCGGACCGGCTTCGCTGTGCTGGCCTGCGACCTCGATCGCTTCAAGGCCGTCAACGACAGTCTCGGCCATCCGGCCGGCGACGCGTTGCTGCGCATCGTCGCCGAGCGGATGCGCGCGGCTCTGCGACCCTACGATACCATCGCTCGCCTCGGCGGCGACGAATTCGCCATCGTGCTCACCTATCTCGATGACGCGCGGGAAGCGGCCTGCCTCGCGGAGCGGCTGATCGCGGCGGTGAGCGAACCGATCGATCTCGACGGGCAGAGCGTCGAAGTCGGCGTCAGTATCGGCCTGACCGTCGCGACGGAGCAGGACTGTGACCCGGACGAGCTGTTCAAGCGCGCCGACATCGCCCTTTACGAGGCCAAGGCGGCGGGGCGGAACACCCATCGGGAGTTCGAGCCGGATGCGGGGGCGCGCATCGCCACGCGCGGTCTCCTCGCCCTCGACATGAAGGAAGCGATCCGCCGCGATGCCTTCCATCTCGCCTACCAGCCCGTGGTCGATGCCGCGACGGGGACGGTGGTGGGCTTCGAGGCCCTGATGCGCTGGCGCCATCCCGTGCAGGGCGATCTCGCGCCCGGCGCCTTCATTCCCCTCGCCGAGGAGACGGGGCTCATCGTGCCTCTCGGCGCCTGGGCCCTGCAGGAGGCTTGCCGGGAGGCGGCGGGCTGGCCCGCGCCGATCCGCGTCGCGGTGAACGTCTCGGCGGTGCAATTGCGGCGCCCGGGCCTCGAGGCCACGGTGCTGTCGGCCCTGGCCGCGAGCGGCCTCCCGGCGAACCGCCTCAAGCTGGAGGTGACCGAGAGCGTGCTAATGCAGGATGCCGAGGCGGTCCTCGCCTGCCTGCACCGTTTGCGGGGCCGCGGCGTCCGGATCGCCCTCGACGATTTCGGCACCGGCTACTCCTCGCTGAGCTACCTGCGCCGCTTTCCCTTCGACCAGATCAAGATCGACCGTTCCTTCATCCGCGACATCGCCGATCCTGATGCCGCCGCGATCGTGCGGGCGGTGGTCGGCATCGGCGAGCGCCTCGGCATGGGCATCGTCGCCGAGGGCGTCGAGACCCCGGAGCAGCTCGACCTCGTGCGCCGGGAAGGCTGCACGCAGGTCCAGGGCTTCCTGTTCAGCCGGCCGCTGCCGCCGCGGGAGGCGTCCGCCTACATCGCGGCCCGTGCCGACCGGGCCGGAGCCTCACGGGGTCCGCGCGTGGCCGCCGGTCAAGGCTGAGCCTCCGCCGCGCGGGCGGCCGCGACGAGGCGTTCCGCGTCCTCCTTCAGGAGCAGCCGCTCCGCCACCAGGCCGTCCGCCGCGCGGGCGACCGCCGCCGTCCGGTCGCCCCGGGTCGGGTAGCGCTCGGCCAGGGAGCGGCGCGGGTCACCCTTCGCCTCGCGCTCGGCCCGGGTCTCGGCCAGGGGCAGCCGACTGCCCTCCCGGTCGCAGAGCTCGCCCGCCGGAAAGGGCTCGGCGTAGAGGTTCCAGCCGGTCTGGGTCGCGAGCGGGGCAGCGACGTCGGGCAGGCGGATGCCTGCGATCTCGTGGCCGTCGACATCGACCTTCGGCACCAGGGGGCGGTACTGCGAACCGCCCTCCGGACGGGGATCGACGGCGCTGGCGAAGCGCGCGATCGCGTTCGGGGCATCCGGCAGGCGCAAGCCCGGGATGTAGGGAAACCCGGTCTCCGCGGCGGGCACCAGCGTCCCGTCCGCGAGATTCGGCACGCGGCTCGGCGGCGGCGCGATCCCGCGGGCGACCCAGTCCTCCAGGGCGACCAAGAGGGCGCGCAGGGCCGGGGCGGGACTCAGGGTGTTGCGCGGATGGAGGCACGGCCCGCGGGCCGCGCTCAGGCCGGCGCGCCCGTAATGGAATCCGCTGGAGACGAGATAGGCCCGGGCGGTGTCCGGCAGGGCGACGTCGGTTTGGCCCAGGGAATCGGTGGTGAGGAGCGAGGCCCCCTTCTGCCAGTACTCGGTGCTGGTGTTGACCTCCATCAGCAGCGGGTCGAACCCGTCCCCGCGCAGCAGCGAGCCGGTCCGGCCGGTGACGGGATCGTGCTGGGGAGCGGCCGAGAACGGGAACGCGTTCTCGGGGTAGAGGTGGTCCTCGTGCTGGGTGTTGGTGCGCGAGGGCTGGCCGAAACGGGCATTGAGGTACACCCCGCCGATGCCGGAGATGTGCAGCAGCATCCCGTCGAAGACGCGCCGGCCGTCCTCGTCCTGATTGAAGCCCTGGTGGATGTAGTCCCGCAGGAAGCGCCCGCTCTGGGAGATGCCGAGGGCGACCGCGTGGCGGATCGCGCCGCCCGCCGGGTTCTCGGACGAGGCCGGTCCGCGGAGATGGGCGACGACGTCCCGGGTGGCGGCGAAGCCGATGCCGAGCACCTTCGGGTTCGCCGCCGGATAGGTCAGGGTGTAGAGCGTGCCCGGTTCCGGCTTGACGGTGGCGGGCAGGAGGCGGAGCTCGCCGGGCCCGGCGAAGGTCCAGGCACCGTCCGGGACGGGGCGCGGCGTGTCCGCCTCCCGGCGGCGCACGGTGAGGCGGGCGCCGGCCTTGTCGGGGTTCGCCGCCTTGAAGGTGAGGAAGAACGGCGCCTCGGGCGGCCCCCGGGTGGCGCTCACGAGTTCGTCCCGCACGGTCTCGACGATGGGCGCCCCGCCTTGCGTGGCCACCGGTACGTCGATCGCCATGCCGCCCAGTTGACGCAGGGCCTCCGCCTCCCAGCCCGACCAGACCACGGTGTCACCCCGGCGCAGGACCAGGGCGGTGCCCGCATCCTGGGCGGTGCGCGGATCGTTCACCGCCTGGGCCGCCTGCGGGGGCGCGTCGAGGACCCAGTTGAACAGGAACTTCCGGCCGCGGTTCAGCGCCTCGTAGAGCAGCGTGCCGCTGGCGCGGGCCGGATCCTTCGGCCGGAGCATGAACAGGTCGGTGCTGTATTCCACGAGCCCGCGCGTGTTTCGGGGCGCCCGTATGAGGTCGACAATGCCGGCGTTGCGCGGGTCGGCCGGGTCGAGCTCCCCGCGCACGACGCCGATCACCCGTTCGTAGGCGCCCGCCTCGCCGAAGCTCTGGCCGTCGGCGAAGGGCTCGACGGTCCGGATCTCGACGGCGGTGACCCGGGCCAGGGCCGGCTGGGGGAGGCCCGCGCAGAGGAGCGCGCCCACGAGAGCGGTGGTCCTGACCATGTGCCTGTTCCTCGCCCGACCAGCGTCAAGCTGCGCTGTTGGTCCGGATCTTACACCGGACCGCCGCACGGTCGAGGGCATGCGCGCCGCCGGGCGACGATCGGCCGGATGGCACGTGGTTTGCGGACCTCGGGACCGGCAGCCCGGCGGGGCTCGCGGGACGGGGGACCGATGCGTGGATCACGGTTCTGCTCAGATCAGCCCGGCCCAGATCGTCCCGGCCACCCGGGTTCCTCCGGTGGCGCTCGGCCTGCTCGCCCTCCAGCACGTCCTGGTGATGTATGCCGGGGCCGTGGCGGTGCCGCTCATCGTCGGGCGCGCCCTCGGGCTACCGCCCGAGCAGGTGGCGATGCTGGTGAGCGCCGACCTGTTCGCCTGCGGCCTCGCCACCCTGATCCAGAGCTGGGGCCTGCCCGGCATCGGCATCCGCATGCCGGTGATGATGGGCGTGACCTTCGCGGCGGTGACGCCGATGATCGCCCTGGGCACCAACCCGGCCCTCGGGCTCGCGGGCATCTACGGCGCCGTCATCGTCGCGGGCCTGTTCGCGCTCCTCGCCGCGCCCCTGGTGGGGCGTCTCCTGCCCCTGTTCCCGCCGGTGGTGACCGGCACGGTGATCCTCGTCATCGGCATCTCGCTGATGCGGGTGGGCGTGAACTGGGCCGCCGGCGGCCTCGGCAACCCGCGCTACGGGGCCCTGCTCTATCTCGGCCTCGCGCTGTTCGTCCTCCTCGTCATCCTGGGCCTGACCCGGTACGCCCGCGGCTTCGTCGCCTCGGCCTCCGTGCTGATCGGCATCGTGGTCGGCATGGCCGCGGCGGGAGCCTTCGGCCTCGTCGACCTGTCGCGGGTGGCCACGGCGCCGTGGTTCGACGTGGTGCGGCCCTTCGCCTTCGGGGCGCCGACCTTCGACCTCGTCGCCAGCCTCACCCTGTGCCTCGTCATGGTGGTGGTGATGATCGAATCCACCGGCATGTTCCTGGCGCTCGCCGAGATCACCGGCGAGACCGTGGACGCGGCGCGCCTGATCCGGGGCCTGCGCGCCGATGGCCTCGGCACCGTGCTGGGCGGGGTCTTCAACACCTTCCCGTACACCGCGTTCTCGCAGAACATCGGCCTCGTCGGCGTCACCGGCGTGCGCTCGCGCTGGGTCGCGGTGATCGGCGGCGTGGTGATGCTGGTCCTCGGCCTGATCCCGAAGCTCGCCGCCCTGGTGGAGGCCGTGCCGCCCTGCATCCTCGGCGGGGCCGGGCTCGTCATGTTCGGCATGGTGGCGGCCACCGGCACCCGCATCCTCGGGGCGGTGGATTTCGCCGCCAACCGCAACAACCTGTTCGTCGTCGCGGTGTCGGTGGGCTTCGGCCTGATCCCCCTGGTGGCGCCCGCCTTCTTCAAGCAGATGCCCGACGTGCTGCATCCGCTGCTGGAATCCGGCATCCTCCTCGCCGCCCTGTCGGCCGTGAGCCTGAACCTGTTCTTCAACGGGCTCGGCAGTCGGGCGGACGCCCGGGCCGCGGCGGCCCGCCTCGCCCACGCCGCCGAGGCGTGAGACCCTCGGCGTCCCATCACCGGAGGAGACCCATCATGGCCCTGACGAAGGCACGCTACGGCAAGGGTCGGGTGCGGGTGCTCCGGCTCGCCCGGGGGAGCGCCCGCCACGCGGTGCGCGAACTCACCCTGACGGTGCTGCTGGAGGGCGATTTCGGCGCGGCCTGGACGGCGGGCGACAACCGGCAGGTGATCGCCACCGACAGCATCAAGAACATCGTCAACGTCACGGCCGCCCAATACGTCGAGGCCGAGACCGAGGCCTTCGTCGGCCACGTCGCCGCCCTGTTCCTGGAACGCTACGCGCAGGTCGCCGCCGTCACCATCGAGGCCCTGGAGACCCGCTGGCTGCGCCGGACCGTCGACGGGGTGCCGCACGCCCACACCTTCACCCTCGACGGCAACGGCGCGCCCTTCGTCCGCCTCGTCGCCGACCGGACCGGCGCGGTGCTGCAATCGGGCCTGCGCGGCTACACCCTGATGAAGACCACCGAATCCGGCTGGGCCGATTTCGTCGACGACGCCTTCCGGACCCTGCCCGACACCCACGACCGCATCTGCGCCACCAGCATGGACGCGACCTGGACCTGGACCGCGCCGCCCACCGACCCGGTGGCGACCAACGCGGCGGTGCTCGACACGCTGATCACGGTCTTCGCCACCACCTACAGCGCCGGCGTGCAGGACAGCATGTACCGCATGGGCGAGGCGGTGCTGGCGGCCCGGCCGGACATCGCCGAGATCCACTTCGCGATGCCCAACAAGCACTACCTCCCGATGAACCTCGCGCCCTTCGGCATCGCCCACGGGGGCCAGATCTTCCTGCCCACCGACGAGCCGCACGGCCAGATCGAGGCTACCCTCACGCGCGGCGCCTGACGCCGCGACGCGGTCCCGGACGGATCGGATCACGGCGATTCCGCCTCCGGGCGGGCCGGCGCGCCACAACCCGCATCCCGAAAATCCGGCCGTCCGCGTGCCGATCCGCACACGGCGTCCGGAATCGTGCCAAGGCAGCCGCGTTGCCGAAAAGACGGGCGGTCTCCGCCCAAAGCATGGAAATCACTGAGGATTCCGAAGCTTTCCGGTGATTCCATTGGGGGATGGGCGCCGGACCGCATGCTGCTTTGCTCATCCTTGATGCACGCGCATCGAGCAGTCCGTGTTGTTTTCGGTGGCATACGCGCACAGATTGCAGGAACTCGAACACGCCCCCTCGCGTCTTTGCGAGACGTGTTCCGATCAAGGATCCCTGCCATGCGCCATCGTCACCTCACTGCCGCCCTCGCCATCGCCCTGGGCCTGTCCGCGTCCGGAGCCCTCGCCCAGAGCTACACCGCGCCTGCCGGCATCCCGGCGGCCGTGGCGCCCGCTGGTCTCGAAGGGCGGGCCGCCGCCAACAACCTGAACGCGTTGCGCCGGAGCCATGGCCAGCCCGTCGCGCAGCGGCACCTCACCGATGACCTCACCACCGGTTCGGTCCGCGCCCCCCGCACCGACCGCTGGTAAGTCCCGGGTCCGATCCGCCCGCCGCCTTCGGGATGCCGAGCGGCACGCGATCTCGCGGGCAAGCCTGCGCGGTCCGATCCCGACGACGGCCGGTGTTCCCAGGCGGGGGCGCCGGCCGTCGTCGTTCCGGGAGCCTCCGTTTCCGGAGGGGTCCGGGGCGGATGGCGTTCAGGCCGCCGCTTCGCGCGGGGCCACGACGCCGAGCGGCACGGTGTGATAGCGTCGATCGGCGTAGACGAGGCCGTGCCCGTCGCCGGGTTCGGCCAGGCCCACCACCTCGCAATAGAGCACGTCGTGGGTGCCGACCGCGTGACGCCCGACGATGCGGCAATCGAAGGCGGAGAGCGCCCCGGGGAGGGCCGGCGCTCCGGTCACCAGGGTGGTCCAGGTGGCCGCGGCGAAGCGCGTCTCCATCGGGGTGCGCCCGCCGAAGGCCGCCGCGATCTCGGATTGCTCCGCCGCCAGGGTGTTGACGCAGAGCACGTCGTTGGCGCTCACGGCCGCGTAGGCCGAGGACGACCGGTTGATGCAAACCAGCAGCGTCGGCGGCCCGTCGCTCACGCTGCACACCGCCGAGGCGGTGAAACCGGCCCGGCCGCCCGGCCCGTCGGTGGTGACGAGATGGACCGCGCCGGCCACGCGCGCCATGGCGCCGCGGAAGGCGTCGGCCTCGACGGGAAGGGTGTCGGCCTCGACGGATGATGGGTGCGCCGCGTCGCTCGGCCTCGTCTGGCTCACGGTGATCACTCCTGTCGGTCGAGGAACGCCACGAGCGTCCGGTTGAAGGCGTCGGCGCGGGTGACGCTGTGCGCGTGGCCGCCGCTGGGGACCCGGTCGAGCTGCGCGTTCGGCAGGCCGCGCGCAAGGTCTTCCGAACACAGATAGGGCACCAGGACGTCGTCGTCCGCCGCCATCACCAGCGTCTCGTGCGGGATGTGCGGGAGATCCGCCGTCAGGTCGAAGGCCTCGAGGGCGGCGATCCGGGCCAGGACGGTCTCGCGCCCGGGGAACTGCGCCAGGGCGTGCGCCTCGTCCTCGGCCACCCGGGCCGCGTTCCGGGACAGCCATTCCGCCGGGTAGAGGAAGATCGCCTGGGCGCGGACATAGGCCTCGGAGCTCTCGGCCAACAGCACCTTCCGGGCAGCAAAGCAGCGCTTCGTGGCGGAATCCGCCCGCGCCCAGCCGTTGACCACGGCGAGGCGACCGACGCGCTCCGGGGCGGTCCGGGCGAGTTCGAGGCCGATCAGGCCGCCGAGGGCGTGGCCGACGACGTCGCAGCGTTCGACCCCGCAGGCTTCCATTACCGCGAGGGCGTCCCGGGCCATGGCGGCGATGTCGTGGCCGGGCTCCAGGCTCCCGCCCGAGCGGCCGGTGCCGCGATGGTCGTAGGTGATGACGCGGAACCGCTGGGTCAGCGCCGCCATCTGCGGCGCGAAGTAGGCGGCCGAGCCGCCGAGGCCCGCCGAGAGCAGGACCGTGCGGTCGCCGATGCCGTGGACGGCATGGTGGAGCGATCCGGCCATGCCGCCTCAGGCCCCGCCCACATGCGCCACCGAGGCGATCTCCACCAGGGCGTCGGGCTTCACCAGGCCGCACTGGATGCAGTAGCGCGCCGGCTTCTCGCCGGGGAAGTACTCGGCATAGACCCCGTTGATGGCAGCGTAGTCGGCCCAGTCCTTGAGGAAGACGTGGTTGAAGGTGACGTCGTCCATGCTGCCCCCGGCGGCGGCGACCACGCCCTTGATCGTCTCCAACACGTGCCGGGTCTGGGCGGCGGCGTCGCCCACGTGCACGACGTTGGCCTCGGCATCGAGGGGCAGCGTGCCCGAGACGTAGAGGACGCCGTCCGCCAGGGTGCCGGGAACGTAGGGGGCCAGCGGCTTGCCGGTGCCGGGCGGGATGATCGCGGTCTTGGGCATCTTCGGGGGCTCCTCGGGGGATATCTGAATCGGGGCGACTCCGCGCAGGAGGCGCCGACGTGTCTTCCTGCCCGCGTGGGGAGGGGGAACGCGGTCCGGCACGGGGTCCGGCTTCGCGCCGGCGGCCCTATGCGGCAGCCTCCGTGCGATCGAGGTCCGGTGCGACGGCCGCCTCGAAGGCGGCGACGTCCGAGACCCAGCCGAAGAAGGTCTCGATGTTGGCGAGCGCCCCCGCCTGCAGGGCCGGCGGGCCTGCCTGGTGGGTGGCGTCGGCCAGCACGATGCCGAAATATTCGAGGAAGAAGCCGTCGCGCAGGGTCGATTCCACGCAGACGTTGGTGGCGATGCCGGTGAAGACCAGGGTGCGGATGCCGGCCGCGCGCAGCAGGCTGTCGAGCTGGGTGTTGTAGAAGCCGCTGTAGCGCGGCTTGCCCAGTACGATGTCGCCGGGCTCGGGCCGGAGGGCGTCGACCAGGGCGTAGTCCCAGGTTCCCTTGGCCAGCAGGCGTTCGTTCATGCCCGGCTGGGCCCGCATGGTCTTGAGGGCGTTGGACTTGTGCCAGTTCGGCGAACCCGGTCCGCCGGCCTCGACGTAGTCCGGGTCCCAGCCGTTCTGGAACCAGACGATCCGGATCCCGGCGGACCGCGCCGCCGTCACCGCGCGGGCGATCTGCGCCACCACCGGTCCGGTGCCCGAGACGTCGAAGCCGGCGAGATCGAGGTAGCCGCCCGGGCTGGTGTAGGCGTTCTGCATGTCGACGACGATGAGCGCGGTGGCGGATCCGTCGAAGGCGATGGGTTCGGGCCGGGCCGCCAGGGTGATGCCGCCCTGGCGCCCCTCTGCGTCGGTGTAGCCGGCCGGTCTTGCGCTCTGGTCCATCACGCCACCTTGACCATGGTCTCGGCGTCCCCTGCGGCGGGGGCGTCGTCCGCGATGTGGGCGCGGCTCTTCATCAGGGGCTGGATGCGGGTGCCGTAGGCGTCGAGCCCCTTGAGGAAGTCGTCGAACACCAGGAGCACGCCCTCGGTGCCCGGCACGGTGGCGACCTCGTCGAGCATCCGCGCCACCTCGGCGTAGGAGCCGACCAGCGTGCCCATGTTGATGTTCACCGCGGAGGTCGGGTCCGCCATCTGGCGCACGTTGGTGTCGGTGCCGGACTTGGTGTCGGCGGCCCCCTGGACCCCGAGCCAGGCGATGGCCTCCTGGTCGGCACCGGCCTTGTAGTGCTCCCAGGTGGCGCGGGCGGCCTCGTCGGTCTCGTCGGCGATGACCATGAACAGCACGTAGGAGGAGACGTCGCGGCCTGTGGCGGCCATCCCCATCGTGGCCTTGGCCTCCTCCAGCCGCGCCACCGTGGGGGCGAAGGCCGTGGGCGTGTTCACGCCCTTGCCGAAGCAGAAATTGTAGTCGGCGTACTTCGCCGTGAACGCCATGCCGGCGCTGGACTGGCCGGCGCAGATGATCTTCATCGCGGCCTGCGGGCGCGGGCTCAGGCGGCAATCGTCCATCTGGAAGAATTCGCCCTTGCGGTCGCAGACCCCCGTCTCCCACAGGTCGCGCAGCACCTGTGCGTATTCCGAGAGGTACTCGTACCGGCGGGAGAAGTATTCGTCCCCGGGCCACAGGCCCATCTGTGCGTATTCCGGTCGCTGCCAGCCGGTGACGAGGTTGAGGCCGAAGCGCCCGTTCGAGATCGAGTCGATGGTCGCGGCCATGCGGGCCGTGATGGCGGGGGGCATGCACAGGGTGGCGGCCGTGGCGAACAGCTTGATCCGGCTGGTGACGGCCGCCAGGCCCGCCATCAGGGTGAAGGATTCGAGGTTGTGGTCCCAGAACTCGGTCTTGCCGCCGAAGCCCCGCAGCTTGATCATCGACAGCGCGAAGTCGAGGCCGTAGCCCTCGGCCTTGAGCACGATCTGCTTGTTCAGCTCGAAGCTCGGCTTGTACTGCGGCGCGTTCTCCGACAGGAGCCAGCCGTTGTTTCCGATCGGTATGAAGACGCCGACGTTCATGGCAACCTCGCTCGCACGGGCAGGACCCGACTGAAGGACAAGACTTCGCAACAGGCACGGACTGGACAAAGCAAGACGAGGGCCTGTCGGGACCGGACGGGAGACTGGAATCACCCCCGGCACCGACGATCCAACTCTATTCAGACCAAATGGTCAAACTCCATTCGGCGTTTTTCCGGCGGTTGCATAAAGTCTCTTCGGTTTGCCCAGCGGTTGAGCGATCCCTGCCCAGATCGGCGGCGGATTCCGCCCCCTACGGTCTCGGATTCAGGCCGAGGCCCGCCAGAATCAGCTCCTGCGTGCTGCCGACGACCGCTTCGAAGAAGGCCGGATCGTCGAGGCTGCGCCCGGTGACGGCATCCACCTGCACGGCGAAGTCGGCATAGTGCTGGGTGATCGCCCAGATCGAGAAGATCAGGTGATGGGGGTCGTGTGGGCCGATCCGTCCCTGCGCGCTCCAGCTCCGGATGACGGTGGCCTTGGCCTCGACGAGGTCGCGCAAGGGGCCTTCCAGCTCCGGCCGCAGCAGCGGCGCCCCCTGCACGATCTCCAGGCAGAACAGGCGCGAGGCCTGGGGCGCGTCGCGCGACAGGGTCAGCTTGGCGCGGATGTAGTGCCGGAAGGCCTCGGCCGGCTCGCTGTCGGCGTCGAAGGCCTGGAGCGGATCGAGCCAGACCGCGAGCACCCGGCGCAGGACCGCGACGTAGAGCGCCTCCTTGGAGGGGAAGTAGTAGAGCAGGTTGGTCTTCGAGAGGCCGGCCCGCTCGGCGATGCCCTCGACGCTGGCGCCGTGCAGCCCGACGCTCGAAAACAGGGCGAGCCCCGCATCGAGGATCATCACGCGGCGCGCCTCGCCGTCCTTGCGGCGCCGGCGCGCGGGCGGGGGGGCGACGGCGGCGTCCGGGCTGGTCTCTGTCATGGCCCGCATCGAAGCCCGCGGCGGCGGCGCCTGGCAAGGGGGGCGAGCCGGCATGTCCCGCGCTATTGCGGCGCGCCGCCCTCAGGCGGGCGGGTGCGTCCGCATCCAGTGCTCGGCGATGTCGATGCGCCGGGCGATCCAGACCCGGTCGTGGGCGGCGATGTGGTCGAGGAAGCGGACCAGGGCGCCGATCCGCCCGGGCCGGCCGACGAGCCGGCAATGCAGGCCCACCGACATCATCTTGGGCGCCTCCGCCCCCTCGGCGTAGAGCGCGTCGAAGGTGTCGCGCAGGTAGGTGAAGAGGTGGTCGCCCGTGTTGAAGCCCTGGATCGCCGCGCATTTCATGTCGTTGGCGTCCAGCGTGTAGGGCACCACCAGGCCCCGGCCGCTGGGCTCGTCGATCCAGTACGGCAGGTCGTCGGCGTAGGAATCGGCCAGATAGGTCATCCCGGCCTCGATCCCGAGGTCGAGGGTGTGGGGCGAGGAGCGCCCGGTGTACCAGCCGCGCGGGCGGGCGCCCGTGATCTCGGTGTGGATGCGGATCGCCTCCTCCATGTGCGCCTTCTCCTCGGCGCGGGTGAAGTCGCGGTAGTCGATCCACTTGAGGCCGTGGCAGGCGATCTCCCAGTCGGCCTCCCGCATCGCCGCGGCGACGTCCGGGTGGCGGGCGAGCGCGGTGGCGACCGCGAAGGCGGTGACGGGAATTTTTCGCGATTGGAACAGCCGCCAGAGGCGCCAGAACCCGGCCCGCGAGCCGTACTCGAACAGGGATTCCAGGCTCATGTGGCGCTGGCCCGGCCAGGGCTGCGCCCCGACGATCTCCGACAGGAAGGCCTCGGAGGCCGCATCCCCGTGCAGGATGCAGTTCTCGCCCCCCTCCTCGTAATTCAGCACGATCTGCACCGCGATGCGCGCGCCGTCGGGCCAATGCGGGTGCGGCGGGGTGCGGCCGTAGCCGACGAGGTCGCGGGGATAGGTCAACGGCCGGCCCTCGGGACGGAGAGAAGGATCGCCCCCGCTGTTCGGCCGGGGACCCGCATCCTGTCAACCGGAGGGCGGGCCGCGGCCCGCTTGCGCTCGCTGTCCAGGGATGCATCCATGCGCGCCGCGTTCCCGGCGCGCGGCTCCGCCGCGCACGGTCCTTGCCTTCCCGGGCCCGAGACGTCCGCGCCCAACCTCCGAGGTCCCCGTGCTCCTGACCCCACGCGAAAAGGACAAGCTCCTCCTCGCCATGGCCGCGCAGGTGGCCCGCAACCGGCTCGGCCGCGGCGTGAAGCTGAACTACCCGGAGGCGGTGGCGCTGATCAGCGACTTCGTGGTCGAGGGCGCCCGGGACGGGCGCTCGGTCTCGGAGCTGATGCAGGCCGGCGGGCACGTGCTCACGGCCGAGCAGTGCATGGACGGCATCCCCGAGATGATCCACGACATCCAGGTCGAGGCGACCTTCCCGGACGGGACCAAGCTCGTCACCGTGCACCACCCGATCCGGGGCGCGGCCTCGGCGGAGGTGCCCGGCACCGTGACCACGCAGCCCGGCGAGATCGTCTTCAACGCCGATCTGCCCCGCACGGTCGTGACGGTGTCCAACGTCGGCGACCGGCCGATCCAGGTCGGCTCGCACTACCACTTCTACGAGGTCAATCCCGGCCTGACCTTCGACCGCGCGGCGGCGCGCGGCCAGCGCCTCGACATCGCCCCCGGCACGGCGGTGCGCTTCGAGCCCGGCGTGACCCGGGAGGTGGTTCTGGTGCCGCTCGGTGGAGGCCGCACCGTGTACGGCTTCCGCGGCGACGTGATGGGAGCGCTCTGACGCCATGGCCAACATGCCCCCCCGCGCCGCCCTGCCCCGGGCCGCCTATGCCGACATGTTCGGCCCCACCACCGGCGACCGCATCCGCCTCGCCGACACGTCGCTGGTGATCGAGGTGGAGCGGGACCACACCACCTACGGCGAGGAGGTGAAGTTCGGCGGCGGCAAGGTCATCCGCGACGGCATGGGGCAATCCCAGGTCACCAACCAGGACGGCGCCGTCGACACCGTCATCACCAACGCGGTGGTCCTCGACCATTGGGGCGTGGTGAAGTGCGACGTCGGCCTCGTGAAGGGCCGGATCGCCAGGCTCGGCAAGGCCGGCAACCCGGACATCCAGCCCGGCGTGGACATCGTGGTCGGCCCCGGCACTGAAGTGATCGCCGGCGAAGGCAAGATCCTCACGGCCGGCGGGTTCGACAGCCACATCCACTACATCTGCCCGCAGCAGATCGACGAGGCCCTGTGCTCGGGCATCACCACGATGCTCGGCGGCGGCACCGGGCCGGCGCACGGCACCTTCGCCACCACCTGCACCCCCGGCCCCTGGCACCTCGCCCGGATGATCGAGGCGGCGGATGCCTTCCCGATGAACCTCGCCTTCGCGGGCAAGGGCAACGCCGCCCGGCCCGAGAGCCTGGTGGAGATGATCCGCGCCGGCGCCTGCGCCCTCAAGCTCCACGAGGACTGGGGCACCACCCCCGCGGCCATCGACACCTGCCTCACGGTCGCCGACCTCCACGACGTGCAGGTGATGATCCACTCCGACACCCTCAACGAATCCGGCTTCGTCGAGGACACGATCCGGGCCTTCGCGGGGCGGACCATCCACGCCTTCCACACCGAGGGGGCGGGCGGCGGCCACGCACCGGACATCATCAAGGTGGCGGGGCTCGCCAACGTGCTGCCTTCCTCCACCAATCCGACGCGCCCGTATACGAAGAACACCATCGACGAGCATCTCGACATGCTGATGGTGTGCCATCACCTCGACCCGGCGATCCCCGAGGATCTGGCCTTCGCGGAGAGCCGCATCCGCCGCGAGACCATCGCGGCCGAGGACATCCTGCACGACATCGGCGCCCTCTCGATGATGTCGTCGGACAGCCAGGCCATGGGCCGGGTCGGCGAGGTCGTCATCCGCACCTGGCAGACGGCCGACAAGATGAAGCGCCAGCGCGGCGCCCTGCCCGGGGACACCTCCGGCAACGACAACCTGCGCGCCCGCCGCTACGTGGCCAAGTACACCATCAACCCCGCCATCGCGCACGGCGTCTCGGCCCATATCGGCTCGGTGGAGCCGGGCAAGCTCGCCGACCTCGTCCTGTGGAATCCGGCCTTCTTCGGGGTGAAGCCCGATCTCGTCATCAAGGGCGGCGCCATCGCCACCGCCCCGATGGGCGACCCCAACGCCTCGATCCCGACGCCGCAGCCGGTGCATTACCGACCGATGTTCGGGGCTTACGGCCGGGTGCCCTTCGCCACCGCCCTGACGTTCGTGTCGAAGGCGGCGATCGAGGACGGGCTCGGCGACCGGCTCGGCGTGCAGAAGCGCCTCGTCGCCGTCGAGAACGTGCGCGGCGGCATCTCGAAGAAGAGCATGATCCTCAACGACGCCACCCCCGACATCGAGGTCGACCCCGAGACCTACGACGTCCGCGCCGACGGCGAATTGCTGGTCTGCGAGCCCGCCGACGTCCTGCCGATGGCGCAGCGGTACTTCCTGTTTTGAGGCGATGCGTTCCGTTTTGCGGTAGGATGCGGCCGACGCCCGCGGAGCTTTCCATGTCCAAGGCTGCCCTCAGCCCATCCCAGGGGCACGAACTCTACGAGACTGACCTCTATTCGTGGACGCAGGATCAGGCCGCCCTGCTGCGGGCGGGGCGACGGCAGGACATCGACTGGCACCACATCGCCGAGGAGATCGAGAGCTTGGGCGGATCGCAGAAATCCGAGATCCGGGCTCGGCTCGCCGTGCTGTTGCAGCACCTGCTGAAGTGGGAGCTTCAACCGGAACAGCGGAAATACGGCTGGCGTGCTTCGATCGTCGAACAGCGCCTTCAGATCGAGGGGCTCCTCGAGGTCAGCCCGAGTCTCCGGGCTTGGCCGGAGACGGTCCTGAGCAAGGCCTATCAGCTCGGGCGCGTCCGCGCGGCGAGCGAGGCCGGGCTGGCGGAACAGACCTTTCCGTCGCCGTGCCCCTACACCCTGGCGCAGATCCGGGACGATGACTTCTATCCCGGCCCCATCGAGCCACGCTTCACCTGATGAAACCCGCCGCTCCCGTGATCCCCTCGCACCGCATCGTCCCACGCCCCATGATCCGCGCCACGAAAGTCCTGCGTCGCGACGCGCTCGCCGGCGAGATCGTCGACCGCATCGTTCTCGACCACGGCGACCGGCACCGCCGGCGCGTGGCGATGCGCAGCGCGGGCGGGCTGCGCTTCCTGCTCGACCTGCCGGAGCCCACCGTCCTCGACGACGGCGACGCCCTGGTGCTGCAGGACGGGCGGCTGGTCTGGGTCGAGGCCGCGCCGGAGCCGCTGCTGGAGATCCGGGCCCCCGACGACCACGCCCTCAAGCGCCTGATCTGGCACATCGGCAACCGGCACATCCCCGCCGAGATCGGCGCCGACGCCGTCTATATCGGTTTCGACCACGTGCTCGCCGAGATGGTGCGGGGCTTAGGCGGCAGCGCCGAGCCGGTGGAACGCCCGTTCCGGCCGGAGGGCGGCGCCTATGCGGGCGCGGGCGCAGTCCACCCCCATCACGGCCACTCCCATCACCACGACGGCCATCACCACGACCATCCGCACGACCATGATTGAGGCCCTGCGCCTGATGGCGTGGCTGTCGCCGGGCTACCCGGTGGGGGCCTATGCCTACTCGCACGGGCTCGAGGGCGCGGTGGAGAGCGGTGAGGTCGGCGACGAGGCCTCGCTGACGGCCTGGCTCGCCGACGTGCTCGAACACGGCTCGGGCCGCAACGACCTGATCCTGGCGGCGCACGCCCATGCGGCGGCGCGCGCGGACGACGCCGCCGGGCTCAGCGAGGTCAACGACCTCGCCCTGGCCCTCGCCCCATCGCGAGAGCTGCACCTGGAGACGAGCCAGCAGGGCCGCAGTTTCCTCGACGCCACCGTGGCGGCCTGGGGCACGCCCGGCCTCGACCGGCTCGCCGCGGGCCTGACCGGTGCGGTCGCCTACCCGGTGGCCGTCGGGCTCGCGGCCGGGGCCCACCGCATGGCGTTGGTCCCGGTGCTCGCCGGCTTCGGCCTCGCCTTCCTGCAGAACCTCGTCTCGGCGGCCCTGCGCTGCGCGCCCATCGGCCAGAGCGCGGGCACCCGGATCATCGCCGCCCTGACGCCGCGGGTGACGGCGCTCGCCGCCACGATTCCGGCCCTCTCGCTCGACGATCTCGGCAGCGCCACCCTGAACCTCGACCTCGGCTCGTTCCGGCACGAGACCCAGTATTCCCGGATCTTCCGCTCCTGAGGCCCCCTCTTGAGGATCGTGTCATGAACTCCGCCAACGGCTCCGCTCTCAACGGCCCGCTCCGCGTCGGCATCGGTGGCCCTGTCGGCTCCGGCAAGACCGCCCTGATGGAGCAGCTCTGCAAGCGTTTTCGCGATACCTACGAGATCTGCGCGATCACCAACGACATCTATACGAAGGAGGATGCCCGCCTCCTCACCGTGGCCGGCGCCCTGCCGGAGGAGCGGATCATGGGCGTCGAGACGGGGGGGTGCCCGCACACGGCGATCCGCGAGGACGCCTCGATCAACCTCGCGGCGGTGGCGGAGATGCGCCGGCGCTTCCCGAAGCTCGACCTCATCCTGATCGAGTCCGGCGGCGACAACCTTGCGGCCACCTTCTCGCCGGAGCTCGCCGACCTGACCCTCTACGTCATCGACGTGGCGGGCGGCGAGAAGATCCCCCGCAAGGGCGGCCCCGGCATCACCCGCTCGGACCTCCTCATCGTCAACAAGACCGACCTCGCGCCCCTGGTGGGCGCCGATCTCGGCATCATGGAATCCGACACCAAGCGCATGCGCGGCGCCCGGCCCTACGTGTTCTCGTCCCTGCGCGACGGCCACGGGGCGGACGCCATCGCGCGCTTCGTGGTGGAGGCGGGCGGCCTGAGCTAGCTGCTGAGCCTGACACCGAGAAGGGCCCGGATCGCTCCGGGCCCTTTTTCATCCGATCGTTCGCGTCGCCGCTCAGGCGGCGCGCACGGTGGCCAGGAAGCGCTGGACCTCGGCGCTGAGGTGCTCGGACTGGCGCGAGAGCTCGGAGGCGGCGCCCAGCACCTGGGCGGCGGCCGCGCCGGTCTCCTCGGCCGCGCCCGCCACGCCCGCGATGTTGGCCGTCACCGCCCCCGTGCCCATCGCCGCCTGCGCCACGTTGCGTACGATCTCCTGGGTGGCCGCCCCCTGCTCCTCCACCGCCGCCGAGATCGAGGTGGCGACACCGCTGATCTCGCGGATGCGCGCCGCGATCCCGTCGATGGCCGCCACCGCCTGGCCCGTCGAGCCCTGGATCTGGCTGATGTGCTCGCCGATCTCCTGCGTGGCCCGCGCCGTCTGGTTGGCCAGCTCCTTGACCTCGGCGGCCACCACCGCGAAGCCTCGGCCCGCCTCGCCGGCCCGCGCCGCCTCGATGGTGGCGTTCAGCGCCAGCAGGTTGGTCTGCCCGGCGATCGAGGTGATCATCGTGACCACGTCGCCGATGCGCGCCACGGCCGTGTTCAGGGTCTGCACGAAGGTGGCGGTCTGAGCGGCCTCGGCCACGGCGGTCTGGGCCATGGCGGCCGAGCTGCCGACCTGGCGGCCGATCTCCTGCACCGAGGAGCCGAGTTCCTCGGCCGCGGCCGCCACGGTGTTGACGTTGGCGGCCGCCTCGTCGGCGGCCGCGGCCACGCTGCTGGACTGGTTGGCGGTCTGGGTGGCGGTGCCGGCCATGCTCTGGGCAGTGGCCTGCAGCTCGGTGGCCGAACTCGTCACCATGCCGAGGATGCCGCCCACCGCCCCTTCGAAGCTGTCGGCCATCGCCCGCATCGCCGCCTGGCGCTGCGCCTCCGCCCCGGCCCGCGCCAGGACCGTCTCCGCCTCGAGCTTGCGGGTCTGGAGCAGGTTGTCCCGGAACACGCTCACGGCGGCGGCCATGTCGCCGATCTCGTCGCGGCGGGTCCGGGACGGAATCTCCACGCTGGTGTCACCTCCGGCCAGCCTGCCCATGGTGCGCGTCATGCGCTCGATCGGACGCGCGACGCCGAACAGGCTGAACAGCATCGCGCCGAGGGCCGCCACCACCGAGATCGCCATCGCGATCCAGGCCGTGAGCATGGCCGAGCCGGCGCTGGCCATGCTCAGCGCGGTGCTGCGCTGGGCGCCCTCCCGGTTGAAGTCGACCGCCCGCTGCAGGGCCCGGATGGCGCCGTTGTTCAGGTCGGCCATCGCGGCGCTGGTGGTAAGCGCCAGGGCGTCGGCCTGGCGGCCGGCCTTCATGAGGTCGATGACTTTCTGCTGGCCCTCGGTGTAGCGCGACCACAGGGGCGCGAAGGTGTCGTAGAGCGCCTTCTCCTCGGCGGAGCTGATCAGCGGCTCGTAGGTCCGGCGCAGGCCGTCGAGGGTCTTCAGGGCGGTGTTCAGGCCCGCCTCGTTCTCGGCCAGCGCCTGCGGCGTCTCGGAGGCCACGACGAAGCGGTACAGCTTCACCCGCACGTCGCGCGTCGCCGTGCTGATCGTGTTCACGACGTTGACGGAGGGAAGCCAGTTCGTCGCGACCTCGTTCACCTCGCGCTCGATCGCCCTGAGCTTCACGACGCTGACCACGCCTTGACCCGCCGCGGCGACGCCGAGCAGAGTTGCCGAACCGATCAGGATGGATTTCAGGGATACGCGCATCGTTGAGGGACCGTCCGGATTTGCATTCCGACCGGAGGAAACAACTGCGTGCTTAACACGACGTTATCGGATTGGCGCAGAGAGTAACGATAACTGTTTTGTTATGTTTCCGATGTCCGATGCCGCCTCGGCGATGGCGTACAGGGTTGTCCGTTCAACGCGCGATGAAACTCGCTATACGGTCCAGTGGCGCCCGGATACACGCGCCGCGTGAGATCAAATGCCCGCGTACCAGGGGAAGCCGAGCTCGGCGACCATGCTGCCGCGCCCCTTGCCGAGCACGTCGACCCGGTCCACGGCCTCGATGGCGCTGATGTACTTCAGGCTCTTGTAGCCGAGCTGGCGCTCGACCCGCAGGCGCACCGGCGCCCCGTGCGCCACCGGCAGGGCGTCGCCGTTCATGCCATAGGCAAGGATGGTCTGCGGGTGGAGGGCGTCGAACAGGTCGTAGCTGTCCCACCAGCCGTCGACGCTGCGCACCACGATGAAGCGCGCCTCCGGCCGCAACCCGACCTGCGCCAGCAGGTGGGCCAGGGGCACGCCGGTCCAGCCGCCGATGGCCGACCAGCCCTGCTCGCAGGCATGAAGCGTGATCTGGGTGCGGGCCGGCATCGCCTTCAGGTCGGCCAGGGAGAAGGCGCCCGGGCGCGCCACGAGGCCGGTGACCGGAAGCGTCCAGTCGGAAAAACCCAGCGCCTTCGAGCGCTGGTAATCGGGGTTGTCCGGGTCGGTGGTGTTGATGGTCGGGAACACCGCCGAGATCGCCTCCGGCCCGAACTCGCGCACCAGGGGCTGGTGGCGCTGGAGCCAGCGCTGGACCGCGAAGGTCAGGCCGTTGCTCCAGTCATAGGGGGTGGCGAGCCGCGACAGCGCCGGGGCGTCGCAGCCGCCGAGGAGGCCGGCGCCGATCAGGCTGCCCGAGCCGGTGAGGAGGCGGCGGCGCGAGAGGTCACGCATCGGGGGGCTCCGCAAAGGTCGCCCGGACCCTCTCCGGGGGAACCCGGAAGCGTCCGGTGATCATCGACCGCATCAGGTTGCCGGCCCCGCCGACGAAGACCTGGGCCACGTGGATGACGAGGAAGAGCACGAGGAGGCAGGCGACGGCGAAGTGCAGGGTGCGCGCCGATTGCCGGCCGCCGAACAGGGCAAAGAGTTCCGGGTAGGCCGCCGTGACCCCCGGCGACATGGTCAACCCGGTCAGCGCCATCAGCGGAAACAGCACGAACAGGACGACCAGATAGGCGAATTTCTGCAGGGCGTTGTAGCGCAGGGCCTCGCGCCCGCGCGCCGGCTTGAGGCGGGCGTGGTCGGCGATCTCGCGGGCGAGGTGGCCCGGGGCCAGCTGATCGCGATCCGGCACGAGGTCGCGGGCGAAGTGACCGCCGACGAACGCTACGATGAGGTAGACGATCCCGTTGAGGACGAGCACCCAGGCGGCGAGGAAGTGCAGGTTGCGGCCCCAGCCCGTCTGCTCGAGGTTCACCGGCAGCGGCAGCTCGAGGGCGGCCGGCGCCCCGTTGGCCCCGGTCTCGCCCCAGAACAGCCGCGGCAGGGCCAGCAGGATCGCGATGCCGCTGGCCAGGAGGGCGAGGAACGCGACGGCGTTGAGCCAATGGGTCAGGCGCACCCAGGCGGCGTGCCGGTGAACCAGGGACGGGCCCGGCTCCTCCACCATCGGGGGCCGGCTCACGCGGGCGCCCGCAGCACGTCGAGGCGATAGCGCTCGGTGCGGCCCCTGCGGTCGGGTTCGAGGGCGCCGCGGGTGAGATCGATCAGCGTCTCCACCGCCGCATCGGCACTCAAGGGGAAGTTCGTCTCACCGAGCCAGTGGACCAGGATGACCTCGCCCCCCGGTTTCAGGGCCGCCACCAGGCGCTCGGCGATGCGGGCCAGATCGTCCGGCGTGAAGAAGTACAGCACCTCCGAGAGCACCACGAGGTCGAACCGGCCGGGGGGCCACTCCGCCGGCACCGCGGCGCGCCGGAACGCGACGTGGGGGCACGCCGCACAACGGGCGCGGGCGGCATCGAGGGCCGTCTCGGCCACGTCGAGGGCGAGCAGCCCCGCGCAGCGGTCGGCCAGCCGGCGGGTCAGCACGCCGATCGAGCACCCGACCTCCAGGGCCTCCGGGTAGGTCTCGCGGCCCAGCGCCGCCAGGGTGGCGTCGTACTTGGCGTGCTCGTAGGGACTGGTGGTGAAGTCCCACGGATCGGGGTTCGCGGCGTAGAGATCCGTGAAGTAATCCGGCGGCAGCGTCTGCGGGGAGCGTCTCATCACCGTCACCGCCTAAAGATCGGCCGGAACCTCGTCGGGGCTCGGCGCCCCGGCGAGGTCGCGCCAGAGCCGGTCCGCCGGTCGCACATCGCCGAGGACGTGAGCCGCCGCGCTGGTGAGGGCCCGGTCGGGCCCGGGCTGGCGCAGGTACGTCGCCAGGTCCCGCGCCAGGCGCTCCAGGGGATGCGGACGGAGGAAGCCCGCCAGTCCCACGGAGCGATGGGCCCGCTCCAGCACGTCGAGGCCGGCCCGCTCCACCGCGAGGCGGGTGAGGTTGACGTAGGCGATCACCCGGTCCGGCTCCGCCTCGGGGTCGGCGGCGAGGCGGGCGGCCTGGGCCACGAAGAGGCGGGCGCTCTCCACCGCGATCGCGGCCTCGCCGAGGCGGGCCGCCTGATGTGGGTCGCCGCCGCGTCCGGTGGACCGCAGATGCCCCCGCAGGACGTCGAACACCGCCTCGATGCCGCCGAGCTGCACCGCGGCGAAGCGCCAGGCGCCGCCGGAGAAATGCGGCTCCGCGAAGTAGTCGTCCGGGTCACCGATGAAGCAACCGGGGCCTGCGGGCAGGCCGGTGAAGTCGAGGAGCCCGGAGGTCGAGGCCCGCATGCCCTGCGCCTGCCAGCCGGACAGGTCGGCCCGGGTCCCGGCCTCGAGATCGGCGACCAGCATCTGCTGGCGGCCGTCGGGCCGGCGCGCCGTGACCAGGGGGCGGGTGACCGAGCCGGCTCCGGAGGCGAAGGATTTGACCCCCCTCAGCATCCAGGCGTCCCCGGCGGGTGCGAGGCCGCCGGCGTTCTCCAGGCTGAGGCCGCCGGCGTTCTCCAGGCTGAGGCCGCCGGTGTTCTCGAGGCTGAGGCCGCCGACTTTCTCGAGGCTGAGGCCGCCGGCCTGGGGCTGGGTATTCCACACGCCGAACAGGTGTCCGGCACGGACATCCCCGGCCAGTCGCTCGATCACCGCCGGCGCCGCATAGCGCAGGACCAGGGAGAGGGCGTTGACGTGCCCTTCGTAGAGGCGACCCAGGGCGAGGCTGCCCCGCCCGATCTGCGCGAGGACATCGGCGAGAACCGGCGCCATCGCGGGGGCATCGAGGCCGGCACCGCCCAGGGCCACGGGCAGCGGCGCGGCGAGCAGCCCGGCCCGATGCGCGTGGGCGATATCCTCGGCCGGAAAGCCGCCGTCCCGGTCGAGGGCATCGGCGCGTTCGCCCGCGCGGTCCGCGACCGCGCGGGCCGCGGCCTGGATGCGGGCGGCGTGGGTCTCCGAACAATCCTGAAGATGCCGATGCGGTGGAATGAAGTTCATCTCCAGCACATGGATCACGCCTGCGCGATCTCCAGTCGGTGTTTGCACACAGACGGCCGATTTTTCCCGCGTCGAAGGGCGCTGGCGTCCCCGGATCGATCCACCGCGGACATCCGTGCCCGCTCGCCGCGGCCGGCCCGCAGGTCGGTCAGCAGGGCCCGCAGGGTCCAGCCCACCGTGACCAGGGTGAAGGCGCCGATGGCCACCAGCGGGGCCGCTCCTACCGGCATCTGGGCGGTCTCGACATCCACGGTCCGGGTTTTCGAAGACCGTCGCGCTTCGTCGCATTTCGCGACGAAAACCATGAGGATGGTCTCGAAGACGCGCCTCGGGCCCGGAGCCGCGCAGGCCCGCCCGGCGAAACGCCGCCCTGCATCGCTCCGTGTCCGGCTGGTGCGGCCGCACACGGGGGGCGGACTCGCCGTCGAGGCCGGCGGGTTACGCCGACCGGAATCGCGGGGCGTGCGATCGTGCTGGGGAGAGAGGATATTGCTTGGGCGAGCGCCGCAGAGCAAGCTTCCCCCGGACACGGGTCGAGCGGCCCGGGCTGTTTCGTTAAAGGTCCGGCGGCACACCCTCCGGTAAAGGAAGGCCTCCGCGAGGCGTGTTGAATCAAGGCTGCTCTGATGTTCGTCCTCATCCTGGATGATGCGCCCCTCAACAACATGCTGATGGTGGAGGCCCTTCGCGACCTGCCCGGCGGCACGGCCCGTGATTTCCTCCAGCCCGCCGATGCCCTGGCGTTCGTCCGCGAGAATCCGGCCGCGATCGGCGTTGCCATCTCCGACTTCGAGATGCCGGGCATGAACGGCATCGAGTTCATCCGCGCCGCCCGCGACATCCCGGGCTTCGAGCACGTGCCGGTGATCATGGTGACGAGCCTGGACCAGCGCGCCTTGCGCCGGGACGCTCTGGCCGCCGGCGCCACCGATTTCCTCGCCAAGCCCTTCGATCCGGTCGAAGTGCGCGCCCGTGTCTCGAATCTGCTGGCCCTCAACCAGGCGCGCCTGGCGCAGATCGACCGCGCGGCCTGGCTCGATCGCGAGGTGAAGGCCGCCACCGCCCTCATCGTCGCCCGCGAGCGTGAGATCATCAGCCTGCTGATGAAGGCCGTCGAACATCGCGACTCGGAGACCGGCAACCACGTGGCGCGGGTCGCCGAATATGTGGCCCGGATCGCCGAGGGATTGGGCCTTGCCGCGGAGGACGTGGAACAGCTCAGCCTGGCCTCCACCATGCACGATATCGGCAAGCTCAGCGTTCCGGATTCCATCCTGCTGAAACCCGGACGCCTGTCCGCGGACGAGCGCCGGACGATGGAGGCGCATGCCGAGCGCGGTCGTCGCATCCTCGAAGGCAGCGACTCGCGCCTGGTCCGCCTCGCGGCGGAGATTGCGGCCACCCATCACGAGCGCTGGGACGGCGGCGGCTATCCGGCCGGCCTCCGCGGGGAGGCCATTCCCCTGTCGGGACGGATCGTGGCCGTGGCGGACGTCTACGATGCCCTGACCTCCGATCGGCCGTACAAGACGGCGTGGTCGCACGCGGAGGCGTTGGCCCATCTCCAGGCTGAGGCGGGGCGTCATTTCGATCCGGCCTGCGTGGAAGCCTTCCTGAAATCTCGTACGCGCTGAACCGGACAGGTCGTGGCGCGGCGCTGACCTTCAGGAAGACTCCGGGATTCTACTCCGTGACCTTAACCTTGATCCCGTCTTCGGCTGAACACGGTGATTTTTCCGGGACGGTTTCAGGAGGTCGGTAACCCGTCCCTTGTAAGCGTAGCGGCATGACTCCCCTCCACGCCGCCCAGCTTGCTGCCGGTTTCCGCACGGACCAACGTGGCGGCGTCCTCGTTCTGGTCGCCCTCCTGTTTCCGATCCTGACCGGCCTGAGCGCCGTGGCGATCGATTACGCCTCCCTGGTCAAGCGGCGGGCCGAGCTCCAGCGTGCCGCCGACAGCGGCAGCATCGCGGGCGTCAACCAGTTCAAGCTCGCCAATGCCGACGACGCGGCGGCGCTCCGCACCGCCAAGGCCATGGCCCTGGCCCAGGCCCGCAGCGGCAGCGCGGCGCCCCCGGCCGTGACGGCGGAGGTGCTCAACAACCATTCCGGTGTCCGCCTCACGCTCACCGAGCAGGTCGCCCTGTCCTTCGGCAAGCTCCTCAACACCCCGAGCCTGGAGGTGAGCGTCACCTCGACGGCGAAGCTCGCCGGCACCACGCGGCTGTGCCTGCTCGCCCTCGATCGTCAGGCGATGGGCGCCTTCCACCTGGAGAGCGCGGCCCGCATCACCGCCACCGACTGCTCGCTCTACTCGAACTCCGCCAACCCGGAGGGCATCCAGGGCGAGAACGCGGCGGTGGCCACTGCCCTCTCCACCTGCTCGGCCGGGGGCTATTCCGGGTCGGGCGCCAACTTCACGCCGCCGCCGGCCACCGGGTGCCCCGCCCTGCGCGATCCCCTGATCGACCGGCAGGGCCCGACGCCGGGCTCCTGCGTCAGCCTCGGGTTCTTCGTCGATCCGAAGAAGTTCGTCGACGGCATCGACGACCCGACCTACGGCGTCAACGTCGTGAGCGGGATCGTCACCCTGCAGCCCGGCACCTATTGCGGCGGCCTGCACCTCACCAAGGGCGCGACCGTAACGCTGCAGCCCGGGATCTACATCCTCAAGGACGGCCCCCTCGTCGTCGACAAGGGCGCCAGCCTGAGCGGCGTCAACACGGGCTTCTACTTCACCGGGGTGCGCGGCGGCCTGCTCTTCGATGAGAAGAGCGTCGTCAGCCTCACCGCGCCGAAGGACGGCCTCCTGGCGGGGCTGCTGTTCTTCGAGGACCGCAACGCGACCATTCCGGCCACCCTGCCCCCGCCCCTCAGCGGCAAGGGCAAGCCCAAGCCCGCGCCCGGCGGGTTCGTCGCCCTGCGCGAGTACCGCATCATCAGCGACAACGCCCGCACGCTCCTGGGGACCATCTACCTGCCCCTCGGACGCCTGATCATCGATTCCAAGAAGCCGGTGGCCGACCAGTCGGCCTACACGGTGATCATCGCCCGCACGATCAATCTCTATGACGGCCCGAACCTGATGCTGAACGCCCGCTACGGCAGCACCGACGTGCCCGTGCCGGCCGGCGTCGGACCGAGCTCGGCCGACACGCAGCTTACGCAGTAGGTCGAGCGCCATCGGCTCCCGGCCCCCGGCCCCCGGCTCCTGCACTCGACCGGGCCGGCCGCTCAGCGCGGCGGGCAGGAGGCGCCGTTGCCCAGGACGACCTCGGGGCTCATGCTCGCGTAGCGCCGTCCGTACCGGACCGGCCATAGGGTCCTGCGGGTGATGACGAAGCCCGGGCCGCCATCGCTGAACAGGGAGGAGCCGGTCACCGGCCTGTAGGGGACGCTGATCTCCACGAGCAGCAGGCGCGTCCCCTTCGGCTGCAGGCTGTCGGCGACGGCGACGGGGGCCGGCGCCCCGGCGGTGCGGACCGGCGATCCCGCCGCGGCCACGCTGGAACAGATCTGCAGCGGGCCCGTCTCGGTGTCGCCCACCACCCCGACCGCGCTCACCGTCATCTGCAGCCCGGTGCCATCGAAGGGAGCGAGCACGATGGGTCCCACCTGGAACACGTCGTTCACCTCATCCGCCGTCGGCATCGTGCGCTGGGAGAGCGTGTCGCCGATGGTGCGGGACAGGATGTCGACCTTGCGCACGTTGCGCATCACGCTCGTGATCTCCACGGTCCCGAAGTAGATGAGCAGCAGCACCGGGACGATCAGGGCGAATTCGACGATCGCGACGCCGTCCTCGGCCCGCGCGAAGCCCGCGGCGGCTCGCACACCCATCTGACGGATCGCGATCGCGGAGCGGAGGCGCGCGGCCAGCATGGCTCAACAGCCGCTGCCGCCGGTGGAATTACCCTCCAGCTGCAGCACGGACGTGGCGTTGATGAGCCAGCTTCCGTCCTGAAACTGGGTCTTCACGACGCCGAACTTCTGGAACGTGTGCTGCGCGAAGGCGGCCTGGACCACCACCACGCTGCCCTTCGTGAGACAGCCGTGCTGGGTGCCGAAATTCGCCCGCCAGGTCCCCGAGGCGGGGTCGATGGGGCTGGTCCGGTCGATCCGGGTGAAGCTGTCGTAGACTCCGATGTCGACCTTCAGATTCTCGCAGCGGACGAACGGATTGACCTGGCGGCAGACCTCGCTGCGCACGGCGTCGAGGAGCGAGGTCGCCGAGGCGCCGGACTGGACGTAGAACTGCCGCATCGAGGCATCGAGGCCGTTGTCCAGCGCGGACGTGACCCAGAACACCAGCGCGTTCTCGAGGACGAAGAAGATCAGGATGCAGAGCGGAAACAGGACCAGGGCGAATTCGACCGCCATGGCGCCCGACTGATCCTGCCCGAACCGCTGCGGACCGGATCGTGCCGGGACGATGCGCAGGCGCCTCCCGCCTCCGTCGCCGGGTGAGCGGCCGGGACCCGCGACGACGCGATCGGGACTTGGGAGCTCGGGACTTGGGAGCTCGGGACTTGCGAGCTCGGGATTTGCGAGCTCAGGACTCGCGGGCTCAGGACTCGCGCGATCAGGACCTGCGAGTTCGACATTTGCGAGTTCGGAAGTTGCAGGTTCGGGTTTCGCGGGATCGCACATGGGGAGGGGCGGCATACGGATCGGGCGGCCGATCGGAACGCGTTCGAGGGGGCGTCGGCAGCCCTGCCCTGGTCTAGCGCCGAGCCCTTAAGATTCCGGCAAGCCAGCCTAAAAGGTTTCCCGCCCTGAATGCATCGACGCATTCGCCGCCGCACCACCGGGAGTTTGTGAGGGATCGTCTCTCCCGATGACCGAATCCGGAAGCAGAGGTTCAGCGCCTGAGCGCTGCTGGACTTTCGGTGCTCGCACTGGTTGCGGATGGGGTTGGCCGAATTCGTGCCTCTGGGCTCGTTCCGGCCGTGACGCGACTGTGCGCTCGGTGGACGATTAAGACCCTTCCAACCAACAGCCGGTACGCTGGCGCGACCATGACCGATCCCCGGCACGCGCCCGACCCGTCCCGCGAAACCCGTCCGTCCGCCCGGCGTCCGGGTCGGCCGCGCACCCTGGCCGGACGCCTGGCCCTGGCGATGTGCGCTTCCGTGGCGATCGCCTTCCTGGCCGGAACGCTGCTCTCGCTCTGGCAGGAGGTGAACCGCTACGCCGACGACAAGCGGGATGCCCTCGTCGCCATCGCCAACGTGCTCGCGGCGGCGAGCGCGGGGGCCACGGCGGCCGGGGACGAGGCGGCGGCGGCCCGCGTCCTGAACGCCATCGGCAAGACCCGCGACGCCAGGATCCTCAACGGCGAGACGAACGACGGCGAGACCCCGGACGGCAGTCCCGGAGCGGCCGAGCGGAGCGAGCTGGTCTATGCGGCCATCGAGCGGCCCGACGGCTCGATCCTGGCGGACCGGGGCCTCACGGCCCGCCTCACCGATGATTTCGACCTGCGCAAGGGGCAGTCGCCCCTTGCCCTCCTCGCCAGCCGGACCGCCCTGGTGGCGGTGACCGTTGAGGAGGCGGGCCGGACGGTGGGCAATCTCATCCTCGTCTCCGACCTGGCCGACCTCAACGACCGTCTGCTGGCGCTGCTCCGGACCTCGGCCTTGATCTCGAGCCTCGTCATGGTCCTGGGCTTCGCGATCTCCTACGCGATCCAGCGGGGGATCACCCAGCCGATCGCGGCGCTCGCCGGCACCATGGACCGCGTCCGCATCGAGCAGGACTACACGCAGGGCGCGGTGATCGCGCGCGACGACGAGGTCGGTGTGCTGGCGCGCTCGTTCAACGCGCTCCTCGACACCGTGCGGGAGCGCGACGCCCGCCTGGCGCAGCACATGCAGCGCCTGGAGGCCGACGTGGCGGAACGCACGGCCGACCTGCACGAGGCCAAGCAGGCGGCCGAGGCCGCCAACGCCGCCAAGTCGACGTTCCTGGCCACCATGAGTCACGAGATCCGCACGCCGCTCAACGGCATGCTGGTGATGGCCGAACTCCTGGCGGCCTCCGCGCTGCCGCAGCGGCAGCAGCGCTACGCCGAGGTGGTCGCCCGCTCCGGGCAGAGCCTGCTGGCGATCATCAACGACATCCTCGACTTCGCGAAGGTGGAGGCGGGCAAGCTCGATCTGGAGCGCATCGCCGTCGATCCGTCCGAGGTCGTCGACACCGTGGTCTCGCTCTTCGCCGAGAAGGCCGTCGAGAACGGCCTCGACCTCGCCGCCTACGTGGCGCCGGACCTGCCGCGCCACGTGATCGGCGATCCGGTGCGCCTCGGCCAGATCCTCAGCAACTTCGTCAACAATGCCCTAAAGTTCACCCCGTCCGGCTCGGTCCTGGTGCGGCTGGAGCGCGGCGCGGCCGGCACGCTGCGCCTCAGCGTTCGGGATACCGGCGTCGGCATCCCGGCCGACAAGGTCGGCACCCTGTTCTCGGCCTTCGCGCAGGCCGATCAGTCGACCACCCGGCGCTTCGGCGGCACCGGCCTCGGCCTCTCGATCGCCCATCGCCTCGCCCTCGCCATGGGCGGCCGCATGGGCGTCGAGAGCGTGCTCGGCGCCGGCTCGACCTTCTGGGCCGAGCTGCCCCTGGAGGCGGGCGACGCCGATGCGCCGACCCTCGTCCGGCGCACCGACGCGGTCGGAGCCGGGATCGTGCTCGCGCTGTCGGGCGACGCCACGCGGGAGTGCCTCGGGCTCCGCCTCGCCGAGGCCGGGTTCACCTGCCTTCCGGCGGAGGCCGCCGAGGCCGGGGCGGCGCACTGGATCGCGGATGCGGCCACGATCCTGGCCCTGGGCCGTCGCCCGAGCGGGCCGGGCCGGGTCCTGGCCCTGGCGCGCCTCGGCGATGCCGCCGCGGCGCCGGTCCTGGAGGCGGGCTGGGCCGACCACCTCCTCGGCTGGCCGGTCGTCCAGGAGGAGTGGCGCGGCGCCCTGGACGCGCTGGCCGGCGGGACGCCGTTCGTCTCCGGCCCCCGCCTGTCCGCCCGCACGCGCCTGCCGCAATTCCCCGCCGCGCGCATCCTCCTGGCCGACGACAGCCCGGTGAACCGCGAGGTCGCCCGCGAGGCCCTGGCTCGCTGCGGCGTCACCGCCCTCACCCTGGTCGAGGACGGCCGTGCGGCCCTCGAAGCCTGTCGCGACCGGGCGTTCGACCTCATCCTGATGGACGGCAGCATGCCGGTCCTCGACGGCTACGCGGCGGCCGAGGCCATTCGGGCCGAGGCCATCGCGCAGGGCCGCGTCCGCACGCCCATCGTGGCCCTCACGGCGCACGTGGTGGGGGCCGGCGCCGAGGCGTGGCGCGAGGCCGGCATGGATGCCAAGCTCGCCAAGCCCTTCACCCTGGCGGCCCTCGCCGACACGCTGGCGGCCTTCCTCGTGCCCGAGGCCGAGACTGAGACCGCGGTCGCGCCGCGACGTCCCTCGCCCGACGCCGCGCCCCAGCCGGAGGCGGACGGCCTCTTGGACGAGGACGTGCTCGCGGGGTTGATTGACATGGCGGCCCGGGCCGGCGGCGATTTCAGTGCCCGCGTGCTCGGCCTCTATCGGGACCACGCGCCCAAGGCCCTCGCGGACCTCCGGGCGGCGGCAAGCCGCGGCGATGCCGAGGCGATCGCGCGCGCGGCGCACAGCCTGAAGTCGATGAGCCTGAACATCGGTGGCCGGGCCCTGGGCCTGGTGCTGGGAGAGATCGAGAGCAGGGCTCGCTCCAGCGCCGTCCTCCCGACGGACGCGGAGATCGCCGGCCTGTCGCCGCTCCTGGACCGGACCCTGGAGGCCCTTGAGGCCCGCCTTGGGCAGACGCCCGATCCGGAGGAAGGGGCCGCGGCGCGGCGCTCCGGCTGAGGGACCCCGCCCCCGGAGCGGACGATGTCCGCGATGGGGTGCCGGCGGGTCCCATGCGTGCGGGGCCGGACACCCGGTGGAACCCGTGCCTTGGTCCGCGCTCCGGCGCACCGAAGCGGGCGTCGGGGGGGCGTCGTCGAGGAGGGTGCGTGTCGGCGTCCCGCCTCAGCTCCACGCGTGGAAGGGCGGGTTCACCCCATTGAGCGCGTGGTTGCCGACGATCGCGTATTTCCAGCGCACGGGGTCGTGGAGCGTGTGGGTGCGGGCGTTGCGCCAGTGCCGGTCGAGATTGTGCTCGGCCAGTGTCGCGCGGGTGCCGGCGAGCTCGAACAGGGTGTTGCTGGCGCCGAGCGCCACCTCGGTGGTGAGCACCTTGGCTTCCGCCACTGCGAGCTGCGCGGCCGCCACCGTCTCGGCATCCGGCGCCGCCACGGCGGCGTCGAGGGCGAGGCCGGCCCGGTCGAGCAGCGCCTCGGCGGCGTGCAGGCGGATCGTGAGGTCGCCGACGATGCGGATGGTGTGGGGGTCGTCGGAGGCGCGCGCCAGGCCGCTGTCGACCCAGGGGCGCGACTTGGTGCGCACGAAGTCGATGGTCTCGGCGAGCGCCGCCCGGGCGATGCCCGCATCCACGGCCGCCTGGATGATCTGGAAGATCGCCCCGTCGGCGCTCGGCTGCGTGTAGCCCTTCCAGGCCGGCACCAGGTGGGTTTTCGGCACGCGCACGCCGTCGATCCGCACGGTGCCGCTCGCGGTGGTGCGCTGGCCGAAGCTCGACCAGTCGTCGATCACCGTGAGTCCCGGCGCGTTGCGCTCGGCAATGGCGTACCAGGCCCGGCCCTCGCCATCGAGGGCCACGATGGGCACGAGGTGGGCCAGCAGCGCGCCGGTGGCGTAGAACTTGGTGCCGTGCACCACCACGTGGTCGCCATCCTCCACGAAGTGGGTCTCGAAGTCGGCGGCGCGCGGCGTGCCGATCTCCGAGAAGGCGTTGCCGAACCGGGTGCCGGCCAGGACGAGGCCGAACAGCAGGGCCTTCTGGGCCTCGTCCGAGACCGTGTCGATCGCCGCCACGATGCCGAGGTGGTTCTGGGCGATCTGCCCGATCGACGGGTCGGCGGCCGAGACGATGGCGATGACCTGCGCCAAGGTCCCGTAGGATAGCCCCGGCCCGCCATGGGCCCGCGGCACGTTGATGGACCACAGGCCGCTCTGCGAGAACGCGTCGAGCTCGGCCAGGGGTCGGCGCCCCGTGCGGTCGCGCTCCGAGGCGCCGACCTGGAACGTTGCCGCCAGGGCGTGGGCGACGCGCAGGGCCTCGGCCGCGTCGCGGATGACGTGGGCCGGCGCGGCCGGGCGCTCGGGGCCGGGTGCCCCGGCGGGCCAGCGATCGGTGTCCCGCGGGGGCGGACTGACGGCGATGTTCATGGGGTGTCTCCGGATCAGGGGGCGCGTTCGGGGTCCGGCTTGGCTCAGGCCGCCTGCGCCTGTTCGCGGCGCGCCGCCTCCAGGGCGCGGACGCGCGGAATGACGTGTTCGCCGAAATACGCGACCTCCTCCTGGAAGTGCAGGAAGGCCAGCAGGGCGAGGTCGACGCCGACCGCCTTCAGCGCCACGATGCGCTCGGCGATCTGATCCGGCGTGCCGATCAGATTGGTCTTGAAGCCGTCGTTGTACTGGACGAGGTCCGCGAAGCTCGATTTGGCCCAGTTGCCCTCGCCCTCCGGCGAGGCCTTGCCGGCGTTCTTCGCCTCGTGCCCGAAGGCCTTCACGGCGTCCGGGTCGGCCTGGTCGATGATCTCCTGGAGGACGGCGCGGGCCTCTTCCTCGGTGTCGCGTGCGATGACGAAGGCGTTGACGCCCACCTTCACCGCGTGGCCGTTGGCGCGCGCCTTGGCTTGGACGTCGTCGACCTGGGCCCGGATGCCCTCGGGCGTGTTGCCGTTGGTGAAGTACCAGTCCGAGACGCGGGCCGCCATGTCGCGCGCCGCCCGGGACGAGCCGCCCTGGAAGATCTCGGGCTGCGGATCGGCGGGTTTCGGCTTCAGGGTGTAGTCGCTGTAGCGGTAGAAATCGCCCCGGAAGGTGAAGTTGTCCTGGGTCCAGATTCCCCGCAGGGCGCGGATGAACTCCTCCGAGCGGCGGTAGCGCTCGTCATGGTCGAGCCAGGGCTCGCCGATGGCGCGGAACTCGCCCGAGAACCAGCCCGAGACCACGTTGATGGCGATGCGCCCCTCCGTGATCTGGCTGATGGTGGCGATCTGCTTGGCGGCGAGCGTCGGGTTCCAGGGCCCGGGCAGGAGGGCGGCGATCACCTTCAGCCGGGAGGTGGCCGCCAGCAGGGCGTGGCTGAAGGCGACGGATTCGTGCTGGTACTCGGCACCGTAGCCGGCCGTGAAGCGGATCTGCGTGAGGGCGTAGTCGAACCCGGCCTCCTCCGCGATCTGCGCGAGGCGTCGGTTATAGGGCGCGTCCCAGCTCGTGCGCTGGGCGATCTTGCTGATGACGAGGCCCCCCGAGACGTTGGGCACCCAGTAGGCGAAGCGGATCGGCTCGCTGCCGTCGCGAGTTCCCGTTTGAAAGGCCATGTTCCCACCCCTGCGTTGATCGGGCCGCGCGTTCCGGCAGGGCGCACGGAGTGCGCCCGATGTCGATCGGTTGACGGACTGAATACAAAAACCAGAGCGTTCACATGCTTGTGAAGACTGATCTTACCCAGATCTGTGTTTGGGTTCGTCGTTCTGTTCTTAGGATTGCTTGGTATTGATCGCGCGTCAAAGGAAGCAAACGGCTTTTTTCGGCCCGGACGGAAAAGCTCCTTCCCCGATCGCGGGCGCTGGCCGAAGGTTTGCGTCGTGGGCCCGAGCGCGAGGCGGGATTGCCCGCCCGGCCCGGGTCTGGGGCAAGCGGAGGCCTGCGGAGAGCGGAGCCGTCCGGTTTTCACCCCGGCGATGCCCTGATTCCAGGCGGCCATCGGGTATAAAATCCAGTCGACGCGGCCGACCTGCTTGGGGCGCTATCTTTTCAGGCAGGTCGATGCTGATAAGGCGGGCATTTCCTCCAAATTGCCGAACTTGTGTGCTTGTCGAGCAAATCGATATTGCCTCGTGAAACCGGTCGTTTAAGGACGCGTTAATTGATCGATCCTACCGTCGAACCACCGTCCACTTGAAAGCCGAAGCGCGCGAGATCGGTTTACCCAGGAAGTTCACGCATGATGCCCGCGTTCCGCCAACCGCTCGTGGTTCTCCTTGCCGGAGACGAGTTGACCCGCTCTATCACCACGAGCTGCCTGGAGATGTCGGGCTACGCGGTGCTCGGCGCGCGCACGGCCGGCGAGGTCGAGAGCCTGCTCCTCGCCCAGACCGGCGAGCGCCGCGTCGACGTGCTGGTGACCGATGCCGACGTGCGCGACACGGTGGACGGCCTTTCGCTCGCCGGCGTGGCCCGCTGTCTCGATCCGGCGGTGGGCGTCGTCTACACCGCCCGCTCCCTTCGCCAGCTCGACGGCGAGACCCTGGAGCCGGGGGCCTTGTGCCTGCGCACGCCCTATCACGGGCATCAACTCGTCGCCCTGGTCGCCGAGCTCCTGGCCTCGGCCGCCGACCGGACCGATTTCGACCGCGCCGCGGCCTGATCCGCCGGGATTCCACCGCGCGGCCCTGGGTCGGCAGCGGCGCGAATTCAGGATGCGCGGCCCGGGCCCGGCGGTGTATCAGGCGGGGCGCCGCCTCCCGGCCGGCGCCCGCCCGCAGCGTGGAAGAGCGGTGGCGGCGCTCCTGCCCGGGCGTCGGTCCCATCCGGAACGCGAGAGCCGATGATCAGCGCCTTCGACCTCTTCAAGATCGGGATCGGCCCGTCGAGCTCGCACACCGTCGGCCCGATGCTGGCCGCGCTCCGCTTCCGCGCCCGGACCGCGGGGTTGCCCGGGCTCGCCCGCATCCAGGCGGAGATCTTCGGCTCCCTGGCCTGGACGGGACGCGGGCACGGCACCGACACGGCGATCTTCCTCGGGCTCCTCGGCCACGACCCCCGATCCGTCGACCCGGACGGGGTGGCCGGCCTCGTCGCGGCCCTCGGTGCGGAGAAGCGGCTGGCCCCCGCGGGCCCGGCCTTCGACCCGGCCGCGGACCTCGCGTTCAACTTTACCGACGTGCTGCCCCTGCACACCAACGGCCTGCGCTTTCGCGCCCTCGATGCCGCCGGGGCGATCCGCGACAGCGAGATCTACTACTCCATCGGCGGCGGCTTCGTGGTGACGGAGGCGGAGGCGCAAGGGGGGGCGGGCGCGGAGGCGGATTGCCCCCTGCCCTATGCCAGTGCCGCCGGCCTCCTCGCCCTCTGTGTCGCCGAGGGCCGGACCATCGCCGAGGTGCAGTTCGCCAACGAGTGCGGCACTCGCACGCCCGATGCCGTGGAGGCCGGCCTCGACGACATCCGCGACGCGATGTTCGCCTGCATCGACCGGGGTCTGCGCCAGGACGGCGAGTTGCCCGGCGGCCTCAAGGTGCGCCGGCGGGCCAAGCGGCTGCACGAGGACCTCACCGCCGGGCGCCTGCGCAATGCGCGCGCCGCCCACGAGATCGTGGACTGGATCAGCCTCTACGCGCTGGCGGTGAACGAGGAGAACGCGGCCGGCGGACGGGTGGTGACGGCGCCCACCAACGGCGCGGCGGGGATCGTGCCGGCCGTCCTGCGCTACGCCCGGGACTTCTGCCCCGACTGGTCGGAGGCCCGCGCCCGGGAATTCCTGCTCACGGCCGCGGCGGTGGGCGGCCTGATCAAGACCCGCGCGTCGATCTCGGGCGCCGAGGTCGGCTGCCAGGGGGAGGTCGGTTCGGCGGCCGCGATGGCAGCGGCGGGCCTCGCGGCCTTCCTCGGCGGCAGCCCGGCACAGGTGGAGAACGCCGCCGAGATCGCGATGGAGCACCATCTCGGCATGACCTGCGATCCCATCGGCGGGCTGGTGCAGATCCCCTGCATCGAGCGCAATGCCTTCGGGGCCAACAAGGCGGTGGTGGCCGCATCCCTGGCCCTGCGCGGCGATGGCATTCACCGCGTCAGCCTCGACGAGGTCATCGAGACCATGCGCCAGACCGGCCACGACATGCAGGCGAAGTACAAGGAGACCTCGCTGGGCGGCCTCGCGGTGAACGTCGCGGCCTGCTGAGGATGGTCGCGAAAAGGAACGATTGCGTTTCCTGATCGCGGCGGAAGGGCGCTCAGACCGGCACGGTGCCTAGCTTGGACGTCGGCTGACCTGTCAGGGTCCCGTCGCGCATGCCCGCCTGCAGGCGTGAGCCTGGCCAACGTTCGCCGTTCCGGACCGGAGGCTCTGCGAAAACTATGGAACGCAGCGGTTCCGATCCGGTTGTAACGCCCGAGGGGTCTACCGGACGGCAGATGCGGCCAGCGCGTGCGGCCCGCGTCCGATCCGTCCTGCCAAGACGCGGGACCGTGACACCATGACCTTCGCATCGCCGACCATCGGAACCGCCGGGCCGGACCGCGTCCGGGCGCTCATCCGAGGCGCTCCCCCGGCCTGAGCGCGTCGCACCCTGCCGCCTTCGGGCGCAGCCCCGCGCCCGCGTCCGCCCGATTCCATAGTCGGTGCCGCCACGCGTCCGGCGGGCTCGAACCCCGCGATTTCCCGACCCCATCCCCTGACCGGAGACCCGCCATGCGGACCCTGACGCTCGCCCTGCTTCTCGGAGCCTTCAGCCTCGCCACGCCCCTCGCCGCCCAGGACCTGACGGGTCCCGGTCAGACGCCGCGCCCGACCCTGCTCATGCACGGGCATTATTGCGGCCCCGGCAACGACGGCATGGATGTGACTCCGATCGACGCGCTGGATGCCGCGTGCCGCAGGCACGACGCCTGCACGCCCGACGGAGGCCTGCCCTCCTGCGGCTGCAACCGCGCCCTCAAGCGCGATGCCGGCCGCGTGGCGGCGAGCCCGCGCGAGCCGCAGGACCTGCGCGCCGTCGCCGGTCTCGTGGCGGGCGCGACCGACCTGATGCTCTGCAGCGACGACGTCGCCGGGCTGCGGCCCTGAGGCCGGACGCGCTCCGCGCCGGGGCGCGGAGCGCGGACCGGGCCGCTAGCGGCCGTCGATGCGCTCGCCCAGCAGCGCGATGGCGCGTTGGTAGACGGAGGCGGCGTTCCAGCCCTGGATGGCGGCGAAGTTCGGCTCGCCCGGCTGGTAGCCGGCGCCCGCGCGCCAGCCATGGCCCTTGAGGAAGTTCGCGGTGGAGTTGAGGGCGTTGGCCGAGCTGTCGAGGCTGCCGCCGACGCCATAGTTCAGGACGTTCTTGGGCAGGAACTGGGTGTGGCCGACCTCGCCGTGGGCCGCGCCCCGGGTGCTCGCGGTCAGGACGCCGCGATCCACCAGGGTGAGGGCGGCGTAGAGCTGGTCGGTGAAGTAGGCCGAGCGGCGGCAATCGTAGGCCAGCGTCGCGACCGCCGAGAGCGTGTTCACGTTGCCCTTCACCGCGCCGAAGCCCGTCTCCATGCCCCAGATCGCCAGGAGCGGACCCGGCGGCACGCCGTAGCGCTGCTCGATCGAGTCGAACAGGGCGGCGTTCTGGGCCTTGAGGGCGCGGCCGCGGGACACGATGGTGTTGCCGCCGCGCTTGGCCAGGAACTGGTCCAGTGAGAGCTTGAAGCTCTTCTGGCCGCGATCGGCCGAGATCGTCGCCGTCGAGTAGGACGTGCCCATCAGGGCGGCGAGGCTCGCGGCGCTGGCCCGGCCGCGCGCCTCCTCGGCGAATTCCCGCTTCCAGGCTTCGAAGCCGGCCGCGCTGTTGCCGCATTGCGCCGCGTTCGCCCCGCCCGTCGCACAGACGAGCGCCGCGAAGGCCGCCGCGAGCCACGGCGTCCGATACCCACGTCCGATCATGTCAAAACTCCCTGGCCGTGCGGCGCCGCCCCGGGGCCGCACGGATCGATGGTGACCCCTTGCGCGGAGCAAGGCGGCAAACGCGGCCGTGAGTCGAGCCACATTGCGGCAATTTTGCTTGTGAACCAGGCCACGGACATCACTTCCCCGCGTTTGGTTACGCAGAGATGTCCGAATACAGCGCCGCGCCGTCGCGTCGACCTCGCCGCCGGGACGGTCCGGACCCTGCAGTTCAGCCCTAGACGAACGTCGAACTGTCCCGGGCCGCATCGATCATGTTCCGCATCAAGACACGCCGTCCTGGCCCGAACCGGCGCCCGCCCCTGGCGTTGGTGCTCGTTTCCTGCGCGACGGCCCTACTTCTGTGGTGGCCGATCTTGGCGCTCAGCGAGACGGCGGTCTGGTTCTGGTGAGGCCGCCGCGCCGTCAGGGGTCGTCGGCGCGGACGCGCAGATAGGCGCCGAGCAGGTAGCCGCTTTGCAGGGCACTGAGATGGGCGAGCAGCACGAGGCCGCCGATGCCGGAGGCGTCGCCCCGGGCGATCCAGACCACGACCGACAGGACGACCACGAGACCGGACAATCCGACGGCGGTCATGACCCGGCTGCAGAAGCCGATCGCGATCCCGCCCACGACCAGTAGCAGCGCGATCAGCATCGGCCGCCTCGCGGGCGATCACGCCGGTTCCGGCAACGCATAGCGATCCTCCCTCGCCCGATCGTGGACGCGCAGCGCCGGCTTCGAAACGGCCGGTGGGTGCCGCGGCCAGGCCGGCGCGTCCCGATCACGCGGCGGTCCGCGGGGAGCGAGGCGTCGCCAGGGACCGCTTCCGCCCTCCGATCGGCGACGCTAGGCTCCCGACGGAACGAGGAGAGGAGACGACCCGCATGTGGTGCCGCCAGCGACGCTCCGGGGTTTTGCGCGGGCCTGCCGCCGCGATCTCTCTCATGGCCGCCCTGTTCCTGCTTCCGGAGGCGGGCCGTACCGCGTCGGCCGAGACCGCGGCCCCCGCCGCGGGTGCCGCATCCGGGGGCGAGGCGCAACCCCGCGCCTTCGGGCTGTGCACCGGGGCGATCGCCGCCGAAGCGGAGGCGCGTGGCGTTCCTGCGCGGGTGGCGGACGGCTTGCGCGCCCTCTCCCCCGATTCCGAGGTGGCCGCCGCGCCGCAGGCCCAGGCGGAATTCGTGACGCCGATCTGGTCCTACCTCGATGCCAACCTCACCGAGGCGCGGATCGCCGAAGGCCGGCGCAAGCTGGCGGAATGGTCCGCGACCTTCGATGCCATCGAGGCCCGACACGGCGTCGACCGCTTCGTCCTGGCGGCCTTCTGGGGGGTCGAATCGACCTACGGCAGCGTGCTCGAGGATCCCGGGATCGTCCGTCCCGTCCTGCGCGCTCTGGCGACGCTGGCCTGCACCGAGACGGCGCGGGCGCCCTATTGGCGCGCGGAGCTGATCGCCGCCCTGGAAATCCAGGCCCAGGACAAGGCGCCCCCCGGGCCGCTCACGGGATCCTGGGCCGGGGCCATGGGCCACACCCAGTTCATGCCGACCGTCTACCAGGCCTATGCGGTGGATTTCGACGGGGACGGCCGGCGCGACATCTGGACCTCGGTGCCGGACGCCCTCGCCTCCACGGCCAACTACCTCGTGGCGATGGGCTGGCGCTCCGGCGCGCGCTGGGGCAGCGAGGCCCGGCTGCCGGAGGGGTTCGACCTCGCCCTGGCCGACGAGACCACGGAGCGCAGCCTCGCGGATTGGCGCGACCGCGGCGTGATCCCGGTCCAGCCGCTGACGGAGGCGGGCGGCCCGGCGACGCTGGTTCTGCCGGCGGGCGCGCGCGGGCCGGCCTTCCTGCTCCAGCCCAACTTCCGGGTCATCCTGCGCTACAACACCGCCCTCGCCTACGCGCTCAGCGTGGCGCACCTGTCCGACCGCCTGCGCGGCGAGCCGGGCTTCATCCGGGACTGGCCGCGCGACGCGGTGATGCCCAGTACCGGCGACGTCCGGGCGCTGCAGCTGCGCCTCGCCGAGCGCGGGTTTCCGGCCGGCGGCGCCGACGGCAAGATCGGCCCCCGGACGCGGGCGGCGATCCGTGCCTACCAGGCCGCCAACGGCCTGCCCCCCGACGGTTACGCGGATGCCCCGTTGCGGGAGCGGATCCTGGCCTCCCCGTGATCCGGACCGGATTTAGCGGTGGTCGCGCCGGAGGGGCCGCGATAGAGCAGCCCCGGGGAACCGAGGCCGCGCGGCGGCGAGACGGAAGGGCATGAGAGGGAATGAGTCGATCCGCGGCCATGCCCGTTGCGCCCGAGCGAACGCCACCGAGGACCATCGTCACCTACTGGGAAGGGCCGGTGACCTGGCTCGAACGGCTCAGCGCCGCCTCGATCGTCGCGGCCGGACACCCGCTCCACATCTACGCGCACGATGTCGCCGCCCTGCGCGCGCAGGGGCTGCCCGGCTCGGTGATCGATGCCCGCGAGGGGATCGGCCCCAACGTCATGGCGGATCTCTATCGCAGCCGCGGGGTCCTCGCCTTCTACGCCGACTACCTGCGCCTCAGCCTGATCCGCGACGGCAAGGGCATCTGGTCGGACCTGGACTGCGTCTTCCAGCGCCCCCTCGAGACGCCCGCCGGCGCGGCCGAGTACCTGTTCGGCTGGCTCAACGCGAGCCGCCTCAACAACGCGATCCTGTCGGCCCCGCCGGAGTCCGAGCTCGTCACCCGCTACTGGGACGCGATCTCGACGGTGCCGATCCGGGCGCCCTGGGCGACCGGACACATCCGGGTCAAACGCCGCCTCGAACTGCTGGTCGGCAAGCGCATCCCGTTCCACCCGGAGCGCCTGGCGATCGGCCCGCGCGCCCTCACCTACTTCGTGCGCAAGCTCCGCCTGGAGGGCCATGCCCGGGCGCGGGCGGTGTTCTATCCCCTCGGCGACGACGACGCCCACCTCCTGACCGAGGCGGACGACCGGGCGGCGCGCACGCTCATCGGGCCCGAGACGGTTTCGGTGCATGCCTGGCGCGGCAAGCTCTGGTCGATCGGCCGGGACGCTCCCCCGCCGCCCACCTCCTGGCTCGGCCAGCAGGCCCGGAGCCTCGGCCTCTGACCGGCCGGACACGCGATCCCTGGAGATGTCGATGCGTCGGGTCCTGTTCATCTGCGCGACGCCGGTGGCCTTCGGCCTCGACACGCCGCCCGCGATCGGCCTCGGCGGGATCGAGAGCACGAACATCGCCCTCTCCCGCGCCCTGGCCCGACGGGGCTGGGCGGTGATTCTGGCCACCCGACGGAGCGGGACGGTGGAGCGGGACGGCGTCCGCAACATCCCCCTCGGCGAGGCGGCGGCCTGCGAGGCCGACGCGGTGGTCACCAGCAACGACCCCCGCCCGCTCCGCGACCATCCGGGCCGGCGCGGCATCGTCTGGGTCCACAATCCGCTGAACGTCGAGAAGTCCGTGCGGAAGGGCTACCTCCTGCCCTTCCTGTCCCTGCGGCCGGAGGCCGTCTTCGTCGGCACCCTCGCGGCGCGGAACATGTCGCCGCTCTATCCCTTCCGGCGCCGCCACGTCGTCCCGCACGGCGTCTCGCCCGTCTTCCTGACGCCCGAGCCGACGCGGGGCCGGAGCCGGGACTTCGTCTACGCCTCCCAGCCCCAGCGCGGCCTCGACCGGATGCTGCGGCTCTGGCGCAGCGCCGCGCCCCTGATCGCCTCGGGCGCGAAGCTCCACGTCTTCGGATCCGAACAGCCCGACTCGCCCGACGATCGCGGGCCGGTGGTGTTCCACCCCCGCCGTGGGGCCGCCGCCCTGGCGGCGTTCTACGGCACCGCGCGCGCCATGGTCTGCCCCGGTTCCCCCGACGAGACCTTCTGCCTCGCGGCGGCGGAGGCCCAGGCCATGGGGCTGCCGGTGGTGACCGCCGGTATCGGCGCCCTCGCCGAGCGGGTGCAGCACGGCGTGAACGGCTGGATCGCCGGGACGGATGCGGCCTTCGCCGAGGCCGTCGTGAGCCTCGCCACCCAGGACGACCTCTGGTCGGAGCTCAGCGCCGGCGCGCTCCTCCAGCGCCGGGCCCTGACCTGGGAGCGGGCGGCGATCCTGTGGGAGGCGGTCCTCCGGGGGGCGTCCCAGGAGGGGGTCCGACGCGCGCCGGCCGGGTGACAGATCCGAGTCGGCGACACGCCTCCGCCCAGGCGCGACTGGACGCCTCCCCGCCGGGCGCGAATACTGTGTGCAAGATCGGATCAGAAAGATCTGATCGGCAACAGCCGATCATCAAGAGACGGTCGCCAAGGCCGGACGACATCGGGAGGAAAGCATGAGGCTTCGGCTTGGTCTGGCCGCGCTCGCGGTCGCGTGGTCGGGTGTGGCGTGTGCGGATCCGCTGACCTTCCAGGTCGATCCGGCCTGGCCGAAACCGCTGCCCCATCAGTGGATCATGGGTCAGGCCTCGGGCGTCGCCGTCGACGCGCAGGACAACATCTGGGTGGTGCAGCGCCCGCGCACCCTCACCGATGACGAGAAGGCCGCAAGCCTCTCGCCGCCCCGCACCAAGTGCTGCCGCCCCGCGCCCCCCGTACTGGTGTTCGACCAGGCCGGCACCCTGATCCGCAGCTGGGGCGGCCCCGGCGAGGGCTACGACTGGCCGCAGAACGAGCACGGCATCCACATCGACCACAAGGGCTTCGTCTGGCTTGCCGGGAACGGCGACACGGACGGGCAGATCCTGAAATTCACCACCGAGGGCCGGTTCGTCCTGCAGATCGGCAAGCAGGGCCCGCAGACCAACAGCCTCGACACCTCGCGGCTCGGCAAGCCGGCCGCGATGCAGGTCGATCCCGAGACCAACGAGCTCTACGTCGCCGACGGCTACTTCAACCATCGAATCATCGTATTCGATGCCGAGACCGGCGCGTTCAAGCGGATGTGGGGCGCCTACGGCAAGCCGCCCACGGACGAGACCCTGCCGGCCTACGACCCGGTCGCGGCTCCGGCCCAGCAGTTCCGCAATCCCGTCCACTGCGTGCAGATCGCCCGCGACGGCCTGGTCTACGTCTGCGACCGCACCAACGACCGGGTCCAGGTCTTCCGCCGCGACGGCACCTTCGTGAAGGAGTTCTTCGTCGAGGCGAACACCCGCGCCAACGGCTCCGTCTGGGAGCTGGCGCTCTGGCCCGACGCCGAGCAGAGCTACCTCCTGAACGCGGACGGGGCCAACAACGAGGTCCGCACCCTGAGCCGCGAGACCGGCGAGGTGCTCGGCGCTTTCGGCCGCAACGGCCGGATGGCGGGCGACTTCCACTGGGTCCACAACCTTGCGGTGGACAGCCACGGCAACGTCTTTACCACCGAGGTCGACACCGGCAAGCGCACCCAGAAGTTCCTGTTCCGGGGTGACCTGATCCTGCGCAAGCGCGCCGCCCTGCCCTGACCCCTCGAACCCGATGCGTTCGATCCCTCGGGGTGGCGGATTCGGGCTTCGCTCGAGCGTCGCACGGGCTTGCCGATCCGGTCTCCGCTCTGATCGAGCGAAGCCCGTATCCGCCCCTGGTTCCGCCGGACCCGGCCGCCACCGTCGCCCGAAGGCGTTCGGCCGGCGGGCTCCGGGTGCGGCGCTCGGCATCACCCGATGCCGCATCGGCATTGGCTTCGCGGCCCTGGATCGGGTTCAGTCCCGCACCGCGTTTCCCGTTTGAACCCAGTCCCGCCGGAGCCCGAGAGCCGATCGATGCAGGCCCGCACCCTCTACGACAAGCTGGTGGACGCCCACACCGTGCGCCGTCTGGACGACGCCGAAGGCCCCGGGGCCAGCGTCCTGCTCTACGTCGACCGCACGGTGCTCAACGAGTACACCAGCCCGCAGGCCTTCAGCGGCCTGCGGGCCGCCGGGCGCCGGGTCTGGCGGCCGGACGCCGCCCTGGCGGTGGTCGACCACGTCAATCCCACGGCGGCGGAGCGCGTCGCCGCCATGCCCGATCCCGGCGGGGCGCGGCAGGTCGCGTATTTCGACGAGAACTGCCGGGATTTCGGGATCGAACTCCTCGACGTGCTGCACCCGCTCCAGGGCATCGAGCACGTGGTCGCCCCCGAGCAGGGCTTCGTCCTGCCGGGCATGATCGTGGCGGCGGGCGACAGCCACACCACCACCTACGGGGCGTTGGGCGCCCTCGGCTTCGGCATCGGCACCTCGGACATCGAGCACTACCTCGCCACCCAGACCCTGGTGTACCGCCGGATGAAGACCCTGCGGGTCACGGTCTCGGGCACCCTGGCGCCGGGCGTCACCGCCAAGGACGTGGTCATGGCCCTGATCCGCCGCATCGGCGCCGACGGGGCGACGGGCTACGCCGTCGAGTTCGCCGGCCCGACCGTGGAGGCCCTGTCCGTCGAGGGCCGCATGACGATCTGCAACATGGCCGTCGAGTGCGGCGCCCGCGGCGTCGTCATGGCCCCCGACCGGACCGTGCTGGACTACCTGGCGGACAAGCCCCGCGCGCCGAAGGGCGCCCTCTGGGAGGCCGCCGCGGCCCATTGGCCGAGCTTGCGCAGCGACGACGGGGCCGTGTTCGACCGCGAGGTCGCCCTCGACGCCGCCGCGATCGAGCCGATGGTGACCTGGGGGACCAGCCCGGACCAGGCGGGCCCGGTCAACGGCCGCGTGCCCGATCCGGCGGCCGAGCCCGATCCGGCCCGTCGCCGGGACATGGTCCGGGCACTGTCCTACATGGACCTCGTCCCGGGCACGCCCCTCGAGGCCATCCCGATCCAGCGCGCCTTCATCGGCTCCTGCACCAACGCCCGGCTCTCCGACCTGCGCGAGGCCGCCGCCCTCGTGCGCGGCCGGCGGGTCGCGCACGGCGTCCAGGCCATGGTGGTGCCCGGCTCCTCCAGCGTGCGCCGGGCGGCCGAGGCGGAGGGGCTCGACCGGGTCTTCCGCGATGCCGGCTTCGAGTGGCGCCAATCCGGCTGCTCGATGTGCCTGGCCATGAACGACGACGTGCTGGCGCCGGGCGAGCGCTGCGCCTCCAGCACCAACCGCAACTTCGAGGGCCGTCAGGGTGTGGGCGCGCGCACCCACCTGATGAGCCCCGCCATGGTGGCGGCCGCGGCCATTGCCGGCCACCTCACCGACAGCCGCCGCTTCGCGCCGGAAAACCGCCTCGCGCCGGAGACCTGACCATGCAGCCGTTCACGATCGTCGCGGGCCCGGCCGCCGGCCTGCCCGGGGCCAACATCGACACCGACGTCATCATGCCCAAGCAGTTCCTCAAGGGGATCGACCGCGCGGGCTTGGGGGCGGCCACCTTCCACGACCTGCGCTATGCCGGCCCCGGCCAGCCGCGCCCGGACTTCGTCCTCAACCGGCCCGCATGGCAGGGGGCCTGCATCCTGGTGGTCGGCCCGAATTTCGGCTGCGGCTCGTCGCGCGAGCACGCGGTCTGGGGCCTGCTCCAGGGCGGCATCCGCGCGGTCATCGGCACCAGCTTCGCCGGCATCTTCGCCGACAACGCCGCCAATAACGGCCTGCTGCTGATCGAGCTGGCGCCCGGACCCGTCGCGGAACTGTCGGCCCGGGCCGCAGACCCCGCCCGGAACCATATGACGATCGACCTGCCCGCCCAGACCATCACCACCGCGGACGGCGCGGTGCAGGGCTTCGCCATCCCGGCCCGGCGCAAGGATCACCTCGTCCGGGGCCTCGACGCGATCGGGGCCACCCTCGACCACGCGGAGGCGATCCGGGCGTTCCAGGCCCGGCACCTCGCGGCCCAGCCCTGGCTCGCCTGAGCCGGGCTCGGGGCTGCCGGCGGCTCAGTACACCCGCGTGACCCACCCGTGGGGATCGGGGGCGTTGCCGCGCTGGATGTCCACGAGGGCCGAGCGCAGGCGCTTCGTCACCGGGCCGGCGACGTTGTCCGAGACCGAGAATTCCCCGTCCGCGCTGCGCACGGTCCCGACCGGGGTGATGACCGCGGCGGTGCCGCAGGCGAAGACCTCGCGCAGCCGTCCGCTGGCGGCGTCCGCCTTCCAGTCGTCGATGGAATAGGGCCGTTCGGCGACCGTGATGCCGTCGGCCTTCGCCAGGGTCAGGATCGAGTCGCGGGTGATGCCCGACAGGATGGTGTCGCTCAGGGGCGGGGTGACCATCGAGCCGTCGTCGAAGACGAAGAAGATGTTCATGCCGCCGAGTTCCTCGACCCAGCGGCGCTCGACCGCGTCGAGGAAAACCACTTGGGCGCAGCCATGCTCCACCGCTGCCGCCTGGGCGCGCAGGCTGGCCGCGTAATTGCCGCCGCACTTGGCCGCACCGGTGCCGCCGGGCGCGGCACGGGTCTGGTCCCGCGAGACCCAGACCGTCACGGTCTCGGAGCCGCCCTTGAAGTAGGCGCCCACCGCCGAGGCGATGACGAGGTAGAGGTATTCCGAGGACGGCTTGACCCCGAGGAACACCTCGCTGGCGATCATGAAGGGGCGCAGGTACAGGCTGCCGCCCTCACTCGACGGGATCCAGTCGCGGTCGGCGCTGACCAGTTGCTTGACGGACTCGACGAAGACGGCGTCGGGCAGCGGCGGCATCGCTAGGCGCTCGGCCGAACGGCGGAAGCGCAGGGCGTTGGCCTCCGGCCGGAACAGGGCGGCGCCGCCGTCGGCGGTGCGGTAGGCCTTCAGCCCCTCGAAGATCTCCTGGGCGTAGTGCAGCACCGCCGCCGCCGGATCGAGGGCGATCGGCGCGCGCGCCTCGACGCGGGCATCGTGCCAGCCCCGCCCCTCGACGTAGCGGATCGTCACCATGTGGTCGGTGAACACCCGCCCGAAGCCGGGATCGACGAGGAGCTCGGCCCGGCGCTCCGGCGAGACGGGCGAGGCGTGCGGCTGCGTGGTGAAGGAGAGGTCGTCGGGGGCGCTCATCGTCAGTCCTTACTTACGTCTCGTCGGATCAATCAAGGGCCGGTGCGGCGCGGGCCGCCGGGCGCATCCGGACGACGAGACGTGGGCTGGTGCCCTGATACGACGATGTCCGCTTGCGATCAAACGGATTGCATCCTAATAATGCGCAAACGAAAAGAGAACCGGATCGTCCACCGGTCGGTGTCACAGGAGCCTCACGCGTGCCGCCCCGAAAACCGTCCGCGGATCCGGCGCCGGTCGATGTGCCGCCCGACCGCCGCCTGGACCAGCTCCGCCTCGCCTACACGCACACCCTGCTGCTGACGGGGCGGCACTGGCGCCGCGCCGCCAACGCCGTGATGGAGGCGCACGGCCTCTCGGACGCCACCGCCGTGCCGCTGATCATGATCGCCCGTCTCGACGGCGCTCCGCGTCAGAACGCCCTCGCGGAGGCCGTCGGCATCGAGGGCCCGTCGCTGGTCCGTCTCCTCGACCAGCTCTGCGAGGCCGGCCTCGCGCTCCGCCGCGAGGACCCCACCGACCGCAGGGCCAAGGTGCTCAGCCTGACGCCCGCCGGCATGGCCGTGGTCGCCCGCATGGAGGCCGATCTTGCCCACCTGCGCGCCGCGGTCTTCGCCGAGGTCGGCACCGCCGATCTCGAGGCGAGCCTGCGCGTCTTCGCGGCTCTGCAGGCCTCCGCGCCCCGCTGAAGGCCGCGCAACCGGCGTAGGCGTTCGTTCCGCGCCCGGGCTGCTGCCGAACGCCGCGTCCCCGATGACTTGAACGCGCGACGCCGCGCGCTCTTTCGGGCCTATGTCGATCACATCATCCGACCGCCCGGTCTTATATTGCCTTCATTACCTCGGCGGCAGTGCCAGGACTTTCGAGACGGTCGCGCAACACCTCGCGGATGCCGTGACCTGCGTCGCCCTCGACCTGCCGGGCTTCGGCGCGGACGGTGCCGACGCCGGCCGGGACGTCGCCGCGATGGCGGAGGGCGTGGCCGCCCGGATTCGCGCCGACGCGCCGGAACGGTGGATGCTGGCCGGCAACAGCATGGGCGCCAAGGTCGCCCTGGCGGTCGCCCGGCAGGCGGAGGACGGCGCGCCCGGCCTCGAAGGCCTGACCGGCCTCGTGTTCATGGCGGGTTCGCCACCCTCCCCCGAGCCCATGGGCGAGGACAAGCGCGCCGCCATGATCGCCTGGATCGGCGCCGATTCCGAGACCCGGCAGCGGGAGGCCGAGGCCTTCGTCGCCGCGAACATCGCGCGGCCCCTCGACCCGGACCGGATGGCGCGGACGGTGGCGGATGTGCTGCGTGCCAGCCCCGATGCCTGGACGCTCTGGCTCACCGCGGGCAGCCGCGAGGACTGGTGCGCGCGCATCGGCGTGCTGCGCAGCCCGGCGATCCTCCTGGCGGGTGCGGAGGATGCCGATCTCGGCCCCGCCGCCCAGGCCGCGCTGACGGCGCCGCACCTCGCCCATCATCGTCTCGTGTCTCTCGCAGGGACCGGGCACCTCATCCCCCTGGAGCGCCCCGAGGCGGTGGCCGAAGCGGTGCGGAGCCTCGCGGCCGGAGCGGTCTCGAACGAAGCCGAGGCGCCCGCGATCCCGGATTCCTACGCGGCCCTGATCCGGTCCGACCGGGTGAATGCCCGCCTGCGCGCGGCCCTGCTGCAGCGCGCCGAGCCCGACGATCCGGCCTATCAGCCCCGGGCCCTCGATCCGGTCGGCCTCGCCATCCTGCGGGCCGCCTGCGCCCGGGTGCTTCCGCTGGACGGCGCCGGGACCATCGATTTTGCCGCCCGCATCGACGCGCGGCTGGCGAGCGGGGCGGGGGATGGCTGGCGCTTCGCCCGGCTTCCCCCCGACCCGGAAGCCTACCGGCGCGCCCTTCGCACCCTGGACGCTGCCGCCCGCGCCGCCCACGACGCGCCCTTCGTCGCCCTCGGGGCCGAGGCGCAGGACGCGATGCTCGGAAGCCTGGAATCCGGTGCGGTCTCCGGTGATCTCGATGCGGAGCAGATGGGCTTCTGGTTCGAGGACCTGCGCGCGGACGTGGCCCGCACCTATCTTGCCCACCCTGTCGCCCTCGCCCGCATGAACTTCGGCGGCATCGGCGCCGGCGGCGACACCGAACCCCTGCCCGGGTTCCACGCGGTCGGCATCGGCCAGCGCGAGGCCTGGGAACCGAACGCCCCCCTGGAGACCGCCCGATGAACCTCGATGCGATGCGTCGCCACGCCACCTCCGAGACCGTCGACGCGGTGGTGATCGGCACCGGCGCCGGTGGTGCCCCCCTGCTGGCGCGCCTCGCCCAGGCCGGCCTCTCCTGTGTCGCCCTGGAAGCGGGTCCGAATTTCGACCCGAAGGGATTCGCCTTCGACGAGACCCTGGCCGACGAGATCTACTGGACCGAGGAGCGGATCAGCGGCGGCTCGACGCCCGAGGCCTTCGGCGGCAACAACAGCGGCACCGGTGTCGGCGGTTCCACCTTGCACTGGGGCGCCTTCACGCCCCGGGCCGATGCCCGCGACCTGCGCCTCCACACCGAGACCGGCGAGGGCGTCGACTGGCCCCTCGACTACGCCGAGCTGCTGCCCTTCTACGCGCGCGTCGAGGCCTTCATCGGCGTGTCCGGCCCGGCCTCGTATCCCTGGGACGACGCGCGCACCTACCCGCTCGGCCCCGTCGCCCGAAACGCCCCGGCCCAGGCCATGGCCAGCGCCTGCGCGGCGCTCGGCGTGCGCTACGCCGATGCGCCGGCGGCCGTGGTCTCGCGCGCCTTCGCGCAGGAGCACGGCCCGACCCGGCCCGGCTGCATCAATTGCGGCTACTGCCATCAGGGCTGCCGCAACGGCGCCAAGACCAGCATGGACGTCACCTATCTGCCGCTCGCCGTCCATCACGGCGCCGAGATCCGGGCCGAGGCCCGGGTCCACGGCATCGAGCGCGCGAAGGACGGCCGGGTGACGGCGGTGATCTATCGCCAGGGCGGCATCGACCATCGTCAGCCCTGCCGCACCGTCTTCCTCTGCGCCGGCTCGGTGGAATCCGCGCGTCTCCTGCTGCATCTCGACCTCGCCAACGGCAGCGGCCAAGTCGGGCGCAACTACATGGGCCACGTCGCCACCCAGGTCTGGGGCACCTTCGAGCCCGAGATGCGCATGAACAAGGGCTACCCGTCCTCGCTCATCACCGAGGACATGATCCGCCCGGCCGATGCGGACTTCGCCGGCGGCTACCTCGTCCAGAGCCTCGGCGTGGTGCCCCTCACCTTCGCCAATTCCCTGGCGCGGGGCCGCAAGCTCTGGGGGCGGGCGCTGGCCGACCAACTGGCCCGCTACAACCACATGGCCGGGATCGGCATCAACGGCGAGACCCTGCCCTGCGACGCCAACGTCCTGACGCTGTCCGACGAGGTCGACGCTCTGGGCATGCGCAAGGCCGCGATCAGCTTCGGCTACAGCCGGAACGAGGAGCGCCTCAACGCTCACGCGACCCGCTTCCTGAATCAGGTCTGGGAGGCGGCGGGGGCCACGGATCTCTGGACCCTGGAGCGCGTCGCCCACACCATCGGCACCTGCCGCATGGGCCGCGACGGCGACACGGCGGTGGTCGACCCCGTCGGCCGCAGCTTCGAGGTCCCGAACCTCTGGATCTGCGACGGCTCGACTTTCCCGAGTTCGCTCGCCGCCAACCCGGCGCTGACGATCATGGCGCTGAGCCTGCGCAGCGCCGAGGCCTTCCTCAAGGCCGGACGCTGAGAGTCGACTCGGCTCAGGCCACCGCTTGAGCCACAATGTCCGGGTAGCGGCCGATCACCCTGACATAGGCGATGGCGAAATCCGGTGCGGTCGCACGTGCCTGTTCCCAGTCGCGTAGGGTGCCGACCGGAACCCGAAATCGGCTCGCGAACTCGGACTGCGACAGACCGAGGCCGGTCCGCGTTCGACGGATGAGCCGCGCGCGCTGGCCTCGGTCCAAGGCCTCGGACGTCGCGTCGAAATCCTGATCGTCGGTCGGATCAGTTGGAAGCGCGATAGGCTCGTTCTTCACCCGTGTTGCTCCTTCTAACCGAAATGAAGCGGGGCTGACCGGACCGGCGGACGAAATCGCCCGTAAAGAGCTTATCGCCGACGATCCCGATCACTTTGAATCGTTCCTCTCCATCGATCTCACGGATGGAGGGAACGATCACATGATCGTCGTCCGCGAAAATCCGATCCCCGAGTGCGAGCGAGACCCGGTGTTTCTCCAGGTTGGCTGCGTTCTTGACAGGGTCATACCGCTCTCGCGTCATCAGCCGTGAACATACGGAATTTCCGTACGGTCTGTAAAGTCTCTCAGCGGTATTCGCCTGCACAGCCCCTCAATACATCGGCGTCCCGCCCGTGACCGGCACCAGCGCACCGGTCATGTAGCTGCCCTCCCGCGAGGCGAGGAGCACGTAGGCGGGGGCGAGTTCGGCCGGCTGGCCGGCGCGGCCGAGGGGCGTGTCGGCGCCGAGGGAGGCGATCTGCTCGGGGCTCTTCACGATGGGTTGGATCGGGGTCCAGACCGGGCCCGGGGCGACGCAGTTCACCCGGATGCCCTTCGGCGCCAGCAGGTTGGACAGGCCGATGGTCAGGCTCGCGATGGCGCCCTTGGTGGCGGCGTAGACCAGCATGGTCTTGTCGGCGATCTTGGCCTGCTGGCTCGTGGAGTTCACGATCGCCGAGCCCGGCTTCATGTGCGGCACGGCCGCCTGGGCGAGGTAGAGCATCGCGAAGACGTTGGCGCGGAACGACCCCTCGAGATCCTCCGGCGTCACGTCGTCGAGGTCCTCGTTGACCACCTGCGCGGCGGCGTTGTTCACGAGGATGTCGAGCCCGCCGAGTTCGGACACGGTGCGGGCGACGAGGTCGCGGCAATAGGTCGGGTCGCGCAGGTCGCCGGGCAGGAGCAGGACGCGCCGGCCCGCCTTGCGCACCCATTCGGCGGTGTCCTCGGCATCGGACTGCTCGACCGGCAGGTACGCGATCGCCACGTCGGCGCCCTCGCGGGCATACGCGATGGCCACGGCCCGGCCGATCCCGGAATCGCCGCCGGTCACCAGGGCGACGCGGTCGGTGAGGAGCCCCTTGCCGACGTAGCTCGTCTCGCCGTGGTCGGGGGCCGGACGCATCCGCGAGGTCAGGCCCGGCCGTTCCTGTTGCTGGTCGCCGGGAAAGGGCGGCCGCGGGCCGGCGTCGCGGGGATCGATGGTCATCGGCGTCTGAGGCCTTCCGGGGCTGTCTTCAACAAAAAGGGGCCCACCGGGCGGCGGGCCCCGGGACGATCAGGCGTCCGCGTCGTCGGCCTCGAGAATGGTCTCGAGGTCGCCCGTGAGGGCATCGAGCTGGTCGGGCGTCGCGCGGATCTTGAAGGTGGTTCCGTCCTCGGCCTCGACCGCGATCTCCACGTGATCGTCGACGCGTGCGGCCATGGCCTGCTTCAGGATGTAGGTCGTCACGTCCGGATTGGTCGTGTCCGTGGTCTTGTTCGTGGTCTTGGCCATGCTGCCGTCTCCTGATGGGCTCCCCGGCAACGCGGCAGGGCCCGGGTCGGATCTGCGACCAAAGCTCCCGCCGGGCGCCGCAGTCATCTACAGGCTCAGGCCCGACAGGGTGGCAGCGGCCTGGATCAGGGCCAGATGGGTCAGCCCCTGCGGCAGGTTGCCGAGATAGGTGCCGCTGACCGGGTCAGCCATCTCCGAATAGGTGCCGGAATTCCGGTCGAGGGCCTTCACCAGGGCCTCGAACGCGGCTTGCGCTTCCGCCGTCTCCCCGAGCAGGGCCCTGGCCTCCACGAGCCAGAAGGTGCAGGCGAGGAAGCAGCCCTCCTCCGCCTCGGCGCCGGTGTAGCGGTAGTGATAGGGGCCGCGTCCGAGTTCCCGGTCGATGGCCCGGCAGGTGGCCGCGAGGCGCTCGGGGTTGCCGAAGCGGAAGCGTACGGCCAGCGTCAGGGAGGCATCGAGCTTCTCCGTGCCGGGATACATGACGTAGGATTGCTTGGCCTCCGACCAGCAGTTCCGGTCGATCCAGTCCGCGACGCGGTCGCGGGCCCGGGCCCAGCGCTCGCGGCAGGTGCCCGGTAGGTGGCCGCCATCGGCGAGTTCCACCGCCCGGGCCAGCGCCTGCCAGCAGCTGATCTTGGAGCCGGTGTAGTGCTCGGCCTCCGGCAACTCCCAGATGCCCGCATCCTTGAGCTTCCAGGATTCGGCGCATTGGTCGGCGAGCTGGGCGAGCAGCGTCCCGGTGCGCAGATCGAGCATGTTGCCGTCGGCCACGAAGCGCTCGGCGGTCTCGAAGATGTCGCCGTAGATGCCGTGCTGGTGCTGGCCCGTGGCGGCGTTGCCGGTGCGCACGGGGCGCGAGCCGCGATAGCCCGGCAGGTCGATGTCCCGCTCGCCGGGCACGCAGCCGCCGTCGAGGGTGTAGAGCACCTGCGCCCCGTGCTCGCCGATGTGGCGCATCAGCCAGGACAGAGCCGCGTTGGCCTCGGCCTGCGCACCCAGGCGCAGGAAGGCCTTGATGACGTAGCCGGCATCGCGGATCCAGGCGTAGCGGTAATCGTAGTTCTTGGAGCCGCCGATGCCCTCGGGCAGGGAACTCGTGGCCGCCGCCGCGATGGCGCCGGTGGGCGAGTAGAGCAGCAGCTTCAGCGCGAGGGCGCTGCGCTCGACCTGCTCGGCATAGCGGCCCCGATAGGCGAGACGCTCGGTCCAGTCCCGCCATTCCTGGCACGAGACGTCGATGCGCCCGTCGATCTCGTCGATCGGCGCCACCACCAGGGGCTGGTTCTCGGCGGCCACGATGGCGACGACCTCGCGCTGACCCGCCCGCACCTCGACGGAGCCCGAGATGACGTGGTCGTTCTCCGTCTCGATCCGGATGCCGTCGCTGGTGCGGAACAGGCCCATCATGCCGGCCACGTGGAAGGCGGTGCCGTTGCTGTTGCCCGAGAGATAGGGGGCGGCCGTGTCGCCCCGCGTGCCGAAGACCAAGGCCACCCGGAAGCGCACGTGCCCCTCCAGACCCTCGATCCGGCGCGCGAGTTCCGCCCAGGGCAGGCGCCCGGCGGGGCCGCTGTTCAGGCTCTCGGTGAGGCGCGCGCGTCCGGTCTTCGTGGTGAAGACGGTCTCGTGGACGTTGCTGCCGTCGCGGTAGCCGATCTCGGCGGTGAAGGGCTCCTCCGGCGTGATCGCGAAGTAGCCGCCCTCCTCCGGGCTGAGCATGCGGTCGAACAGCGGCGGCGAGTCGAGATTGGGACAGCACCACCAGTCGATGGAGCCGTCGGCCCCCGAGAGTGCCACCGAGCGGCCCTCGCCGATCGCCGCGTAGCCCTCGATCGGGAGAAATCCGTCGGTGCGGCCGACGGCACCGCCCTCGCGGGGGAAAGGCTTCAGCACGGTGCGGGCGACCTCGGGTGGTGAGCGGACGATACCGGCCGGGGCCGGGCGTGGCGCCACGGGCCGTCCGCGCACGTCGCGCGTGTCCGAACCGAGCCGACCGGGATCCTCCGCGGGGGTCTCCTCGAACCCGCGCGGCGGGCGGCCGTTCCGGTCCCGGCTTGCTTCATGTTGACACGGCGGCCCGCGGGGCAGGGCGCTCGTGGCCGTGAGGCCCCATCGCCGTGCCCTTCCGCACGGCCAGAATGAACGCTCATTGACCAGTGAATGAACATTCAATACGACGATGGCGTCGAGTGGAGGATGCGATGCAGCGGACGCACGAGGATTTCCCGTTCGAGGCGCTGGTGCGGAAGGCGCGGGCGCTTCTCGCGCCCGAGCACCTGCTGCTCGGGGCCGTGCTGGTGCTCGGCTGGGCCGCGCTCATCGCCTGGACCGGCAACGGCCCGGTCGGCTGGCAGGCCCGCCTCTGCGCCGATGCGGACGCCTCGGTCGCCGCCTGCCGGGTGGTCGCGCCGTCGGCGGACGGACGGGTCTCCTGACCATGGCCTCGCCGGTCGGCACCCTCATCGACGCCCGCGCCAGCCAGGCCGCGCGCCGGGAACAGATCCTCGACGCCGCCTGCGCCTGTTTCGTGCGCAACGGGTTCCACCGCACCACGATGCAGGACCTCGCCCGCGAGGCCGGCATGACGGCGGGCAACTTCTACCACTACTTCCGCTCCAAGGAGGCGCTGGTCCTGGGCCTCGTGGAGCGGGAACGGATCAGCGGCGCCCAGCTGGTGACGCGCCTCCAGCAGGAGGGCGACCGGCGCGGCGCGTTGTTCGGCGTGCTCGGCCAGTATTTCGGCGCCCTGACCCGGGAGGCGGCGGTGCTGCGCCTGGAGATCTGGTCCGAGGGCACCCGCAACCCGGCCATCGCGGCGCTCACGGCGGAGACCGAGGCGGAGGCCCGGGCCTGGTTCGAGGAGACCTTCGCCGACCTCGCCACCGCTCCGGATTGCGATCCCGTCGCCCTCTACGCCCTGCTGGCGCCCCAGTTGAAGGGGATCGTCCTGAGCCGGGCCATCCTCCCCGATTTCGACACGGGTCTCGCCGTGGCGCAGCTCCAGGCCCTGATCGAGGCCGGGCTCGCCCTGGCGCTGCCGGCCTCCGCAGCTCTCGCCGGCCCGGCCAAGCCGCCGGCAGGCTCCACCCAGCCGCCGGCAGGCTCCACCCAGCCGCTGGCCGGCGCGGCCCAGCCGGTCAAGGCCGGCCTCGTGCCGACGATCAGCGTGGTCGGAGCCAGGCGGCGCGAGATCGTCGAGTCGGTGGTCGTCACCGGCACCCTGGTCCCGCGCGACGAAATCCTGGTGACGCCCGAGATCGAGGGCTACCGGGTCACCGAGGTGCTGGTGGAGGAAGGTGCCCGGGTGGCCCGGGGGCAGGTGCTCGCCCGTCTCTCGCGCGACCTCATCGACCGTCAGCTCGCCCAGCAGGCGGCCCTGGTGGAGAAGGCCGAGGCCGCCGTGCCCCAGGCCCAGAGCAGCATCGAGCAGGCGGAGGCCGCCGAGACCGAGGCGCGCCTCGCCTTCGAGCGGGTGCAGCAGCTCCTGAAGACCGGCAACGCCACCGCGGCCGTGATGGAGGGCCGCACCGCCAGCCTGCGCCAGGCCGAGGGCAAGCTCGCCTTCGCCCGCAACGGCCTGCGCATCGCCCGGGCCGACCTCGCCCAGGCCCGGGCCGTGCTGGAGGAACTGAACCTGCGCCTGGCCCGCACGGAGATCCGCGCGCCGGAGGCCGGCATCGTCAGTCGCCGCACCGCCCGGGTGGGCCTGGCCGCCTCCGCCTCGGCCGAGCCCCTGTTCCGCCTGATCGCCCGGGGCGAGATCGAACTCGAGGGCGAGGTCATCGAGACCAAGCTGCCGCAGCTGCGCGAGAACGCCCCGGCCTGGATCGACCTCGGCGACGGTGTCCGCCTGTCGGGCAGCGTGCGGACCGTCTACCCGGAGGTCGACCGGGCGACCCGCCTCGGCCAAGTCCGCGTCCGCCTGGAGCCGGATCCGCGCCTGCGCATCGGCACCTTCGCGCGGGGCGCCGTCGAGCTCGCCCGGACCCGCGGCGTGACCGTGCCGCAGGCCTCCGTGCTCTACGGCGGGGGCAAGCGCAGCTCCGTCCTCGTGGTCGCCGACGACGTGGTCGAGGCCCGCGAGGTCCGCACCGGCCTGTCCGACGACGACGACATCGAGATCCGCGCCGGACTCGCCGACGGCGAGCGCGTGGTGGCCCGCGCCGGCAGCTTCCTGCGCGACGGCGACCGGGTCCGCCCGGTGGCGCTGGCCGTGCCGGAGCCGGCCGTGGCCGCCGCCCCCTCCCCGCGCGAGACCGCCGAGGCCGGGACGCCCTGACCGGGCGCCGCCTCGTCTCCCGATCCGAACCCCCCATCGAGCCGACGCATGCGCCTGAATATCTCCGCCTGGGCGATCCGCCACCCGATCGCGCCGCTCGTGCTGTTCCTGGTGCTGATCGTGCTTGGTCTCGTCAGCTTCCGCAGCCTCGCGGTGACGCGGATGCCCAACGTCGACGTGCCGATCGTCTCGGTGACGATCACGCAGAGCGGGTCGGCCCCCGCCGAGCTGCAGACGCAGGTCACGAAGTGGGTCGAGGATTCCATCGCCGGGGTGCGCGGGGTCAAGCACATCACCTCGGCCATCACCGAGGGCTCCTCCGTCACCACGGTGGAGTTCCGCCTGGAGGTGAACACCGACCGGGCCGTCAACGACGTCAAGGACGCGGTCTCCAAGATCCGCATCAACCTGCCCCGCACCATCGACGAGCCGGTGATCCAGCGCGTCGAGATCACCGGCCTGCCGATCCTGATCTACGGCGTGACGTCGCCCGGCATGACGCCGGCCGAGCTGTCCTGGTTCGTGGAGGACAAGGTCGCCCGCTCGCTCCAGGGCGTGAAGGGCGTCGGCGGCGTCGAGCGCGTCGGCGGCGTCGCCCGCGAGATGCGCGTCACCCTGCTCCCCGACCGCCTGCTGGCGCTGGGCATCACGGCGGCCGACGTGAACCGTCAGCTGCGCCTGACCTCCGCCGACATGGCGGGCGGCCGCGGCGAGGTCGGCGGGCGCGAGCAGTCGATCCGGACGCTGGCCGCCTCGCGCTCGCTGCGCGACCTCAAGGCCACCTCCATCGTGCTTTCCGGGGGCCGCAAGGTCCGCCTCGACGAACTGGCGACGCTGGAGGATGCCATCGAGGAGCCGCGCACCTTCGCGCGCTTCAACGGCGAGCCGGTGGTCGCCTTCGCGGTCTCGCGCGGCTCGGGCGCCAGCGACGCCGAGGTCGCGGCCGGTGTCGAGACGCGCATCGCCGCGTTCAAGACCGCCTATCCCGACATCCGGTTCGAGACCATCGACTCCTCGGTGGCGGCCACCATCGGCTCCTACGATTCGGCGATGCACACCCTGATCGAGGGGGCGGCGCTCGCCGTGCTGGTGGTGTTCCTGTTCCTGCGCGACTGGCGCGCGACGCTGATCGCCGCGATCGCCCTGCCGCTCTCGGTCTTCCCGACCTTCTGGGCGATGGACGCGATGGGCTTCACCCTGAACGGCATCAGCCTGCTCGCCATCACGCTGGTCACCGGCATCCTCGTCGACGACGCCATCGTGGAGATCGAGAACATCGTCCGGCACATGCGGCTCGGCAAATCACCCTACCGCGCCGCCATCGAGGGCGCCGACGAGATCGGGCTCGCGGTCATCGCCATCACGGCGACCCTGATCGCGGTGTTCGCACCGGTCTCCTTCATGGGCGGCATCGCGGGCCGCTACTTCATGCAGTTCGGCCTCACCATCGCGGTCTCGGTGTTCATGTCGCTGCTGGTCGCGCGCCTGATCACCCCGATGCTGGCCGCCTACTTCCTGCGCGACCACGACCACGAGGAGGCGAAGGAGGGCTCGGTAATGCGCGCCTATGGCCGCGTCGTCGGCTGGTCGGTGCGCCACCGCGTCGTTACGCTGATCGTCGGCCTCGCGCTGTTCGCCGGCTCGCTGGCCTCCACCGGCCTCCTGCCCTCGGGGTTCGTGCCGAAGCAGGACAATGCCCGCACGCTGTTCATGGTCGAGCTCGCGCCCGGCGCCCGCCTGCCCGACACCGTCGCGGTCTCGGACCGGGTGGTGGCCCGCATCCGGGCCCTGCCCGAGGTGGTCTCGGTCTTCGTCGACGGCGGCCGCCAGGCCGGCGGCAAGAAGGAGACCCGGCTCGCCACCCTGATCGTCAACCTGACGCCGAAGAATCAGCGCTCCGCCAAGCAGGCCGCCATCGAGACCGAGATCGCCGGCCTGCTCGCCCAGGAACCCGACATCCGCTCTTGGACCCTGCGCGACGGCGGCCAGCGCGACCTCGCTCTCGTGGTCGGCGGACCCGATGTCGACGTAGTCACCGAGGTCGCCGCCCGGCTCCAGCGCGACATGGCGGCGATCCCCCACCTGGTCTCGGTGATGTCGACGGCCCCCCTCAACCGCACGGAGGTCCGCATCCGGCCGAAGGCGGGGGCGGCGGCCGATCTCGGCGTCTCCACCGACGCCATCGCCGAGACCGTCCGGGTGGGCACCATCGGCGACATCGGGCTGAACCTGGCGAAGTTCAACGCGCCCGACCGGCAGGTGCCGATCCGGGTGCAACTGCCGGAAAGCGCCCGCGGCGCGGTCTCGCGTCTCGAGAACCTCAAGGTGCCGGCCAAGAACGGCGCCGCCGTGCCGCTGGCGGCCGTCGCCGACATCGAGCTCGACCAGGGGCCCGGCGCCATCGAGCGCTACGACCGCGTGGTGCGCGTGGCCGTGGAGGCCAACATGGAGGGCTCCGACGCCCTCGGCTCCCTCATCGCCCAGGCGCTGGAGACCCCCACGGCCAAGACCCTGCCGCCGGGCGTTACCATCCGGCAGACCGGCGACGCCGAGATCATGGGCGAGGTGTTCTCGGGCTTCCTCATGGCGATGGGGGCCGGGATCATGATGGTCTACGCGGTGCTCGTGCTGCTGTTCGGCTCGTTCCTGCAGCCGCTGACCATCCTGTTCTCGCTGCCCCTCTCCATCGGCGGCGCGATCCTCGGCCTGCTGATCCTGAACATGCCGATCTCGATGCCGGTGGTGATCGGCATCCTGATGCTGATGGGGCTGGTGACGAAGAACGCCATCATGCTGGTGGACTTCGCCGTGGAGGAGATGGCCCGCGGCGTCGACCGGGTCACCGCCATCGTGGATGCCGGCCGCAAGCGCGCCCGGCCCATCGTGATGACCACCATCGCCATGGCGGCCGGCATGGTGCCCTCCGCCATGGCGCTGGGCATCGGCGGCGAGTTCCGCGCGCCGATGGCGGTGGCGGTGATCTCGGGCCTGATCGTCTCGACCCTGCTCTCGCTGGTCTTCGTGCCGGCGGTGTTCCTGCTCATGGACAGCCTCGGCGCCGTCCTCGGCCGGCTCCTCGGCCCCTTCGTCGGCGCGACGGACGAGGCGCCCCTCCCCGTCCCCCACGCCTGAGGTCACGCGGGGCGCCCCCGGGCAAGGGGCGCCCCGCGACGGATCAGTCGATCCGGTCGCTGCGGCGCAGCTGGGCCGGCAGGGCGAACAGGCTGATGGCGGCGGCCGCGAGGCAGAGCCCGGCGATCACCCAGATGGCCGGTGTGGTCGATCCGGTCAGGTCCTTGACCCAGCCCACCATGACCGGGCTGACGATGCCGCCGAACTGCCCGAGGGTGTTGATCAGGGCGATGCCGCCGGCGGCGCCGACCCCGGTGACGAGCTTCGGCGGCAGGGTCCAGAAGGTCGGGATCGAGGCGACGATCCCGGTGCCGACGAGGCAGAGGGCCAGCATCAGCGGCACGATCTGCCGGTCGAACAGGCCGGCGGCGAAGAAGCCCAGGGCCGCCGCGATGGCGAGGCCGGCCACGAATTTCGGTCGGTTCCCGGAGGCGTCGGACAGCCGCCCGATCACCACCATGCTGATCGCCCCGCAGATGTAGGGCAGCGCCGCCAGGAGCCCGACCAGGCCGGTGCTGGCACCGCTCGCCGTCCGGATCAGGTCCGGCCCCCAGAAGTTCAGGCCGTAGGAGCCGATCTGGAGCAGGAAGTAGATCAGCCCGACCTTGAGGAAGCCGGGGCTGCGGATGGCGCCCAGGAGCGAGTGGTCGCCGATCCCGCGGTTGGCCTCGGCGATCTGGCTCGCCACCAGGCTCTTCTCGGAGTCGGTGAGCCAGCGGGCATCGGTGACGCGGTCGTCGAAGCGGCGCATCACCAGGGCGCCAAGGAGCAGGCAGGGCAGGCCGCCGGCAAGGAACAGCCACTGCCATCCGGCCAGTCCCGCGACGCCGTTGAGGCCGCTCAGGATCAGCCCCGAGACCGGGGCGCCGACGATGCCCGAGAAGGCCGAGGCCACGAACAGCATCGAGGTGATGCGCCCGCGGCGCGAGGCCGGAAACCACAGGGTCAGGTAGTAGAGGATGCCGGGGGCGAAGCCCGCCTCCATGGCGCCGATGAGGAAGCGCAGGGCGTAGAAGTGCCATTCCTGGGTGATGAACACCATGGCGGCGGTGGCGAGCCCCCAGGAGATCATGATCCGGGCGATCCAGCGCCGGGCGCCGACCCGGTACAGGATCAGGTTCGAGGGCACCTCGAAGATGACGTAGCCGACCACGAACAGGCTCGCGCCGAGGCCGTAGGCGGTGTTGCTGAAGCCGAGGTCGCTCTGGAGCTGGAACTTGGCGAAGCTGATGTTGATGCGGTCGAAGAAGGCGAACAAGTAGCAGACCATGATCAGCGGCATCAGCCGCCAGGCGATCTTCCGGTAGGTGGCGGCTTCGCGGGTCTCTGCGGGCGCGCCGAGGGCGGCCGGAGCGGCGAGGGTCATGGTGTCTCTCCCTGGAGGCGTCTCGATGGCGCGCCGCCCTTATCCGGGCGGTCTTGCGGGTTCTGCCGATCTTGCGTGTTGGGCTTGTCTTGCGTCGAACCCCCGCCTCAGGCCGCGATCCCGGGCGGCGGCGGGTGGAGGTCGCCGGGGCGCCCGGCCTGGGCCACCTGCCCCGGGACGGGATGGCCGACGAGGGCCGGCAGCCCGCGCGACAGGGCGATCAGCCCGTCGAGGTCGAGGCCGGTGGGGATGCCCATCTCGTGGGCCATGCTCACGAGGTCTTCGGTGCAGATGTTGCCGGTGGCCCCCGGGGCGAAGGGGCAGCCGCCGAGGCCGCCGAGGGCCGCGTCGAAGCGCCGGGCGCCGGCCGCCCGCGCCGCCAGCACGTTGGCGAGGCCGAGGCCGCGGGTGTTGTGGAAGTGGAGCGTCAGCGCCTCGGCCGGGACGAGCCGGAGGGCGCGGGCCACGAGGTCGCCGACCTGGCGCGGGTTGGCCATGCCGGTGGTGTCGGCCAGCGTGATGCCGTCGATCCCGAGGGCGCGGTAGCACGCGACGATGTCGAGGACCCGCTCCGCCGGCTGGCCGCCCTCGAAGGGGCAGCCGAAGGCGGTGGCCACCGTCGCGTTGAGGCGCACGCCGGTGCCGCGCGCCGCCGCGACGATCCGCGCGAAGGCGTCGAGGGAGGCCTCGCGGGTCAGGCCCATATTGGCGCGGTTGTGGGTCTCGCTCGCCGACATGACGAGGTTGAGCTCGTCGGCGCGGGCCGCGAGCGCCCGTTCGGCGCCCTTCAGGTTCGGCACCAGGGCGACGTAGAGCGTGCCCGGGCGCCGGGTGATCCGGGCCAGCACCTCGGCGGCGTCGCGCAAGGCGGGAACCGCCTTGGGCGAGACGAACGAGGTCGCCTCGATCCGGCTGAAGCCCGCCGCCGAGAGGGCGTCGATCAGCGCGACCTTGTCGGCGGTCTCGACGAAGGCGGGCTCGATCTGTAGGCCGTCGCGGGGCGCGACCTCCTGGACGATCAGGGGCGTCTCGTCGCCCGGGCTTCCGGTCCCGCTGCGCCTCAGGCCGCCGCTCACGCCACCGCTCCCGTGGTCCGCAGGGCCGCGATCGCCGCTGCGTCGTAGCCGAGATCCGCCAGCACCGCGTCGGTGTGGGCGCCGAGGGCCGGACCGGACCAGCGCACCTCTCCGGGGGTCTCGGAGAGCTTGGGCACGATGCCGGGCATCTTCACCGCCGTGCCGCCGGGCAGCGCGGTCGGCAGGATCATGTCGCGGGCCTGGTAGTGCGGGTCGGCGACGATGTCGGCCACCGAGTAGATCCGGCCGGCGGGGACCTGCGCCGCCTCCAGGGCCTCCAGCGCATCGGCGATGCTGCGCGCGCCCGACCAGTCCGCGATGGCCGCGTCGAGCCGCGCGGCCTGGGCCGAGCGGCCGTCGTTGCTGCGCAGGGCTGGGTCGTCGGCGAGGTCGGGCCGGCCGATCGCCCGCATCAGGCGCCGGAAGATCGGGTCGCTGTTGCCCGCGATGACGACGTAGCCGCCATCCTGGGTCGGGTAGGTGTTCGAGGGCGTGATGCCCGGCAGGGCGCCGCCCGTCCGGGTGCGGACCTCGCCGAGGAGGTCGTATTCCGGGACGAGGCTCTCCATCACGTTGAAGACGCTCTCCACCAGCGAGACGTCGATGACCTGGCCCTTGCCGCCGGCGGTCTTGACGTGGAGGAGCGACATCAGCGCGCCGATGACCCCGTGCAGGGAGGCCAGGGTGTCGCCGATGCTGACGCCGACGCGGGCGGGCGGGCTGTCCGGATGGCCGGTGGTGAAGCGCAGGCCGCCCATCGCCTCGCCGATGGCGCCGAAGCCCGGCCGGTCGCGGTAGGGACCGGTCTGGCCGTAGCCGGAGATCCGGACCATGACGAGGTTGGGGTTGAGGGCGGAGAGGTCCGCCCAGCCCAGCCCGAGCTTCTCCAGCCCCCCGGGGCGGAAATTCTCGATGACCACGTCGGCGCTGGTGGCGAGCGCCCGCACCACCGCGGCGCCCTCCGGCGCCTTCAGGTCGACGGCGATGGACTTCTTGTTGCGGGACTGGAGGTACCACCAGAGGGAGGTGCCCTCGTGCAGCTTGCGCCACTTGCGAAGGGGATCGCCCTCCCCCGGTGCCTCGACCTTGATTACCTCGGCACCGAACTCCGCCATCAGGCGGGCGGCGAAGGGGGCGGCGATGAGCTGTCCGAGTTCGAGAACGCGGATTCCGGCGAGCGGTCCGGCCATGAACGGTTCCTCCGGTGGTCTGTCGGCGACGGTCTTCTCGGATCGTCTTCCTGCCCATCGATAGCCGCGCAGGGCCGGCGAAGGCCAACCGTCTTTCGGCGACGACCGTTCGCGTCCGGAGAACGCTTCGCGGCTCAGACCGCGTCGGCGGTGAGGCTCGCGACGAGGAGGCTCGCCGCCGGGGAGCGTTCGCCGGGGCGGGAGACGATGCGCAATTCGCGCTGGGCCCAGGGGTCGGTGAGGGGGATCGCGGCGAGGTCCATGGCGCTTCCCAGGAGGGCGAAGACCCCGAGGGGCACCACGCCGAGCCCCATATCGGCCTGGGCCATGCGCAGGACCGCGTCGAAGCCCGGCACGTGGACGCGCAGGCGCAAGGGGCGGCCGATGCTCTGCGCCTCGCCGCGCACGCTGGCATAGATCGAGCTCTCGGCGTGCAGCCCAACGAAGTCGTGGTCGAGGGTGTCCCGGAAGGCGAGTGCGGGCCGGTCCGCCAGGGGATGGTCGTGGCGCATGACCACGACGAGGCTGTCGCGGCGGTAGAGCACGCTGGTCAGGTCCCGGGCCGGGATACTGCCGGAGCAGATGCCGAGCTCGGCAAGGCCCGCCTCGACGCCGGCCACCACGCCGCCGCTCGGGCGCTCCTCCAGGCTGATCTTGATGGCCTCCTGGCGCGCCAGGAAGGCGCGCAGGTCCTCGGGCAGGAACTGCACGATAGCCGACAGGTTGGCGAACATCCGCACGATGCCCCGGACGCCCTTGGCGTGCTCGGCGAGCTCCACCACGATCTGCTCGACGTCGTGCAGCATGCGCCGGGCGTGATGGAGCAGGGTCTCCCCGGCCGGGGTCATCACCATGCCCCGCGCCTGGCGCGTCATCAGCTGGACGCCGAGACTCTGCTCCAGCTCGACCAGGCGCTTGCTGACGGCGGAGGGGGCGATCGCCGCCCGCCGGGCCGCCTGGGTCAGGGTGCCGTCCTCGCACATCGCCACGAACAGGCGCAGCGTCGTCGGATCGAGGCGCCGCAGGAGCGTCGGGGCCAGCATGTCCATCCCTCTCACCGGCCCCGACCGGCGCGGACTGCACCCCGGGGCTCCGGCGAGACTACAGCGCCGGACGGCCCGACGGACCAGCCCGGCGGCGGCAGATCGGCGCGTCCGTCTCCGAAGGCCCGGAGAACCGGCCTCCGGGGCCGATGGGTCGGCCTCGGGCCAGCGGACGGCGCCGGCGACGCCCCAAACGCCCGGGCCGTCGGCGACTACGGGGCCGCGCGAATCCCCCATGCAGACCTCAGCCCCGCCGCGGGCGACCGCGATGGGGAGGCCTGTCGTGGTGCGCAGCACCGGGTCGAGGCGGGTCGTCCTGAGGAAGCCGATGCCCCTGGCGCGACAGCCCCACCCCGGTGAGGGTCAGCGCCTGGGGCACGGTGGGCCGGCCGAGCCGGAGCGGTTCGCGTCCGGGCACGGGCCGGGAGAGCCGCAGGACGGCGGTGTCGAGGGACAGGGCTGCAGGCGGGAAGACGCGGACGGCAGGTCGTCCGGGAGGGCGTCGCAGCGGGCGAGCGCCGCGACCCGGTCGGTCCGCGTGCTCGGGCGGGCCCCTTCGGACCGGACGACCGCCGAGGCGACGGAATCGTCCCGCACGCCATGGCCGGCGGTGCGGACGAGGTCCGGGGGGTGACCACGCCGGCGCAGCGGTTCGGGCCGATCGCGACCGCGTGGCGGCGGCCGACGCTCGCCCTGCCTTTTCGGGGTCTCCCGCTTCGGCTTCCCGCTCTGCCCCACGACCTCGACACGTCGCTGCCCCTGAACGACGGGCGCTGCCGGACCCCGACGGATCTCGGCCGCCACGACGCGGCCCCTCGCGCCGCCCGCAGTGCCGGAGGTTCCCGCGCCGCCGACGTTCCCGGCGCCACCCTCCGAACGCCCAAGGGGGCGGACAGAGGCCCCGGAGAGGTGAAGGCGCTGCCCGGGTGGGAATGAGCGCGCCATCGCGGGCCCTGCGATGGGTCTCGGCCGCGACACTCTTCCGTAGATCAGGGCTTCGGGTAATGCTTCGGATTCTCTACCCCTTCGCAAGCATCCTGCCCTGGATGATCGCGATATCCGGCGTCAGACCCAGCATGATCCGTCAAAAGCGACTTATTCGATCCTGATGCTGATCGGAGACGATCATACTTTTTGACTATATATTTTCTAGGATCGCTATGATCTAATATCAAATGTTGATCTTCGGTGGCGACTTCAGAGGGGCACGTGTTCGGATCTTTTATCCGCAAGTTCGAACCTCGTTTCAGTCTTTCGGATGCGGACCGGGACGCTCTCGAGCAGGCCAACGTTCACGGCCGCTTCGTCGGTCCCCGGACGGACATCGTCTCGGAGGGCGACGTTCCGGATCACCTCCACATCATTCGCAGCGGACTGGCCTGCCGCTGCAAATTCCTGCCGGACGGGACCCGGGTCATCCTCGCCTTCCTCATTCCGGGGGATGTCTGCGATCTCAACGTGCCGATCATCGGTGCGCTCGACCATTCCATCGCGACGCTCACCCTGTGCGAGGTGGCGCGGGTCCCGCACGACGTTCTGGGCCGGCTCACGGCCAGCTATCCGTCGCTGGATCACGTCCTTCGCTGCGCCGCGCTGGTCGATGAGGCGATCCTGCGCGAGTGGTTGCTCGTCGTGGGGCATCGCCCGGCCGACAGGCGGCTCGCGCATGTCTTCTGCGAACTTCTGGTGCGCTTCCAATCCGTCGGGCTGGCGACCGGGAACGGGTACGAGCTTCCCCTCACGCAGGTCGACCTGAGCGATGCGCTCGGATTGTCGCCCGTTCATGTGAACAGGACGCTCGGGAGCCTGAAGCGCCGGAGGCTGATCGCCCTCGACGGCAAGCGGGTGGCCATCCCCGATGTCGAAGCGCTCAAGGACTTCGCGATGTTCGACCCGGCCTACCTGCACCTCGCGCCCGAGGCGAACGCACCGCGTGTGGCGTAGGCCGTCGGCCCGCGATGCCGCGGCCGTCCGGAGGCATGACGCCACCGCCGGCGCCTGTTTGGAGAGGCCCAGACACCAGCGGTAGCGGCTGTCACCATGGACAGCTTGCCGACCATGATCCGCGGTCTTTCGCTTGCATTGCGATGGATCAATGCCGCCCGGCGGCGTGCTGAACAGGATTCGCGTCCGGTGATCGCGCTCCTTCGAGGCCTTCCCGCACGTACGAGCCGTCGCGGCTCTTCGGGGCCTGTGCGGAGGGATCCATGCCTCGGTACTTCTTCGACATCTACGACGGACACACCGAGCGCGACGATGTCGGCACGGAATTCGCGGGTCCGCGGGAAGCCGTCCTTCATGCCAAGCGCATCCTGCCCGAGATCGCGATCCACGAAGGTTGGGCGGACGGACATTGCCAAGCCTTCACGGTGCTGGTGACGGACGACGAGGGCCATCCGGTGTATTCGGCCGCCCTGTGTTGCATCGGAACCTGGTTGCTTCGCTGATCGCCGGTCAGGGCCCCCCGTCACGCCGGGGAAGCCCCGGCTGCGTCCGGCGCCGGCCGGGGCCGGGTTGGCGAAACGCCGCGCCAGGGACAGGGCGCCCGGGTCAGGTGACGTAACGGTCGGTGGCGTAGAAGCCGGGGTTCGAGCGGACGAAGTCGATCATCCGGCAGAGGCCGTCATCGATCGACATCCGCGGCGCCCAGCCCATGGCGCGGCGCGCCAGACCGTTGTCGGAGATCAGCTTGAGCACTTCGCTCTGCTCCGGCCGCATCCGCTGCGCCTCGGTCACGATCGGCTTGTCGACACCCATCAGTTCGAGGATGCGGTGGGCGAACCAGCCGACCGAGTAGGTCTCGCCCGTGCCGAGATTGATCGTCATCCCCTCGATGCCCGGCTGCGAGCCGGCCGCGAGGAAGCCCGCCACCGTGTCGGAGACGTAGGTCATGTCGCGCTCCGGCGTCAGGGAGCCGAGACGGATCTCGTCCCGGGCGAAGGCCTGCGAGATGATGGTCGGGATGAAGGCGCGGGCACTCTGGCGCGGCCCGTAGGTGTTGAAGGGCCGCAGGGTCACCACCGGCAGCTCGAACGAGCGGGCATAGCTCTCGGCGAGCTTGTCGGCGGCGATCTTGGAGGCGGAATAGGGAGACTGCCCCTGGAGCGGGTGGGTCTCGTCGATCGGCGTGCGCAGGGCCGTCCCGTAGACCTCCGAGGTGCTCGTATGGACGATCCGCCCGACGGCGCTGCGGCGCCCGGCCTGGAGCACGTTCAGGGTGCCCTCGATGTTGGCGCGGACGTAGCTGCGCGGTGCCTCGTAGGAATAGGGAATCGCGATCAGGGCGCCGAGGTGCAACACGACGTCCAGGCCCTCGAGGGTCTGGTAGATGAAGTCGCTGTCCTCGATGTTGCCGAAGGCCACCGTCATCGCGGCCCGAACCTCGGGGTCGAGGAAGTCGAGGTTGCCGACTCGGGCGCCGGAATTGTAGCGCACGATCGCCGTGACCTCGGCGCCGGCCCGCACCAGGGCGTCCACGAGGTGGCTGCCGATGAATCCGCCGGCGCCGGTCACCGCGACCCGCTTGCCCTGCCATGCTGTTCCGTCCATCTCATGCTCCCCAACGGCTTTCCCGAAACACAGTTTCAAGTAGTTCAGCGCACGGTCAGGATCTGCGCAATCGACACAAACGGATTAGGAAGCTTTCAGCGGGATTTCGGGCGTGGGCCGAAGGATGCTCAGCGCTCAGCACGGGCGTGCGGCTCGCGCAGGACCCGGTCGAGCAGGATCTGCCCGACGTAGGGGCGGTGCCCGAGGGCGCGTTCACGGGTGTAGATCTCGCGAATGGTCGCGCTGTCCTCGGCGTCCCAGTAATCCAGGCTGAGGATCGGCACCGGCGGCTCCGCCTCGGCGAGGGGGCGCAGGGCCTGCCGGTGCGGGTCGAGTTCGCGGGGCTCCGTCCAGCGGTAGCCGTTCGCTGGGGCGTCGTAGGTCGTCAGCAGGCTCTCGGCGACGACCCCGTCGACCTGCCCGATGAGCTCGGGCAGCAGGGCGTAGCCGCGATTCATCAGCAGCATCCGGTCGGGATGGCGCCGGCGGATGGTTCGGACGAGGTCGATGGCGGCCGAGCGCATGCCGGCATAGCGCTCGGGGTCGGTCTGCTCGAGATGGGGCGGGGTGTCGAGGGTGTCGAAGAACAGCCCGGAGAACCCGCGCTCCAGCAGAGCCGGAATCGCGACGTCCAGGATCAGGGCACGCCAGGCGGGCCGGCGCACGTCGCACAGCACGGTGTCGGGCCAGTTCGGGTTCTCGCCGAGGAGGAGATCCGGGTCGTCGAGCTGCGCGAACAAGGGATTCGTGCGCTTGATCTCGCCGAGGCTGAGATAGCCGAGCACCTCGGTTCCGAGGTCCCGCATCGGCGTCAGGGGGCTCTTGAAGCCCGGATCGAGCACGACGAGGTCGAAGCCCTCGAATGCGACCGGCTCCAGGTCTTCGCCGTAGAACAGCGTCCAGGCCAGATGGGGGTGGCGGAGCCGGTCGCGCGCGCGGGCCGGCCGGTCGAGGAGCAGGCCCGCGGCTCCGAGGCCGGCGAGCAGCCGCAGGACGCTTCGGCGCAGGATATTGGGGCGCAGGATGCTTGGGCGCCCGACGCTGCGGCGTCCATCGGCGGGATCACGCATCGCTCGACCTTCTGAATCGGAAGTAGCGGCGAACCGGCCGGGCCCGTGCCTCGGCCGGCCGCAGGGACGTGTTGTTGGTGACGAAGGCATGGAAATGCAGCCAGGGCAGCTCGTGGGCGAGGAGCGTCACCGCGAGGAGGAACGTGAGGGCCGAGGCGAACAGGTTGCCGTATCCGAAGAACGGGAATCCGAGGGGCAGGAGGGCGGCGGTGAGCGTTCCGTTCAGGATGCAATACGTCGCCGAGACCGCGAGGGCGTGGCGGCGCAGGTCGAAGTAGAGCAGGAAGATGAAGCAGAAGGAGGCGCTGGTCTGGAACACCATTCCGACCAGGGCCGCCCGCAGGATGCCCATCTGGCTCGCCCGCAGTCCGAGGGGTTCGATCGCCACGTAGGAGACCAGGATGGCGATGAGGGCGACGGCCGCGAGGGCGATGAACAACCCGGACAGCTTGGCCATGACGAAGCGCGACAGGCGTGCCTGCTTTCGCGCGAGGTCGCGACGGCTGACCCCGTGGGCGAGGCTGCCGTAGAAGGCGCGGCTCAGGCGGAAGAAGTTGGTCTCCACGTGGACGAAGAACACCGCCAGGATGGGGATCGACGCGAGCTGCGCCCAGAACATCGGCGTGTCGTAGTTCGGCATGGTCCGGAAGGCGCCGCCCACCGTGGTCACGCCGACGGGCGCGGCGACCCACATGATGAGCTTGTCGACCCAGAGGCCGAGGGCGCAGGTGAGCCCGATCAGCGGCAGGTCCCAGTGCGTGCGCAGGGACCGCGCCAGCGCGGCATCGGGCACGAGCGCCACCCCGTATTCCTGCAGCAGGCGGCGGGCGAGGACGAGGTCGACGACCGTCAGCCCGATGTTGAAGGCCGTGAGGAGCCGGAGCGGCTCGCTGCTCGGGGCGATCGCGATGAGCGCGACCATGACGGCCGCACCGGCGCCGAAGGCCACGGCGACGATGACGTGGCTCCGGATCGCGCCCATGAAGGGGATCAGGAGCCAGGCCGCGCCCATCAGCAGCAGGTTCTGCAGACCGGCCACCGTATCCGGGCCGGGCAGGTCCGCCGCGAACAGGTAGAGCGGGCCGGCGACGACGAGGGCCGCGGCGGCGAACAGGGCCTGCGCGGCGACGAACGCGTAGGTGACGCTCGTGTCGCGCTTCAGCCAGACCTGGTCCGAGACGAAGCGCGTGCAGACGAAGGCGATCGGGCCGGTGAGAATCGCCGAGATCAGGGCGTTGTAGATGATGACCGAGCGGAAGAGCGGCAGTCCGGGACAGTCGTCGGTGGGACAGGCGGCGAGATCGATGCCGCCGATCGCCAGGACCGTGAAGATCCACGGACCCGCCACCAGCAGGGCCGCGTAGACGTAGGCTCCGGCGGTGCTGGTCAGGGAGCGCCCCTGCGTCATGCGCTCGAGGGCGAAGCCTAGGCCGGCCATGGAATCCTCCCGATCTCCGCCGCCGGACCGTCATCCCGCAGGGATTGAGAGCTTCGGGGGGCTGGTGGATCGAGCGAGGCCGGGTCGAGCGAGGCATAAAGCGCCTCGTAGAGCCCGACGACCCGGTCCTGATCGAACACCGTACGGATGCGCGCGCGCAGGCTCCGGCCCATGCGCGCCCGCAGGTCGCCGTCGCGCAGGAGGCGCGCGAGGGCATCGGCCGTCGCCTGCGGGTCGCAGGCGCGCACGACGAATCCGCCCGCCGTGTCGGAGTCGGGCCCGTCCGGTCCTTCGAGGATCTCGCGGCACGAGCCGACATCGGTCGTCACCGCGGGCACGCCGGCAGCTCCCGCCTCCAGGATCGACAGGGGCTGGGCCTCGCTGATGCTGGTGAGGGCGATGACGTCGGTCTGTCCGAAATAGGTCTTCACGTCCCGAACCCGGCCGAGGAACCGGACGGTGTTCTGCAGGCCGAGCTGGCGCACCAGGGCCCGGCACTCGGCCGCGTAGGCGGGATCCTCGTCCTCGGGCCCGATGATGATCGCGTCGACGTCGGGGACCTGACGGCGCAGCAGGCCGGCAGCCTCGATGAAGGTGCGGATGTCCTTGATCGGGACGAGGCGGCCGACCAGGAGGACGGTGGGGCGGCGCGGCTGCGGACCGTGCGGGATGTCGGCGAACTGGTCGAGGCGGATGCCGTTCGGGATCATGCGCAGCTTCGCCTCGGCTGCCCCGTCCTCGATCTGGTAGAGCTGGTTGGTCCGGAACTGCGTCGTGATGAGGTCGGCGACGTCATAGGTGATCCGCGCCATGGCGTTGAAGGCGTTCAGCCAGACCCGTCGCAGCTCGGGAGCCGTGCCGGTGACGTCGAACCCGCCCGCGCCGGACTCGTAGATCCAGTCGGCGACGGAGAGCTCGATCCGGCGCTCGTTGGTGTAGATGCCGTGCTCGGTCACCACGAAGGGCCGCCCCGTGAGGGCCTTGGCCCGGGCCCCGAACAGTCCCGGATAGCCTGTCGAGATGGCATGGTAGATGCGGGCCGGCGGGATCGGCGCGGTGGCGATCGCGATGAGGCTGCGGGCCAGGAAGCGCCAGGTCCAGAAGAAATCGACGAGGGGCGCCCCGGGGAGCATCTCCTCGTAGATCCGTTCGAGCGCGGTCCAGGCCGGGCGCGAATCGAGCAGGGCCCGCTGCCGGAGATCGCACCGGTCGAGCTCCCGGACGCACCGGACCCAGGCCTGCGCGCCCCCATCGGTGAGGACGGCCTGCAGGTCCCGGATCAGCGGCGCGATCGCTTCCCGCCCCCGCAGGAGCGGCAGGCGTCCCGGCGGGCAGGCGTCGATGGGCACGTCGACGATGCGCTCGACGTTCGCCGGAAGGTCGAACTTCCGGGTCCGTTCCTGGTCCGAGGTCGTGAAGGCCACGAGGCTGAAGCGCTTGTCCGGAAAGCTGCGGATGAAGCTGTCGGTCCAGGAGGAGACGCCGCCGAGGAGGTAGGGGTACCCGCCCTCCACGAGCAGGCACACGTCCGATGGGCCGGAGGCGGTCTGCGTGCTCACGGCAGGGCCTCCCGCGGGAGGGGCGGGGTCGGAGCGCCGCTCTCGGCCTCGATGGCGGCCAGCAGCGCCCGGGCGGCCGTGTTCTCCGGTTCGGCCGCCAGGGCCTGGCTCGCGGCGACGCGGGCGGCTGCCATCTCCGTGCGGGCCTGCAGGGCCTCCGTCAGGCCCGACTCGGCGTAGGCGCGGCGCGCCGCCGCGAGGGCGAGCCAGGGGCCGGCCGCGCCCGGGGCCTGGGCGACGGCCACCTCCAGGGCGATGAGGTCCCGGGTGAAGCGGGTCTGGAGCTTGGCGAGGACCGTCGAGGCCAGCACGCGCACGGAGGCGTCGCTATCCTGGAGCGCGGCGCGGATCACATGGGTCAGGCACGGATCGAAGCGCCGCCCCACGATCGCCAGCGCCTCGAACTTGGCTTCCTTCGCGCCGCCATCGAGGATGTCCGCCAGGGGCACCACACTGCTGGCCTTGCCGACCCGGAGACGCCCATCGCGCAGGTCGCTGCTGAGCCGGCCGCAATCCGTTCGCGGGTCGAGATGACCCTCCGTCTCGAGCCAGGTTCCGAAAGCCTCGGCCGGTCGCGGAGGCGCCGCGCCGCGATCGAGGAGGGCGAGGCCGATCGCCAGGAGGGTGCCGAAGGGACCGCCGATGAAGGTCCAGAGGGTGAGGTGCGCCAGCCGCGCCGCCTCGCCCGGTGCCTGAGCGTCCTGCAGGGTGCGCAGGCCGAGGATCAGGCACAGGCCGACATGCCCCGCGAGGACGACGACGGGACCTACGAGGGCATGGAGCAGCGCCGCGGCGAGGGCGAGCTCCCCGAGCGCCGTGGCGAGGGCGACCACGGTCGGGGAACGGGGGACGCGAAGGTGCGCGTCCCAGGCGGTCCGGGGCCGCGCGGCGGCGAGCGGATCCGGAACGTCGATCAGCATCGCTCCGCCCCGGCCACTAGGCTCCCCATGGCCAGCGCCAGGTCCAGCGCGCGCGGCGCGGCTTCGGCGAGGGTCTGGTTGGGCAGCAGGCCCTCGATCAGGAGCAGGCCGCGCGGGCCCGGGGCGCCGTGGGCCGGAAGGGCGACGGCGAGGACCGCGCCGTCCGGCAGTCTCCGGGCATCCGCGGCGCGATCCCGGCGCCAGAGCCGGTCCGGCGCCTGCGCGACGGCTTGGGCCAGCATGCCATCGATGGCCGGTGCGGTGTCCCGGTCGCGCGCTCCGCCCTCCGCGACCGTGGCCAGGGGGGCGAGGCCCCGGGGCGTGGCCGCGTAGACCGTGAGTCGAGAGGCTCCCACGAGCCGGCGGCCCAGCTCCGCCAGGCTCGTCGCCAGGCGGAGGCCATCCTCGGCGTCCAGGCAGGCGAAGGCCTTGCTCACGCTGCCGAGGGTGCGGGTCTCGGCGGCGAATCGGAGTTCGAGGCGACCGATCTCCGCCATGGCGGCGGAGAGGCCCCGGCCGAGGCTGTCGGCCTCGTCGAGGGCGTCGTCCCGCTGCTGGCGCAACTCGGCCGCGTGGAAGATGTGGAGGCTGCGCAACCCGCCGAGGACCAGGGCGCAGGCCAGCCACGCCGTCGGCTCGGCGACGACCTGGCGTGAGTAGGCGTAGTAATCCTGGGTCGCGAGCTGCGAGGGCAGTGCCGAGCTGTACAGCGCCAGGGTCGCCACCAGGGTGGCGAAGACGCCGCCCGCGAGGCCGTACTGCGCCGAGATCAGGATGACTGGGATCCAGAACGGCCGGGGTGTCATCCAGGCGTAGCGGCTGCCGTCGAAGACCAGGTGGTCGATCAGGACCAGGAGCAGGACGAGGCCGATGGCCTCCGGGACGTAGCGCCGCCATCCCAGCAACGGGCTGGACCGATCCTGATCCGATGCGCCCCGCTCACCCGCCGCCGCAGTCGTCACCGCATGGCCTCCTACAGGCATCCGCGGCAGGCCATCGAAGTCGATCGCCGGCGCACCGCAAGATCCTGAAACATCTTGAAAAGAGCAGGAATTCAGCTGGGAAGAAATATCGCCGGACCTAGCGATCTTGGATTAGCGCAGGACCAATGCTGTCATCCGTCCGTGTTACCCGTCCGGCCGCCCGTCTTCCGCCCGGCCGAGGGGGCGCGCCCGGTCGGCCGGGCGCGGCTCGGATCCGGGCGGCGGACGAAGCCCCGTGTCGGACCACATCCGTCCGATCCCTTGGGGATGGCGGATGCGGGCTTCGCTCGAGCGCCGCGCCGGCTTGCCGATACGGACACCGCTTCGCGATCGAGCGGAGCCCGCATCAGGCGTTGTGCGTCACCGTCAGGGTCTGCGCGGCCTTCGCCTGATCCGCGGAGGGCCGGGCGTGGAACCAGGCGCCGCCGAGATGGGGAGCCCAGGACACCACGCCTTTGGTGTTCACCAGATAGGCGAGCTCGGTCCGGTTCTTGGCCTGGAGCTTCTTCATGATGTTGCGCACATGCACCTTCACCGTGTTGGTGCACATGTTGAGCTCATAGGCGATCACCTTGTTCGGCTTGCCGATCTGCAGGACGCCGAGCACGGCCGCCTCGCGCTCCGTCAGCCGGACCGACCCGCGTCCGCGCGCCTCCGCGGCCGGAGGCGCGGGGGGCGTGCAGACGATCCCGGACGGGACGAAGCAGCCGCCGGCCAGCACCAGGGCGATGGCGCTCTGGGCCACCTTCACGGAACTCGTCATCGGGATGAATCCGCTGAGCCCCCGTCGCATCGCCTCGGTGACCTGATGGTAATCCTCGAGTTCCGACAGAAGGACGATCGGAACGCCGGGACTGACGCTGACGAGGGTATCCAGCTCGCTCTCCATCTGGGCGATGCTGCGATGGGTCGCCGCGATCACGATGACGGAGGCCGGGGGCCGTTCCGTCGCGGCCTTCTGCCAAAGTCCGACGCTGCAGAAGCCCAGGACCTGGGGGGCGTCGGCACTTTTCTGGATCTGGGAGATCAAGCTCTCCCGGAACAGGACCCGGGGGTCGATGATGACGACCGTGGATTGTTCAGCCCTCGCAACGGAAATGCCCGATTCGATTGCGACGAGTGACATAGTCAGCCCTCCCATGCGGTCTTCGGCATGCGCCGACTCCAGCGCCACTCGTGAGATCCGAGATGTGTGCCGCGACGATTTGATTAGCTACATTGGGATTGTGCGGATTACAAGCGATTACTTAACGATCGTTTCAGTATTAATCTTTGATAGAATATCGGTAGTTTTTCGACTTCCGGAATAGGGAATTACCGGTCTCCTTCGGGATCGATCGTGGAAAGCCGGCTCCGAATGCTCTGCTGAAACCTTGTGGGCGCTGGCCTCGGCGCGCGCAGGCTCCCCACTGGCGGCTGTGAGCTGTCCTCCATGAGCCACAGGGGGAGCGGACGGTACGGTTCCCAAGCGGCAACGCTCACGGTCTCCTACGTCTGTTGACCGAGGATCGCCTGCGTCCGTCGAGCAGATCCCGATGAAAAAGGAGGCCATTCTTTAGCGAAAAGGAATTAGTTTCACCGGTTTTGGACGCATTCGCGGTATCATCCAGCTTGAAAACCTTAGTTTTGAATTCTTGTGTTTTGTTTTTTACTTGCTCTCATGGCTCGCATCGGAGCTTGGGTGCGGACAACGCGTCATGTTGGCCAGTCACGGCACATCGTCGAACGGTCGTCCTCGTGAACCCGGACGCGCGGGCGCGGCGGGGCGGCCATGAGGATCGGCTGGCGCTTCCTCGGTCTCTGGGCCTTTGCCGCCGCCGCGACCGCCTATGCCCTCTCGCCCGGCTCCGAGGAGCAGCTCGCGATGCTGGCGCGGGACGGGCGAACCAGCGAGGCTGCGAGCGAGTTGGCGCGGCTCCTCGCCCTGGGACGCCGGGATCCGGCCTTCCTCGCGGCGGCCGCGCGCGCCCTCGAGTCCACCGGCAACCGGGGGCTCGCGGAGGATCTCCTCGAGCGGTACCTGGTGGAGCGGCCCGGGGACGTGCAGGTCCTGGAATGGCTCGCCAATCTCTACCGGGCGTCCGACGACCGTCCGGCCGCCACCCGTACCCTGGTGACCCTGGTGGCCCTGGCCCCGACCCGGCCGCGCCTGTGGGCGCTCCTCGACCTCTACCGGGCCCAGGAGCGCCTCGACGAGGAGCGCGAATTCCTGAAGGGCATCGTCGACGAGACGCTGCTGCGGCCCGTGGACGTCGAGCGCCTGGGCATTCTCCTGTCCTGGGCCGGGGAGCGCGCGGCGGCGTTGGACGCCCTGCGCCGGGCCGACGCGCTGATGCCGGCCACGCAGGAGATCGGTCGGATCGTCCTGTTCGACCTCCTTCTCGCCGAAGGCCTGCGGGAGGAGGCCGCCGAGCGCGCCGGCCATTGGGTCGCCGATTGGCGCGACAAGCCCTGGCTCGGCGTTCACGTGGTGCGCCGGATGGCGGCGCGGGGGGACCCGGCTTCCGCCGTCGCCCTCGGCGCGCAGGTGATCGCCCTCAGCCCGGCGACGCGCTTCTACCTGGCGCGGGTGGTGGCCGAGGACGGGAGCCGGCGCATCGCCACTATGCTCCTCGAAGACTGGGCGCAGGGCGGTCCACAGCCTTCCTCCGACGCGGTGGCCGGCTACGTGGCGGCCGCCTATGCGGTGGGAGACGTCGCGGCGCTCTGGCGCAAGGCCTCGCGGATCCTCGCCGAACCCGGCTGGTACGAGGCGCAGATCGCGATCGTGGAAGCCCTGGCCCTGCGCTACGGCCTCGATGCGATCGCGCCGCTGCGGCCCCGCCTGCCCTGGGCCGCCCTGCAGCGCCAGCCCCTGTTCGCCGCGCGGCTGGCGCTGCACGAGGGCAACCCGTTCCTGGCCCGCCGCGTCCTCGAATCCGTCGATCCGGAGACCCTGACCGCTCCGGCCCGGATCGAGTGGGTGGCGCTCGTCAGCCTGATCTCCGGCGACGCGGCGGCCCTGGCGGCCCTGGGCGATCTCCTGCGCCGGGGCCGGCTCCCGACCGACCTGCTCCCGGTCCAGCTGCGGCTGGCCGAGCGCCTCGGCCATGGCGGAGAGCAGCGCCTCGGCCTCGACGCCCTGCGTCGAAGCGCCCTCGCCCCGGCGACCATCGCGCGGCAGGCGCAGGCCCAGCAGGCGCAGGTTCAATCCACAGCGAAGGCCGGGCACGACGCCCGGAGGGTGGAGTGAGCGGCGCCCCGACGACACCCCGATCACCGGGCCGATCACCGGGGCGAATCCCACGAACACGCCGAATCCCACGAACTCAAGGAGCCGAGGTCATGTCGAGATGCCGAGCCGTCGCCTTCGCGGTGCTCACCCTTCTGGCCGGTCGGGCGGCCCTGGCCGAGGGCGGGCCGGTCCTCCGCGCCGGGGACCGGCTCAAGATCACCTTCTATGAGACCATGGAGATCCCCAATCCGGCGCCCGGCGACAAGGGCCAGTCCGCGGGCGCCGCCGCGGTGATCCAGACCTTCTACCAGCGGGTGGACCTCTCGGGCGAATACGCCGTCGAACAGGGTGGCGCCCTCTCGCTGCCGTTCTTCGGCTTCGTCCCGGCGGCCGGAAAGCCCCTGGAGACGCTCAAGACCGACCTGATGGGCGTCTTCGAGACCGCCTTCGGCCGGCACGGCGGGGTCACGGTCGGCCTCGTGCAGCGTGCGCCCGTCTTCGTCGTGGGGTCCGTCCGCGCGCCGGGTGCCTACCCGTACGCGGGCGGCATGATCGTGCTGCAGGCGGTGGCCCTCGCGGGGGGGCGCGACAAGGATCCCGCCACCCTCTCGGGGGTGGTGGAGACCCTGCGGGAGCGGGAGCGGGAGGACGGTGCCCGCACCCGGCTGAAGCGCGCGCTGGCGCGCAAGGCCGCGCTGACCACGGGACGGATGGGCACGGAGGCGCAGGAGCGGCTTCGGACCCTGGCGGGACCCGAGGAGGCGACGGCTCTGCTGGGCGCCGAAGCGAAGGTGCTGCGCCTGGAGGCGAGCCTCCAGGCCAGCGACGAGGGATCGCGCAAGGCCGCGGCGGACGCCTCCGGCACCGAAGTCGACCTCCTGCGCAAGCGCCTGGAGACCTATGGGGCCCAGATCGCGGCCCGCGGCGACCGGTTGCGCACCATGGAGGCGCTGTTCTCCCGGCAGGTGGTCGAGAGCGAGCGCGTCGCCGACGTCCGCCGCGACTTCATCGACATGGAGGGACGCCGGCGCGACTACGAAGTCGGGATCCTGCAGGCGGAGCAGCGCCAGAGGATGGCCCGCGAGGCCCTGGACCAGGGCAATGCCCGGCACCGCCTCGCCGCCGAGCGCGAGATCGCCCTGATCGATGCCGAGATCGTCTCCGCCGAACGCGCCCTGTCGACGGCCTCCGTCGTGGGCGCGACGATGAGTGCGGGCTGGGCACGCGATCCGGTCCTCGCCTATCGCATCGTGCGCAGCGGGGCCGGCGGCGCACAGGTCCTCTCCGTCACGGAGACCGACACCCTCGAGCCCGGCGACGTGCTCAAGGTCGTGATCGATCCGCGCGCAGACGAGCATCCCCGGAACGCCACGGCCGAGGCGACCCCATCCCGGGCCGACGCGGTACCCTAGCCGTCGGATCGAACGCCGGACGGTCGGCCCTGGCCGGCGGCGGATCGCGGATGGGTCGCCGGGCTTGTCGCCCGCGGCCGGCCGTGGGGCGCGAGCGCCGCCGCGCATGCGGCGGACCGGCGGGCCAGCATCCGCACCGCGCCGAGCCGCCGGCGGAAGGTCTCGGGCCCGGCCTGCGCGATTCGCCGCTCGTCGCAGCCGTCGAGGGTGCGGCAGGCGTCCGAGAGCCCCGTGAAGCCGAGCGTCTCCGCCGATGAGACGCAGCTGTGGACCTCGAAGCGCAGGCCGTTGCGAGCCTCCTCGGTCTCGGCCTCGTACAGGAAGCGCGTGTCCAGTTCCTTCGCGAAGGCCAGGAGGAGGCCGGTGGTGCGCGGCGCGCCGATCAGGGCGACGATCTCGTCGTACGACCATCTCGGTTTTCGATGCGGCGATCGACGAGGCCGGATTCCGCGACCGCCTGGTCGGCGGGCGGCATCGCCCCCGACCCCGAGCACGGCCATTTGTCGACCATCCGGTCGAGGGCGGCCCGGTGGAACGGCTTGCCGATAGGGTCGTCCATCCCGGCCTCCCGGAACATCCGGATCTGCTCGGGCAGGACGTTGGCCGTCATGGCGATGATCGGCGCCGCCAGGCGTTCGGCTTCGTTGGATGCGATCGGCGACCTGCGCGTGCGCTCGCCTGGAGCGGAGCCGTGACCGGGCAGGCCACGCATCAACCTCGTCGACGAAAGTCGGTCCACGAGACTTTGCGGGAGAGGCGTCCCGGCGGCACGTGGGAGCCCGGAGCGATGTCCGGGCTTCACGCTTTGGAGGGGCTCCCCCCAACTGCTCTACACCGTAGCGAAATCGGGTTAGTGCGCGCGTCCCTTGGATGCGGCCGCTAAGCCCACCATGGCGGTTGCTATGAAGTCTTAAAAATCCGTTAATCCTTCCTGAGGCCACAATATTCGTCAGCGACAAATTCAATTTCAATCGGAAAGTTTAGGAGGGCGCAATGCTTGAGGTCGTTCCGGACCGGGCAGATCATCATCTGAGATCTTCGGAATCCGCGCATGCGTTGCATCTCTACGACGCGGCATCCGAGCGCCTGGCGCCGCAGATCACCTCGACGCCGGCGATCAAGCAGGCGGTGGTGATGGCTGGCGGCAAGGGGACGCGGCTCCATCCCTACTCGGCGCTGTTCCCCAAGCCCCTGATGCCGCTCAACGACATGCCGGTCCTGGAGCTGCTGCTGCGCCAGATGAAATGCGCGGGCATCACCGACGTGATCCTGGCGGTGAACCACCTCAGTCACCTGCTGGAGGCGTTCTTCCGGGACGGCGAGCGTCTGGGCCTCAACATCCGCTACCGGCTGGAGGACCAGCCCCTCGGCACCGCCGGCGCCCTCGGCGCCATGCTGGACGACCTCGACGAGGCCTTCTTCGTCACCAACGGCGACCTTCTCACGACCCTCAACCTGAAGAACATGATGGCGGCCCATCGGGAGGCCGGGGCCGACATCTCGATCGGCGTGTTCGAGCGCGAGGTGAAGATCGATTTCGGCCTGATCGAGATCGACGAGCGCAGCCGCATGACGGCCTATCGCGAGAAGCCGAAGAGCACGCACTTCGTCAGCATGGGCGTCTACGCCCTGTCGCGGGAGGCGGTGCGCCAGCACCTCGTGCCCAACACCTTCCTCGACATGCCCAACCTCATCGCCCAGGTGAAGGCGGCCGGCGGCGACGTGGCCTGCTTCCACGAGGATTGCGTCTGGCTCGACATCGGGCGTCCCGACGACTTCGCCCTCGCCCAGCAGATGTTCGTCTCGGATCGCAGCCTGTTCCTGGCCTCGTGACCCGATGTCGTCGCACCAGCCGGGTGGCGGCATCCTGATCAGCGGCGCGGGGGGCTTCATCGGCCGGGCCCTCGCCACGCATCTCGACGGGCGCGGACTGCCCGTCGCGACGGTCGGCACCCGGCGGGATGTCCGGGCCGAGCACTGGACCGTGGCGCCCGGGCACTGGAGCGTCGCGACCTGGGGGAAGGCCCTCGACCACTTCCGGCCCGCCACGGTGTTCCACCTCGCCGGCGCGACGCAGGGGACGCCCGAGGGGTTGCAGGCGGTCAATCTCGGCCTGGCCCAGGCGCTCTTCGCCGCCCTGCGCCGCACCGGGCTGCGCCCGACCGTCATCCTGGCGGGAAGCGCCGCCGAGTACGGCGAGGCCGTGGTCGACGGGGTTCCGGTGCGGGAAGACGCGCCCTGCGCACCGCTCACGGCCTACGGCCGGAGCAAGCTCGCCCAGACCCGGGCCGCCCTCACCTTCGCGGCCGAGACCGGAATCCGCGTGCTCGTGGCGCGGATCTTCAACCCGATCGGGCGGGGATTGCCCGGCCATCTCGCGCTGGGCGACTTCGCCCGCCAGATCGACGCGTTCGGTGCCGGCGGCGGAACCCTCGTCACCGGCGACATCGAGGTCTGCCGTGACATGCTCCTCGTCGAGGATGTCGCCTGGGCCCTCGCCGAGCTCGCCGCCAATCCGGCGGCCTCCGGGGTGGTCAACCTGTGCACCGGCGTCCCCACCCGCATCGGCGACCTCCTGGAGGGCATGATCCTGGCCTCCGGCAAGCCGATCACGATCGCCCATGACCCGGCCCGGCTGCGCCGCGGTGAGCGCCGGGTCATCGTCGGCTCGCCCGACGCCCTGGCCGCCCTCGGCGCGAAGCCGCCGCGGCGCGACCTGCGCCAAGCCGCCGGTACGATGCTGACGGCGCCCCTGCGCGCCGCCTGAGCCTGCCGTCCTTCCAGCCTTCAGGAGTCCACCCATGTGCGGAATCGTCGGAATCGTCGGCCGCGAGGCGGTTGCGGGGCCCGTGGTCGAGGCGCTGCGGCGCCTGGAGTACCGGGGTTATGATTCCGCCGGAATGGCCACCCTGGAGGCGGGTCGGCTGGAGCGGCGCCGGGCCGAGGGCAAGCTCGTCAACCTCCAGCTCAAGCTGATCCAGTCGCCGCTCACCGGCCCCATCGGGATCGGCCACACCCGGTGGGCGACCCACGGGCGGCCCAACGAGACCAACGCCCATCCGCACGCCACCGCGCGCCTGGCGGTGGTCCATAACGGCATCATCGAGAACTTCCGCACGCTCAAGCGGCGGCTGGAGGCCGACGGCGTCGCCTTCGAGACCGAAACCGACACCGAGGTCGTGGCCCAGCTGGTGAGCTGGCACATGGAGCGCGGCCTGGACCCGGTGGAGGCGGTGGCCACCACCCTGCCCCAGCTGCGCGGCGCCTTCGCCCTCGCCTTCCTCTTCGCCGGCGAGACCGACCTGCTGATCGGGGCCCGCCACGGCGCTCCCCTGGCGGTAGGGTTCGGCGCGGGCGAGACCTATCTCGGGTCGGACGCCCTGGCGCTGGCCCCGCTGACCGATTCGATCACCTACCTGGAGGACGGCGACTGGGCCGTGCTGACGCGCCAGGGGGCCGAGATCCGGGATGCCGCGGGGGCGCCGGCCACCCGGGCGCGCCAGACCATCGTGACGCAGAACTACCTGGTCGACCGCGGCAACCACCGCCACTTCATGGCCAAGGAGATCCACGAGCAGCCCGAAGTGGTGGGCCGGACCCTGGCCCATTACATCGACCTCGCGGCGAGCCGCGTCCGGCTTCCCGTGACGCTGCCCTTCGACTTCGCCGACTTGACGCGCCTGTCCATCACCGCCTGCGGCACGGCCTACTATGCCGGCCTCGTGGCCAAGTACTGGTTCGAGAGCCTGGCGCGCCTGCCGGTCGAGATCGACGTCGCCTCCGAGTTCCGCTACCGCGAGGCCCCGCTGAGCCGGGGCGAGGCCGCCCTGGTGATCTCGCAATCGGGCGAGACCGCCGACACCCTCGCCTCCCTGCGCTACGCCCGCGCCCAGGGTCAGCACATCCTGGCGGTCCTTAACGTGCCGACCTCCACCATGGCGCGGGAATCCGATGTGGTGCTGCCGACCTTCGCCGGACCCGAGATCGGGGTCGCCTCCACCAAGGCCTTCACCTGCCAGCTGACGACGCTCCTGTGCCTCGCCATCGCGGCGGGCCGGGCCCGCGGGCATCTCGACGCCGACGCGGAGCGCCGGCTCGTCGACGCGCTGATCGCCATGCCCGGCCTCCTGGCGCAGGCCCTGCGCCAGGAGGCCGAGATCCAGGGCCTGGCCCAGGAGATCGCGAAGGCCCGCGACGTGCTCTATCTCGGCCGCGGCACCGCCTATCCGCTCGCCCTCGAAGGGGCCCTGAAACTGAAGGAGATCTCCTACATCCACGCCGAGGGCTACGCGGCGGGCGAGCTCAAGCACGGCCCGATCGCCCTGATCGACGAGGCGATGCCGGTCATCGTGATCGCGCCCCACGACGCGGTGTTCGAGAAGACGGTGTCGAACATGCAGGAGGTCGCCGCGCGCGGGGGACGGATCGTCCTCATCGGCGATGCCACCGGGGCGGCCGCGCACGGCCTGGATACCCTGGCGACGGTGATGATGCCGGAGGTCGAACCGGTGGTGGCTCCGATCCTCTACGCCGTCCCGATCCAGCTCCTGGCCTACCACGCGGCCGTGACCATGGGGAAGGACGTCGACCAGCCCCGCAACCTCGCCAAGTCCGTTACCGTGGAGTGACCGTCACGGGGTCGGCCCCCAGGGGAACGGCCCGTCCCGGGGCTTGCGCCGTTCTGGCATACCAGACCCGCGCCCGGCGAAGTGGTGCCGGCCGGAGGACCCGTTAGGAAGGACGGACGCTTTCCTCCCAGAGGCGAACACCTCCACCCGCCCGGCTCCGGCCGCGGCGGGTTTCTTGTGCGGGCGTCAGGATTTCGGAACCGGTTTGTCGACCTTGGGGTGGCGCGGCTTGACCCTGGCGTAACGGGTCGCGGGGGACCGTGAGCCCGCGGGCTGCAGGCGCATGTCGCCGTAATAGTCGTTTCCGCTCGGGCCGAACGATCCGCCGGTCACCACGCCGGGGGTGTCGGGCGCACCCATCAGGCGATCGCGCGGTCCGGCCGCCACGGCCGCGGCGTGGAGCGAGACGCAGAGGAGCAGGCCGGCGGCCGAGATGTAGCGCATGACCGGACCCTAATCCGCCTCCCCTGCACGGAGCCTTAACGAAGCCCTGGCGGGAAGCCGTAGAGCCGGTGCGGATCGTCGACGAAGTACTTCCGCCGCCGCTCCGGGTCCGGAACCCAGTCCGCCATCAGGTCGAGCAGGTCGCCGATGGCGGGCATCGGGCCCCAGGTCGCCACGTGCGGCCGGTCCGAGCCCCAGAAGGGAGCGATCCGGCGCGGCCTCGTTCAGGGCCCGCGCGAACGGGACCGTGTCGGCGTAGGGCGGCCCCGCCGTGGAGGTGCGGGACGCGCCCTGGAACTTCAGCCAGGCGCCGTCGCGCACGAGGTCGACGGGGGTGCGGAAGCCCGGATCCGCGAGGCCCGCGGAGGTGGGGACATGGCCCATGGGATCGCCCATAGGATCGCCCATGGGATCGCCCATAGGATCGCCCATGGGATCGCCCATGGGATCGCCCATGTGATCGATGACCACCGGCACCGGCAGGTCGCGCGCGTCGAGGAGGACCTGCAGGTGCCGGCCCATCTCGCGGGCGAGCTGCCCGTAGGCCTCGACGTCGGCGAGACCGACGCCGCCGCCGACGAGGACGTTGAGGCGGAGCGCCGTCACGCCGGCCTCCTGGAGCGCGGCGAGCGCCCGGTCGGGCAGGCCGAGGGGAATCAAGTCTTGCCCGACCTCCTGTCGATCCGCGCAGGCCTTCTCGATGACGCCCGGCCCGGAGAAGCCCGGCCGGCTCCTCCGGGCCCACCCGCGTTCAGGGCCGCCGCCGCGGCTGGAGGTTCAGGGCTTCAGTTCTGTTGCGGCGGCTGCTGAGCCCCGCTCGGCTGCTTGTCTTTCTTGTTCGCCTTGCTGTGCCCGACGGCGCAGCCGGCGGCGGCGCCCATCTTTCCATGCCCGGCCATGTGTCCGGCGACGCCGCCGACGACCGCCCCCTTGATGCAGCCCTTGGCCTCCGCCTGGCCCGCGAGGGCGATGAGACCCAGGGCGAGGCCGGCCGTCCAGGCGAGACTGGTCTTCACGGATGACGCCTTGTTCATGGATGATTCCTCCGATTGCCGTGAGCGTCCAACCGGATGCGGGATCGGCGTGTTCCGGCGGGGAACGGAGACGGGACGGATCGGCGACGGCGCGAAAGGCTGTGGTCCGGGCCGGCCGCGCCCATTGCCGGCAACCGTTCGTCCGCCACATGAGGCGTATGGCCAGCGATCTTGAGCACGAACGGCATCGCCGTCCCGATGAGATTTCCCTGCCGACCCTGAACGAGGCCACCCGGCTCCGTCTCGGCCGTCAGCTGCAAGCCCTCTACGAGCCCGTCATCGACGAGCCCCTCGACCCGCGGCTCGCCGAGCTGATGGTCCAGCTCGACGCGGACCGGGACGCCTCCATCGGCCCCGGTCGATCCGCCTGACCCGTCGACCGCATCCGGCACGGTCCCGACGTCCGGCCGTCACATACAACTTCTATGACCCGATCCGAGCTTCCCGATCCCGTCCGGTCCGGGCCCGGGATTCCCGGGGCCCGGAGCCTCTGGACCGGGAGCGGCACCGGGCACCGGAGACGACACCATGGCGAAGACGCTGAGATCCTGGACGACGGCCCTGTGCCTCCTGTCGCCCCTCCCGGCCGCGGCGCAGTCGGCGCAGACCCTCGCCGCCCTGAAGGGGCTCGCGCCCGTCAGCGCCCTGGGCGCGAGCGAGACGGGACGGGCCGCCCTCGATGCCAACCTGACGGTCACGGGCGCGATTCAGGCCGGGACCGGCGCGGTGCCCTTCCTGTTGCCGCTCCGCGATCAGCGTCAGCTCGCCCTGCGCGATTCCTTCATCACCGACGGAAACGCGACGGAACTCGCCGACGGGCTCGGCAGCAGGCTCGGCGGCGTCTACCAGGCCAAGGCCCGCTACGCCGCCGACGAGACCTTCACCAACGTGGCGCCGTCCGTCGCCGACCTCCTCGGCTACACCAACCACGTCGCCAAGTCCGACTCGAACGCGGGCAAGTACTTCTTCGCGAACGCCACCACCAACGGCAAGGCGCCGGTCTCGGAGGCCGCCGCCGTCCTCCTGACGGAGCGCGGCGGCACGACGGACGTGTTCGGCAAGGCCTATGGCCGACCCGCCGGGACGCCGGGGAGCGATGCCCACGGCGATGCCCGTCCGTTCCAGACCCTGCCGAGCCTGTTCGCCTATCGCGGCACCGACTACTTCGGCCGGCCATCCCACAGCCTGGACTGGCTGCGCGGCCCGCGCATGAACCTGCTCGACAGCCCTTCGTATCCGAGCGGGCACACCACCTACGGCTACACCGAATCCGTCGTGCTCGCGATCCTGGTGCCGGAGCGCTACCAGCAGATGATCACCCGCGCCGCCGAGTACGGCACCAACCGCATCGTCGTCGGGGCGCATTACGCCATGGATGTGCTGGGCGGACGGGCGGTCGCCCTGCACGCGGTCGCCCATCTCCTGGCCAACGATCCCGCCTATGTGGGCCAGATGCGTCGCAACCCGGCGGTGGTCGCCGAGATGGGCCGCGAGACCCGCGCGGCCGTGACGATCCCCGATTATCGGGCGGCCGTCGAAGCCGCCCGCACGGACCTGACCGCCTTCCTGAAAGACGCCTGCGGCGGCACCGTCGCAGCCTGCGCGAGCGCCGATACCGGACGCTTCCGCGATGCCGCCGCCAACGCGGCCCTCTACGACGCGACCCAGACCTACGGCCTGCCCGTCGTGCATCCGCAGCGGGTGGGCACGACGGACGATGTCGGCCGGCTCGCGCCGGAGGCCGGACACCTGCTCACGGCCGCCTTCCCGGTGCTCAGCCTCGCGGAGGCCAACGCGATCCTGACGGAGACCCAGGGACCGGGCGGCGGGTTCCTGGACGACGGATCGGCCTTCGGCATCTATGCGCGTCTCGATCTCTACGCCGCCGCCGGCAAGGCGGCCGCCCTGGCCGCCGCCAAGCAGGCCCCGTCTCCGGCCCCCCGGTGAGACCGGCGGACGGGGCTCGCCGGGGGACCGGCGACGGCCCCGGGCCTCAAGGGTCGGCCGCGGCGACCAGCCAGGCACAGAACGCGCGGACCGAGGGGTCGTCCGCGCGGGCCTCCGGCACGTAGGTGAAGTAGCTTCGGGCCGGCAGGGAGGGGCCGGCGAAGGGGCAGGTCAGCCGGCCGGCCGCGACGTCGTCGGCGATCAGCCGCTCGGGCCCCATCGCCACGCCGAGGCCGTCGAGGGCGGCCTGGAGCGTGAGGTAGAAATGCTCCAGCGTCACCGAGGCCCGCGGCTCCAGGCCCGGCACCCCGGCGGCCTCCAGCCATTGCGGCCAGACCTGGGGCAGCGTCGCCGCGTGCAGCAGCGTGTGACCCCGGAGCTGTCCCGCCTCCGTGAGCGGCAGGCGCCGCAGCAGGGTGGGACTGCAGACGGGGATGCGGCGCTCGGTGAGGAAGGGGCGCCCGATATGGCCCGTCCGCCGGTCGGGCCCACCCCGGATGGCGACGTCGAAGGGCTCGGCCAGGTTGGCCAGGGGCACGTTCGAGGTGGTCAGGCGCACCTCCACGGCGGGATTGGCGCGCTGGAACCCGGAGAGCCGCGGGATCAGCCAGCGCAGGGTGAAGGTCGCCAGCGCGTTCACGCGGAGCAGGCGTGGCCGTCCGCGCTCCACCTGTCGCGTCGTCGCGAGGGCGATGCGGTCCAGGGCGGCGCCGATCTCGGCGAGGTAGCTCGCGCCCGCCTCCGTCAGGACCACGCGGCGGTTGTGCCGCTCGAAGAGGGGCTGGCCGAGCCAGGCTTCGAGCGCCTGGACGTGCCGGCTCACCGCCCCGTGGGTGACGCGCAACTCCTCGGCGGCCCGGGTGAAGCTGGCATGGCGCCCGGCGGCCTCGAAGGCCTTCAGCGCGTTCAGGGGCGGCAGGCGACGCAGCATGGGTCAGGTTTCCTCACGCGAGCGTCAGCATAAGGCGTTTGTCAGCCGCGGACGAGCGGGTGATCCTGCGTCGGCAAACCAGGATCAGTCCCGCATGTCGTCCGCACAGGACCTGAGCGCTCCGTTTCGAACGTCCGTCGTCGGCGCCCCGCCCCGCCCGGGGGCGCGGCGGACGCTGGCGGCCGTCGGCCTCAACCACGCCCTGCACGACGGCTACACGGACCTGATCTACGTGCTCCTGCCGGTCTGGCAGGCGGAGTTCGCCCTCGGCTACGCCGCCCTCGCCCTGCTGCGCAGCCTGTACAACGGTGCCCTCGCCGCCCTGCAGATGCCGTCGGCCCAGCTTGCGGCCCGGTTCGGCGCGCGGCGGGTGCTGGTGCTCGGGACCCTGCTGAGCGCCGGCGGCTATGCCCTGGCCGGCCTCTCGGGGAGCCTGGCCGGCCTCTGCCTGGCCCTGACCCTCGGGGGCATCGGCAGCAGCACCCAGCATCCCCTGGCCTCCGCGGTGATCGCCCGCGCCTACGGCCGCTCGGCCCGCGGCCCGCTCGGCACCTACAACTTCACGGGCGACCTCGGAAAGGCCAGCGTGCCGCCCCTGCTCGGCCTGCTGCTGTCGCTGATGGACTGGCGCTCGGCGCTCTGGCTCATCGCCGCCCTGGGCCTCGCGGTGGCGCTCGGCCTCCTGCGCCTGCTGCCGCGTGATCCCGCGTCACGGGACGGGGGGGCGGCCGGATCGCCGCGGGCCGCTGCGCCCGGCGGGACCGGAGGCGCCGGCTTCGGGCTGCTCGTGGCCATCGGCACCCTCGACAACGCCGCGCGCCCGGCCTTCCTCCTCTACCTGCCCTTCCTGCTTCAGGAGAAGGGCGCCGGCCTGACCCTGGTGGGTTTCGCCCTCTCGGCGGTGTTCATCGGAGGCGCCCTCGGCAAGGCCGTCTGCGGGCGGTTCGGCGAGCGCTTCGGCGTGACCCGGACCGTCATCCTGACCGAGACGGGCACGGCGCTGGCGATCCTGGCCGTGACCGTGCTCCCGCTCTGGCCGGTCCTGGCACTCCTGCCGGTCCTCGGCATCATGCTGAACGGGACCTCTTCCGTGCTCTACGGCACGGTGCTGGAGCTGGCGCCGGGGGGGCAGGTCGAGAGGGCCTTCGCGGTCTTCTACACCTGGACCCTGGGCGGCAGCGCCCTGGCGGCCCCCCTGCTCTACGGGCCGCTGGGCGATGCGGCCGGGCCCCGCGTCGCGATGCTCGCCGCCGCCGCGACGGCGCTGGCCGTCGTACCGCTCATGGTCGTCCTGTCGCCCCGCCTCGCCGCCGGCGCCTCCCCGGCCGCGGAGCCGCGCTGACGGGCGGGCGCGGTCCCGCCTTGTCCGGTCCGGGGGCTCGAGACCGCTCAGGGCGCCGGGGGCGCCTGGATCGTCCAGGGTTGGTCGAACACGTATTCCTCCAGGTTCGTGCCCAGCCCGCCGCGGTCGACCACGAGAAAGTCCTGGGGGGCGCCGACGGGGGTGAGCACCCCGTGCCACGTCCCGATGGCGTAGCAGACGCCCTGCCCCGGCGCCGTGACGAAGGCCCGCGGCCGGCCGGGGCGACCGCCCTCGTCGGGGCAGACCACCACGAGGAACGGCGCCCCATTCAGGGGCAGGAAGGCCTGTGCGCCCAGCGGATGGCGCTCCACGAGGCTGACGGCGAGGGGCAGGCCGTAGGGGTCGGCCTCGACGTAGCCGATCACCACGTGCCCGTCCGCGCCCGCCACATGCACCTGTGCGAGGTCGTGGAAGCGGCGGGCCTTGCCGGCATTCATCGGACGCGGCGCGACGGCGTCCTTGTCGATGACCGTGCCGAACGGGGCGAAGGCCTCCGCCGTCAGCGGCGCGGCGACGATGCGACGGTCGCTCATGGGTTTCCCCGGAGGGGTGCGAGGGATGGATGCCGGTCGACGTCCTTGTGGAGGCGGGACTGGGCGAAGGTCTTGGAGAAGCCCGAGAGGGGGCGGGCCAGCATCCAGGCCTGGGTGTGCTCCCAGAAGGGCAGGACGGAGGTGACGATGTCGCTCATCACGCCCCGGGGGATGACGGCGTAGGCCTCGGTGAACACGGCCCTGCCGGTCATCAGCGCGGTCTGGGGCGGCAGGCCGCCGCAGGGCGGGTTGTCGGGCGAGGCGGTCATCCAGAGGGCTCCGTGCCGGGCAGGTGTGACGAACTTCGCCGGAGCGCGTCAAGACGCCGGGACGCGGACCACGGGCCGTGGCGGTTCGACGGTCCCGTTTCCCAGGGGATGGGAAGCCCTGCCGAGCGCGCCGCGACGGCGTCGGGCCGGGAACCCCCTGGCGTCCGGTCACCGGACCGCTGCAGCAAGACGTTGCGGCACGACTTGCCTATTAGTCCATCAGTTTGCCTATTGCCCTAGCAATTCAAATTTTTATATTGCATAAACTGCCAATAGGATGTCGATATTCGGGTCCAAGAAATAATTCAGCTGATTTGTTCATCGTCTCGTCGTCCGGCCTTGCGCCGCGAAACGCCGAGAAGGGTCCAGATAGAAAAACCGATGCATCCGGCGAGAGGGCAGCCAAAGGCTCACCCCTTCGTCTCCGGTGTTGCTGGGCTTCTGAGCTTGGCGGGGGGCTCTGTGCATGCCCCTTCCTCTCAATGCCCGGACATACGGTCCCGCGTTCGAGGCCGTGTGGATCGCTTGAAAAGTCTGTGTCGGAACACGGCGCCGGTCCTTCGGTGCCGGAGCGGGGAGCGGTACCCATGCGAAGCTACGTCGACGGCGAAATGCGGGATCTCGGAGCGGCCTTCGCTCCGTATTTCGATCCGAAATCCACGGCGATCGTGTCGATCGACCTGCACCGCGGCCATCTCGACGACGATCCCGCCTGCCCCTGTCCGGCACCGCGCGCCCGCGCCATCGTGCCGGCGGTCGATGCGTTTCACGACTCCGCGCGGGCGGCCGGCATCCGGATCATCCACGTCCGGAGCAAGCTGCGTCGGGGCGGAGTCGACGACGTCAACGGCCTCAAGGCGGCCTGGCGCCTCGTCTTCCCCCTGCATGTGGGCGAAATCCCGAACGCCGACGAGCATGCGATCGAGGGGACGCGCTGGAACGCGTTCGTCACCCAGGTGACGGACGACGACCTGATCGTCGAAACCAAGAAGAGGCTCTCGGCCTTCTACCCGACAGACCTCGACTTTCTTCTGCGGAACCTCGGCATCCGCACGGTTGTCTTCGACGGCTGCCTGACCGACTGCTGCGTTCTCAACTCCGCCTTCGATGCGTCGAACCTCGGCTACCACGTCGTGGTGGCCGCCGACCTCGTGGCCGGCACCAGTGCGGCGCTGGAGGACGCGGCCTTGCGCATCGTCGCGACGCATCTCGGCCTCGTCACGGAGGCCGCCGAGATCCTGGCGGCCTGGCGCGTCCGGGCGGCGTGAGGACGCGGTCGGTGACGCCGGGGCCCGGCTTGGCACGGTCGTTGCCATGGCATGTCGGACCAGGTGGTCAAACTTTGGATGCCGCCATGCCTCTGCTTCAGGTTCCCGTCATCGATCTCAGCCCCTACCGCTCGGGTACGCCGGAGGGCAAAGCCGCCGTCGCCGCCCAGGTCGACCAGGCTTGCCGCGACATCGGCTTCCTCGTCGTCTCCGGCCACGGCATTTCGGAAGCGCTGATCGCGCGCACCCACGCGGTGTCGCGCCAGTTCTTCGACCGGCCGCATGCGGAGAAGCTCGCAGTCGACCGGCCCGCCCCGGATCAGGTCCGGGGCTACAGCGCCGTGGGCGGGGAAGGCCTGTCCTTCAGCCTGGACGAGCCGACACCGCCGGACATCAAGGAGTCGCTGTCCATCGGCCCCGTCGACGTGCCGGCGGGCGACCCCTACTACACCAGCGAAGCGGCCGGTCCGCATTTCGCGCCGAACGTCTGGCCCGCCGAGCCTGCCGATCTGAAGGAGGTCTGGAGCGCGTATTTCCGCGCCGTCGACACGCTCGCCCGTGACCTGATGCGCATCTTCGCGCTGGGACTGAAGCTCGACGAGACCCACTTCGACCCGACCATCGACAAGAACATCTCGATGATGCGCGTGCTGCGCTACCCGGCTCAGACCAGCGCGCCGCTGCCCGGTCAGCTCCGCGCCGGTGCCCATTCCGACTATGGCAGCATGACGATCCTGCGCAAGGAACTCGGTGACAAGAGCCTGCAGGTCAAGAACAAGCTCGGCGCGTGGGTCGACGTGCCGGTCATTCCCGGCACCTTCATCGTCAACATCGGCGACCTGATGCAGCAATGGACCAACGATACCTGGTCCTCGACGGTGCACCGGGTGGTCAATCCCGCGTTCGGATCGGAGGACAACGTCGACCGCCTGTCGATCGTGTTCTTCCACCAGCCGAATTACGACGCCGACGTCGCCTGCCTGCCCACCTGCCAGGACGCCGAGCATCCGGCGAAGTATGCCCCGGTGTCCTCCGGGGATCACCTGCGCGCGAAGTTCGTCAAGCAGACGACCTTCGGCAAGGTCGACAAGGCGGCCTGACGTGCTGCCCGACCGCGACGGGGACCACCCCGTCCCGCGCGACCCCGAAGGCGACGCCTTCCGGATCGACACCGTGCCGTGACCACACCCGCGCGCGCCACGCAGACGGCGGCGCGCGCACGACCTTCCCTGTGCCCGCCGATTGCGGCCGCTCATCCCGGAGAACTCGACGCCATGATCCGACCGTTCCTGAAATCGCTGCTGGCCGTAGGCCTCGCGGCCCTCCCCACCCTGCCGGCCGTGGCCGCGCCCTTCAAGCTGAAGGACGAACCCAAGGTCGCCATGGTGATCTTCGGGCAGAAGAACGACGGCGGCTGGTCGCAGGCCGCCGATGAGGCCCGCGTGAAGATGGAAGCGGCGCTGGACATGAAGATCCCGGCGGTGGACGGGGTGAAGGAGAACGCCACGGCGATCCGGCCCGTGGTCGAGCTCTTCATCAAGCGCGGCTACAACATCATCATCGGCACCGCCTTCGGCTATTCCGACACCTTCAAGGAACTGTCCGAGAAGTATCCCGACGTCGCCTTCCTCAACCTGTCGGGCACCACCAACGGGCCGAACCTCGAATCGGTCTACGGGCGCACCTACGAGAGCCAGTATCTCTGCGGCATGGCCGCGGGCGCCGTGTCCAAGACCGGCAAGCTCGGGTTCGTGGCGGCCAATCCCTTCGGCGTCGTGAACTGGACGATCAACGCCTACGAGCTCGGCGCCCGGAAGATGAACCCCAACGCCACGCTCAACGTGGTCTATACCGGCATCTGGAACGATCCGGTGAAGGAGCGCGCCGCGGCCGAGGCCCTGGTCGATCAGGGCGCCGACGTGCTCGGCCAGCACGTGGACACGCCCGCGACCCAGATCGTCGCGCAGGAGCGCGGGATCTACGGCACCGGCCACCACCGCGACATGCGGGAATTCGCCCCCAAGGCGACGGTCTGCTCCTCGGTCTGGACCTGGGACAAGGCCCTGGTGCCCGAGATTCGGAAAATCATGGCCGGCACCTGGGTGCCGGCGCCCAACGGGGCCTTCATGAGCATGGCCAAGGGGGGCACCGACATCGCCTGCTGCGGCGCGGCCGTGCCTCCGGCGGCGGTCAAGGAGATCCTGGCCGAGCGCAAGGCGATCATCGAGGGCAAGCAGATCTATGCCGGCCCCCTCGACGATCGCGACGGCAAGCTGCGGGTGCCGGCTGGACAGGTCCTGAGCGATGCCGACCTCTGGAAGATGGACTGGTTCGTTAAGGGCGTGACCACCCAGAAATGACCGCGCTTCGGCCGGGTCTCGCACCCGGCCGCCCGTCCGCGACCGGCGGACCGATCAACCCCATGGACGGTGCAGCGATGGGCATGGCCCTCGAACTCCTCGGCGTCTCGAAGACCTTCGACGGTTTCCAGGCGCTCGCCAAGGCCGACTTCGCGGTGGAATCCGGCGAGGTTCACGCCCTGCTGGGCGAGAACGGCGCCGGCAAATCCACCCTGATGAACGTGGCGGCGGGGCTCTACCGGCCCGACCAGGGCCGCATCCGCGTGCGGGGCCGCGAGGTCGCGTTGACCGGCCCCGTTGAGGCCCGGCGGCTCGGGATTGGCATGGTCCACCAGCACTACAAGCTCGTCAAAGCCTTCACCGCCGTGGAGAACATCCTGCTGGCGCAGGGGGCCGCCCGCTACGGTGCCGGTCTCGCCGAGGTCGAGGCGGCGATCCGCGCGCAGAGCGAGGCGGTGGGCTTCGCCGTCGATCTCCGGCGGCCGGTCGGCAGCCTGTCGGTGGCCGAGCAGCAGCGCGTGGAGATCCTGAAGGTGCTGGTGGCCGGCGCCGGCATCCTCATCCTCGACGAGCCCACCGCCGTGCTCACCGACCGCGAGGCGGAGGCGCTGCTCACGACCATGCGGGCCCTGGCGCGCAAGGGCGCGGCCGTCGTCCTCGTCACCCACAAGCTCGGCGAGGTGCAGCGCCATGCCGACCGCGTCACCGTGATGCGCGGCGGCGGCATCGTGGCGAGTGCCGATCCGGCGAGCCTCTCGGCGGCCGAGCTCACCACCCTGGTGGTCGGCGCCACGGCGAACCCGGTGCACTGCCCCGCCACCCGGATCGAAGGCCCGGTGCTCGCGGTCGAGGGTCTCGCGGGCACCCGGTCCGACGGGCTGCAGACCCTGTACGGCCTGAACCTCACGATCCGCGCGGGGGAGATCTACGGCCTCGCCGGCATCGGCGGGAACGGTCAGACCGAGCTCGCCGAGATCCTCATGGGGGTCCGGCGCGCCGGGACCGGGCGCATCGCGCTCGCGGGCGACGACGTCACCGGCGCCGGTCCCAAGCTGCGCCGGGCGCGGGGACTGGCCGCGATCCCGGCGGACCGGCAGGTCTACGGTTTGGCCGGCGACCTCTCGGTCGCCGAGAACTATGCGGTGGGCGGCCTGGCCTCCGGGCGCTTCGGCGGCTGGCTGCGGGTCGATCGCGCCGCGATCCGGGCCGCGACCGAGGCCGCCATCGCGGCCTTCGACATCCGGGGCGCCCGCAGCCCCCGCCAGAAGGCCGGCCTGCTTTCGGGCGGCAATGCGCAGAAGCTCGTCATCGCCCGCGAATTCGCCGGCCGGCCCCGCGTCGTCCTCGCCCACTCTCCGGCGCGCGGCCTCGACGTGCGGGCGACGGCCGACATCCACCGGCGCCTGCGCGAGGCCCGCGACGCGGGCGCGGGCGTGCTCCTGATCAGCGAGGATCTCGACGAGGTGATGCTGATGTCGGACCGGATCGGCGTGATAAGCCGGGGCCGGATCGTTCGCGAGTTCGACGCGCCCGCCGACCGGCAGGCCATCGGCGCCGCCATGGTGCACCATGCCTGAGGCTCGTTCCATGCCCCTCCTGTCCACCGCCCCCCAGCGGCCGGGCCCCAGGCTGCCCGGGCGCGGCCGCATCACGGTCGAGATCCGGCAGCACGTCCCTCGCTGGTATCAGGGCGTGGTCCTGGCCTGCGGCCTCGTCGTCGGGATGGGGCTCGCGACCGCCATCCTGGTCGCCTCCGGCGTCGGCCTCTCGGATCTCCTCCAGGAATTCGTGATCGTGATGGTGACCAGCCGGGGCAGCCTGACGGCGGTGCTGGTCCAGGCGGGCCCCCTCGCCATCGTCGGGCTCGCGGCGGCCGTCGCCTTTCGCGTCCGGTTCTGGAACATCGGCATCGAGGGGCAGATGATCCTGGGCGCCATCGCGGCCACCGCGATCGCGATCCACGACGTCGGGCCGGCCCCCGTGCGGCTCGGCCTCATGATGCTGGCGGCGGCCCTGGCCGGGATGGCCTGGGTCCTGATCCCGGCCGTGCTGAAGATCCGCATCGGACTGAACGAGGTCATCTCGACGCTGCTGCTGAACTACGTCGCGTTCAACGGGCTGCTGCAGCTGCTCTACGGACCCTGGCAGGACCCGGTGAGCAGCTTCCCCAATTCCAAGCAGTACGACCTCGCCGAGCGGCTGGGCAGTCTCGGCTGGGGGGACCTGACCTGGGCCCTGCCGCTGGCGGGCCTCCTCACCCTCCTGTGCTGGTGGCTCCTGAACGTCAGCCGCTTCGGGTTCCTCTCCCGGGTGGCCGAAGCCAATCCGCGCCTCGGCGAAGGCCAGGGCCTGCCGATGACGCGGGTGATGCTGGCCGCCGCCCTGCTCTCGGGGGCGCTGGCGGGCTTGGCCGGCTTCAGCATCTGCGCGGGCGTCGAGTACCGGCTGACCCAGTCGTTCTTCAACGGCTACGGCTTCTCCGGCATCCTCATCGCGTTCCTGGCCCGCAACAATCCCCTCGCCACCTTCGTGACCGCGGTGCTGGTCGGCGTGCTCTACGTGGCCGGGCAGAGCCTGCAGGTGTTCTACGGCATCCCCAGCGCGATGGTGCAGCTCATCCAGGCGGTGATCGTGATCGGCGTCGCCGCCTCCGACTTCTTTTTGCGGCACCGCGTGCGGTGGGTGCCGGGAAGGCGCCCCGATGTTTGATTTCCTCGTCAACTGGCTGGCCAACGTACCGACCTTCGCGTTGCCCTACGCGCTGGCCGCGCTCGGGCTCATCATCACCGAGAAGGCGGGCGTGCTCTCCCTGGGCGCGGAGGGCTTCCTGCTCATCGGCGCCATGAGCGGCATCGGCGTTCTGCTCGGGGTCGGGGACTACCCCCTCCTCGCGCTCACCGTGGCCGCGCTCGCGGCGGCGGCGCTCTCGCTGGTCTACGCGCTCCTCGTGGTGACGCTGCGGGTCAACCAGGTCATCGGCGGCCTCGCCCTGGTCTTCCTGGCGCAGGGCATGACGGGGGTGATCGCGACGCGCGCGGGCTGGACCAGCCGGCCCGTGGACGGCCTGCACACCGTTCCCCTGGGATCGCTCGCCGACATCCCGGTGCTGGGGCCGATCCTGTTCCAGCACGATCCCCTGGTCTTCGCCACGGTGCCCCTCGTCGCCCTCGTCGCCTACGTCCTCGACCGCACGATGTTCGGGCTGCGGCTGCGGGCCGTCGGCGACGGCCCCGACGCGGCCGATGCCGCCGGCATCCGCGTCGCCCTGACCCGATACGGGGCCATCGCCCTCGGCTCGGCACTGGTCGGCCTCGCGGGCGGCTATCTCTCGGTGGGCGTCGCCAAGATCTGGGTCGAGGGCATGAGCGGCGGGCGCGGCTGGATCGCCGTCGCCCTCGTCATCTTCGCCCGCTGGCAGCCCTGGCGGGCGCTCGGGGGCGCCCTCCTGTTCGGGGGCATCGAGGCGCTGATCCCCCGCATCGCCGCCATCGGTGTCGCCCTGCCGCAATATCTCGTCCTGATGACGCCCTACCTCGCCACCCTCGCGGTGATGATCTGGATCTGCCTGCGCCAGGACGGCCGCAGCCTGGAGCCGCGGGCCCTCGGCGTCGCCCACCTGCGCGAGGAGCGCCGCTGAGAGGGCTCGCCGATTCCGACCCGGCCGGCCTTCCGGGACCGAGCTCGGCGCGCGGCGATCACGGGGTGGCGGCCCCGGGGCGCCGGACAGCCCGATCCGGGACGGTGACGGGTCGACACGGGCCGGTCGTGCGCCGCCTCAGATCGCCACGCCATCGCCGCCGTGCCGCGGCTGATGGGCTGCCGTGATCGTCGTCATCAGCCGGATCAGGGTCTCCCCCTCGTGGCCCGCGAGCGGTTCGAGGGGCGCGTCGTGGGCCTGGCACGCGGCCTCTTCCATGGGCGAGGAGGCCAACACGATCATCCGGGCGGCTATGGAGGGCGGCCTGCGGGTCGATGTCGGGCATGGAAGCCCCTTCTCCCACCGGGTCTTCGCCGCCCGCCGCCTGTTCTGCCCCCGCCACCGGGCCTGGTTCACCCTGCCGGGCGGTGCCGTCTCGCCGGGATGGCCCGTGCGGGATCTGCCCACCGATCCCGTCCGCCACGATCGCCGTCCGCATCGGCGCGGCCCGGTAGAGCCGGCCCCGTTTCCCGTCGTTCGGGTGTCAGGTCGCGGTCCTGAGGCCGGCATAGCGTCCGACCGAGGCGTGGCCGCCCCGGAAGCCGGTCGACGGAACGGCCGATCCGGCCATCGGGGTCCCGCGTGGCGGGGGGCCATGGTCCCGCCCGGTCGACGCCGATGCGCGGAGCGCCTGCCGCAGCGCGGTGATCTCGCTCCGCAGGCGCGCGTTCTCGCGCTCGACGTCCCCGAGGCGGGTGACGCCGGCCGGCGACAGGCCGCCGAAGCGTCGGCGCCAGCGGTAGAACGTGCCGACGGAGACGTGCGCGGCCGTGCAGATGGCCGCGATGGCGGTGCCATTCGCGGCCTCCCGCAGGAGGAACGCGATCTCTTGATCGGTATGTCGGGATCGACGCATGCGCATCAGCCAATCGAGTCGGTATCCGAGGAGGCGGTCCAGCAAGAAACGCACCGTTGGCCGAGGGGCGCGGACAGACGTGCCGCGCGGTGCGGCGTGCGAATTTTGACGTTTGATCTGCAGCGGCGCACGCGTCGTGGGCGGAACGCCGTGGTTTTACGCAAGCCGCAGCCGCTCTGCAGCCTATTTGGCCTTCCTCCCCGGGCGCTCAACTCGGACAATCCGCCGGTCACGGAACGAGGCGAGAGCGATGGTCGGATTCACGAGACGCGGCTTCCTGGGAACGGCGGCGACCCTGTCCGCCCCGGCCCTCATCCGCCCGGCCTGGGCCGCCGACACGGTCAAGCTCGGGTGCCTGTTCTCGTCCTCGGGCACCATGGCGAACATCGAGGGCCGCCTGAACTACGTGGTGCGGATGGCCGCCGACGGCCTCAACGCGAAGGGCGGCGTCAACGGGCGTCGCATCGAGGTGGTGACCTCGGACCCCGCCTCCGACTGGCCGCTCTATGCGCAGATCGGCCGACAGATGCTGCAGCAGGAGAAGGTCGCCGCCCTGTTCGGCTGCTGGACCTCGGTCTCCCGCAAATCCGTGCTGCCGGTGGTCGAGCAGAATGACGGGCTGCTGTTCTATCCGCTCCACTTCGAGGGCGACGAGAACTCGAAGAACGTCGTCTACGTGAACTCGCCCCCGGCGAGCTCGGTGCTGCCGGCGGTCGATTACCTCATGGGTGCGGAGGGCGTCGGGGCCAAGCGGTTCTTCATGGTCGGCTCGGACTACGTCTGGCCGCGGACCATCAACAAGCAGCTCAAGGCCTACTGGACCTCCAAGGGCGTGCCCGAGACCGCGTGGCGCGAGGAATACGTGCCCCTGGGCTTCTCCAACTTCCAGACCCTGGTGAACCAGATCCGCAGCTTCGCCGCCCAGCCCGGCGGCCAGCCCATCGTGGTCCTCACCGTGGTCGGCTCCTCGATTCCCGACTTCCTGCGCGAATTCGCCAATCAGGGCATCCGCGCCACCGACGTGCCGATCCTCGGCCTCGACATGGTGGAGGCGGACCTCGAGGGCCTCGACACCGCGCCCCTCGTCGGCCACCTCAACTGCTGGGCCTATCTCCAGGCCGCCAAGGCCGAGGCGAACACGACGTTCCTGTCCGAGTGGGCGGCCTACGTGAAGGCCAAGGGCGTGCCCTTCAGCGCCGACACGGTCATCGACCCCATGGTCTCGGCCTATGACAGCGTCCAGCTCTGGGCGCTCGCCGCCGCCAAGGCCGGCAGCTTCGACGTCCCGGAGGTGCGCAAGGCCTTCCCCGGCCTCCGCTTCGCCGACCCCTCCGGCTACACCCTGACCATGGGCGGCGAGAACAACTACGTCGCCCGGGGCGTCTTCATCGGCTCGGTCAACGAGAAGCAGGGCTTCGACATCCTCTGGCAATCGCCCGATGCCCCCAAGCCTGTGCCGTTCAGCCCGTATGGCTGAGGGTCCGGGACGGTTCGGCCTGGTCGCCCTCCTGCTGTGGGCCGCGAGCCTGGTGGCGTCGCCGGCCCTCGCGGCCGGAGCGCCCCTCGATCGGGGCGCCTTCACCACCGCCCTCTGCGGCGACGGCGCGGTACAGGGCACGGCGGTGGAGGGGATCCTGCACGCCTCGGCGGAGGCGGAGTCCGGCGACGTCGCCTGGGCCGGCACGGTCCTGCGCGCCCTCCTCGAGCGGCGTCTGACCTGCCTGGGCGGGTCCGCCCTGCTCCTCGACCGGGCCGGTGCCGCCGACGGCCGCGACGCGGCCACCGGGGCGGTGCGCCCGGTCGCGGGCGGCCGCGCGCCGGTGCTCGGCCTGCGCCAGCGCGCCCTCGCGGAGACCGCCTCCGGAGCGGCGTCGCTGCTGACCGGGTCGGGCGTCGCGGCACGCCGGGCCGGCCTCGCCACCCTGGAGCGCCGGATCACCAGCGTGCCGGAAGCCCTCCTCCTGCGCGCGGCCTCCGCCGAGACGGATCCCGGCCTCAAGGTAAGCCTCGCGGCGCTCGCGCAATCCGCCGCCCTGTCCTCCGCCGATCCGGCGCGCCGCCTCGGGGCGATCCGGGCCGTCTCGGAATCGCCCTCGGGCGCCGCCTTCTCCCGCCTGTCCGCCCTCAAGGCCGATCCCGCCTACGGCAGCGATCCCGCCTTTCGCGGCACCCTCGACGCCGCCCTGGCCCGCGTCGCGCGGGCGGTGTCGATCGGGGACGGTCTGGCGGTGCTCTACAACGGCCTGAGCTTCGCCAGCATCCTGTTCATGGCGGCGGCGGGCCTGGCGATCATCTTCGGGCTGATGGGCGTCATCAACCTCGCCCAGGGCGAGTTCATCATGATCGGCGCCTACGCGACCTACGGCGTGCAGGAAGCCTTCCGGCGGCTCGCACCGCCCGCCTGGCTCGACGCCTACCTCCTCGCCGCGATTCCGGTCGCGTTCCTGGCCGCGGCGGGGGTCGGCATCGCCATCGAGGCCCTGATCCTGCGCCACCTCTACCGGCGCCCGCTGATGAGCCTGCTCGCCACCTGGGCGGTGAGTCTGCTCCTCATCAACGGGGTCCGGGTCGCGGTGGGATCGCAGAACCTGCAATTCGCGATGCCGCCCTACGTCAGCGGCGGCGTGCCCCTCTATGCCGACTTCGTGGTCATCTGGAACCGCCTGTTCGCCATCGCCTTCGCGGCCGTCACCCTGGTGCTGACCCTCGTCATCCTGAAGCGGACGCCGCTCGGGCTGGACATCCGCGCGGTGACGCAGAACCGCGACATGGCCGCCTGCCTCGGCATCCGCACCCGGCGGGTCGACCGGCTCGCCTTCGGCTTCGGCTCGGGGCTCGCCGGCCTCGCCGGCGTGGCCCTCTGCCCGATCTACAGCGTGAATCCCGGGATGGGCGCCACCTTCATCGTCGACAGCTTCATGGTGGTGGTGCTCGGCGGCGTCGGCACCGTGGTGGGCACCCTGGTCGCGGCGCTGGGCATCGGGGGCGCCAACGTCCTCATCGAGCCGCTCTACGGGGCCGTGGCCGCCAAGGTCATCGTGCTCGCCGGCATCATCCTGTTCCTGCAGCGCCGCCCCGAGGGCCTGTTCGCCGTGCGGCGTCGGCGATGAGCGGCGCCCTCGACCTGTCGCCCGGCGTGCCGGCGGCCCGACGGCCCGGCCCGAGCCTCGGGGGCGACCCGCTGCTCGCGGGCCTCGTCGGCCTCGTCCTGGCGACGGCCCTCGCCCTCGTGCTGCTCCAGCCCGCCCCCTACCTCGTCAACCTGGTCGGGCAACTGGCGGCCTTCGCGATCCTCGCCGTCTCCCTCGACCTCGTCTGGGGCTATCTCGGCATCCTCAGCCTCGGGCACGGACTGTTTTTCGCCATCGGCGGCTACGTCTGCGCGATGCACCTCCTGGCCCATGCCTACGCGGTCACGGGCACCCCACCGGACCTGATGCAGTTCATGGGCTGGAAGAGCCTGCCGGTCTACTGGACCGGGCTGACCAGCGCGCCCTACGCCCTCGCCCTGGCGCTGGGATTGACGGCGGCCGTCGCCTTCGTGTTCGGTCTCGCCTCGTTCCGCTCGCGGGTGAACGGCGTCTACTTCTCGATCATCAGCCAGGCCCTGGTCTACGTCGCCATGCTGCTGATGTTTCGCAACGATACCGGTCTGGGCGGCAACAACGGCATGACGGGGTTCTCGCGGCTGTTCGGCTGGCCCATGGGCGCGCCCGGGGTCGTCACCGGTCTCGCCGTCGCGACGCTCCTGTGCCTCGCGGCCGTGCTCGTCGGGGCGCGGGTCCTGGTGGCGAGCCCGCTGGGGCGCCGCATGCTGGCCTGCCGGGACGACGAGGCGCGGCTGCGCACCCTCGGCTACGGCACCACGCGCCTCAAGCTCGGGATCTGGTGCCTCTCGGCCGTCATCGCGGCGCTGGCCGGCCTCCTCTACGTGCCCCAGGTCGGCATCATCAATCCACGGGTGCTCAGCCCCGACCTCTCCATCGAGATCGCGGTCTGGGTCGCCATCGGCGGGCTGGGCCGGCTCGGGGGCGCCGTGATCGGCGCGGTGGCGGTCAACGCCCTCAAGTTCTGGCTCAGCGCGGCGATGCCGGAGGCCTGGCCCTTCATCCTCTCCGGCCTCGTCCTCGTGGTGGTCCTCGGGTTGCCCAACGGCCTCCTCGACCTCGCCGCGCTCCGGCTGACGCCGACCTGGCTCCGGCGCGCGGGATCGCGGCCGTGAGCGCCCTCGTCATCGACAGCCTCACGGTCGTGTTCGGCGCCTTCCGGGCCCTGGACGGCCTCTCCCTCGCCGTCGATCCGGGCGAGGTCCGCGCGGTGATCGGCCCCAACGGGGCCGGCAAGACCACGCTGCTCGATGCGATCACGGGGATCACCCGCCCGCGTTCCGGGCGCATCCGCCTCGGCGACGGGCGCGACCTGACCCGAGCGTCGGAGGCCGAGATCGCCCGGGCAGGGGTGCGCCGCAAGTTCCAGAAGCCCAGCGTCTTCCCGGCCCTGACGGTGCGCGAGAACCTCGCCCTCGGCTGTGGCCCCGATTGTCCGGCGCGGGAGCGGCCGGTCCGTCTGGCGCGGGCCCTGGCGGAGACCGGCCTCGAAGCGCGCGCCACCGTGCCGGCCGGCGCCCTCGCCCACGGCGAGAAGCAATGGCTCGAGATCGGCATGGTGCTGGCCTCCGAACCCCGGGTCCTCCTCCTCGACGAGCCGGTGGCGGGGCTGTCCGACGACGAGACCGCGCGCACCGCCGACCTCATCGGCGCCCTGCGCCGGCCCGACCGGGCCATCCTGGTGATCGAGCACGACATGGCCTTCGTCGAGGCGGTGGCCGACCGGGTCACGGTGCTGCACGAGGGCCGGACCCTGTTCGAGGGCGCCATGGCGGGGGCCCGCGCCGATGCCCGCGTAATCGAGGTGTTCCTCGGCCGATGACGCCAGCCCTCAACCCATCCCCCGCTCCTCCGGCCGGCCTGACGGTGTCGGGGCTCGACCAGCATTACGGCAGCGCCCAGGTGCTCCGGACCGTCGGATTCCATGTCGCGCCCGGCACCTGCCTCGCCGTGCTCGGCCGCAACGGGGCCGGCAAGACCACCCTGCTGCGCTGCCTCGCCGGCCTGATCCCGGCGACGCGGGGGACGGTCGCCCTCGATGGCGTGGACCTCACGCGGTGGTCCCCCGACCGGCGGGCGCGCTCCGGCCTCGCCCTCGTGCCGCAGGGCCGGGAGATCTTCGCCGACCTCAGCGTCGCGGAGAACCTCCGGGTCGCCGCCCGGGCGCACGGCCTGGATCGGAGCGGCGCCGTCGACGAGGCCGTCGCGCTGTTCCCGGCCCTGCGCGAGCTCTGGCACCGCCCGGGCGGCAACCTCTCCGGCGGCCAGCAGCAGCAGCTCGCCATGGCCCGGGCCCTGGCGACGCGGCCCCGCATCCTGCTCCTCGACGAACCGACCGAGGGCATCCAGCCCTCGATCGTCGCCGCCATCGAGGCCGTGATCGCGGGGCTCCAGGGCCGCATCACCGTCGTCCTGGTGGAGCAGTACCTCGCCTTCGCGATCCGCCTCGCCGACGCCTTCGTGGTTCTCTCCCGCGGCGCCGTGGTGGAGCAGGGCCTGCGCCAGGACCTGAACCACGACGCCGTTTCCCGGCACATCGCCGTCTGACCCCCCCGACCCAGGAGCCCGCATGTCGATGCATCACGAGATTCCCGCGACCCCCGAGAGCATGGTGCTGGGCTACTTCGACGCCACCCTGCCCCCCGTGCTGGAGGTGGCCTCCGGCGATACCGTGACGCTGCACTCGTTCCCGGCCGGCGGACGGGAATCGCTTCATCCCGATCCCGCCCGCGTGCCCGCGGATTACCGGCTCGCCCTCGACACCCTGGCGCAGGGGCCCGGCCCCCACTTCGTCACCGGACCCGTCCACGTGCGCGGTGCCGAGCCCGGCGACGTGCTCCAGGTCGACATCCTGGACCTGAAGGTCCGCATGGACTGGGGCTTCGTGGCGATCCTGCCGCTCCTCGGCACCCTGCCGGACGAGTTCACGGACTACGAGACCATCCACCCCGACATCGACCTCGCCCGCGGCGTCGCCGTGCTGCCCTGGGGCACGGAACTCCCCCTCGATCCGTTCTTCGGCATCATGGGCACGGCGCCCCCCGCCGCCTGGGGGCGGGTCGGAACCCCGGTCCCGCGCGGGTTCGGCGGGAACATGGACAACAAGGAGCTCCGGGTCGGCACCACCCTGTACCTGCCGGTCTATAACCCGGGCGCCGGCTTCTACGCGGGCGACGGACACGGCGTGCAGGGCGACGGCGAGGTCTGCATCACGGCCCTGGAGACCGGCCTCACCGGCACGGTCCGCCTCACCGTGCGCAAGGATCTCGGCTACGCGTGGCCCTTCGCCGAGACGCCCACGGACCTGATGTCGATCGGCCTGCACGAGAGCCTGGACGAGGCGATGCGCCAGGCCGTGCGCGAGATGGTGCGCCACGTCTGCGACCGCACGGACCTGACCCGCAACCAGGCCTACATGCTCTGCTCGCTGGCCGGGAACCTGCGCATCACCCAGACGGTGGACGGCAACAAGGGCGTGCACATGCTGATGCCGAAGCGCGCTCTGAAGCCGAAGCGCGCGCTCTGACGTCGAAGCGCGCGTCCCGAAGGCGGCCCTGCCTCGGCCGCCAGACACCGGAGGCGCGGGCTGGAATGGGACCGTCCGGTTGGGGCCTCAACGCACCGGACGGTCGTACGCCGAGAGATCGGGCCCCTTCGGGGGACGCGCGAACAGCGTTCCCGAAGCCCGACGAACCCAGCGCGTGCTGGCCACGCGCAGGGCGCCATGGAGCAGCCGGATCCCGAGCCGGCTCTGCGGGTTGGCCAACCGGGGCGCGATCTTCGGAACGCCCTGGCCCGCCTCGACCATCGGACGCATGGCCCGCTCGTAGGCGGCCAAGCCTGCCCGGACATCGGAGGTCCGCGACAGCTCCTGGGCGAGGACGAAGGCGCCGGTGATGGCCAGGGTGGTGCCGATGCCGGCGAGCGGCGTGGCGCACCAAGCGGCGTCCCCCGTCAGGGCGATGCGGCCCTTCGACCAACGCGGCATTCGCACTTGCCGCAGGACATCGAAGTAGAAGTCCTCGGTGGTGTCCAGGCCCGCCAGGACGCGCCGGGCCTGCCAGCCGGCATCGGCGAACCGCTCATGCAGGAAGGCCTTTTGTCGGCCGACATCCCAGGCCTGCTCGCCCGCGGGCGGCTGCTGGAGGGACAGCATCGCCCGCGTGGTGCCTTTCCGGTCGGGGCGCAGCGACACGCTCCGGCCCCCGGGCGCATTGTACCAGCGCCACAACCGATCATCGTCGGCGACCCGCGGAACGGTGAAGTAGGCGATGGTCAGATCCATCCAGCGCGGGTCGTTCTCCCCGGGGAAGACGAGTTCGCGCGTCGCCGAGCCCACGCCCTCCGCGACCACAACGGCGTCGTACCGCTCCGTGAGGCCGCTGGCGAACGTCACGGTCGCGGCATCGCCGTCCTCGTGGAGGCCCGTGATGCTGTCGCCGAAACGGACGCTTACGGTGTCCCGCGCCGCGTCGAACAGGAGACGCGCCAGGTCCCCGCGGAGGATCTCCATCTCGGCCGTCGGCCCGTCGCCGCCGAGGTCGTCGGTCATGAACGTCGCGACGATCCGGCCGTCGCCGTCGACCCAAGCCGTCCCCGTTTCTCCCGTGCCCTGTTCGAGGGCGGTCTCGTCCAGTCCCATCCGGCGCAACACCGCGCGGCCGACGCCACGCACGTCGATGTTCTGACCCCCGTCCCGGAACGCGGGCGCGCGCTCCACCACCGTGACCTCGTTTCCCAGACGCGCGAGCCACCAGGCGAGGGCTGAACCGGCAACGCTGGCGCCGGTGACCAGGATACGATGGGCCATGGATCCTTCCGGGCGCGGAAAACGGCCGCGACCTCCGCCTATATGCGTCGCCGTCTGGCAGCGGACCAGGGCACGTCCAGCCCATCCGGTCATCGAGCGGACCGGCGGGTCCCGACCTCGCCGTGGGTGGCCAAACCGGGGCGTCTCGAACGCGGTCGTTCGGCGATGGGCGTCGTCTGGGTCGGAGCGCCTCTCGGTTCCGTATCGGGCCTTGCGTCGCGTGCCTCAATGGCCGGTGCGGTGGGCGCGGCCGGGAACCGGGTGGCGGTCGAGCGAAGCGCGGCATGGAACCCCGGGGGCATGGAACCCCGGGGGCATGGAAACCCGGGGGCATGGCGGTGCGGGAAGAAACCGGTGCCGGCGCGGAACGCGACCTCAACGGCCGCCGCGCCCTCCGCTCCGCCCGCCGGTCAGCGGACCGTCGGATCGGCGGCGAGGCGCGCCCGGATGGCATCCGTGAGCCCGCCCTCGAACAGCAGGGCCGAGCCGTAATGGTACTCGATGTCGAAGGCCCGGCGCGAGTTCATGGACAGGGAGGCGCTGTGCAGGGCGAGGAGGCGGCCCTCGGCGTCGAACAGGCCCGAGCCGGAGCCGCCATAGCCGTTGTTGCAATCGTGCCGGACGCGCCGGATCGCGTCCTCGCTCGGCGGGTCGATCCGGTGGATCGTGCAGGGCTCGAGGCTGCTCTGGCCGGGATAGTTCGCGTGGCCGCCGGGGGAGACCATGACGACCGGGACCGGCACGGACCCGGTCGGCAGGTCGGGGAAGGCCGGCACCGGCTGCGGGCGCACGCCCTCGGCCGGCTCCGCCAGCTCGACCAGGGCCCAGTCGTCCGTGATGTGGAGCGACATCGCCCCCGGCACGGTGCCGAGGCGCAGGGTCCCCGGGGCGAAGGCGTAGTTCCGGCCCCCGATCTGGAAGAAGCAGTCGGCGATGTCGCGCGTGGGCTCCAGGTGCCGGCTGCGGAAGTTGTGGGCGTTCAGGACCACGAGGCGCGGGCTGCCGATCAGCCAGGCGGCGGCCGCCTTCCGGGGAATGCCGTCCGACCGGCAGTAGAGCACGCCGGCGCCGGGATAGCGGGCGTAGTCCGCCCCCGCCAGTTCGCGCCGGTCGTCCTGCGGATAGAGCGCCGCCCATCGCTGCGGACCCTCCGCCCGACCCGCACCGCTCCCGCCGAGGTGCAGGAGCCCGGCGCCCACGAGCCCGGCACCGGCGAGCGCGAGGCGCCAGAGCGCCCTGCCCCCTGGGACCCGGGTCCGCGTGAGTCTGGCCCGACCCGACCGCACCGGTCCGCCGCTCCCCTGACCTAAGGGTACCTGGCCCAAGCGCCTACTCGTCGGCGGTCTGGCGGACGGAGACGCAGATCTTCACCGCCTGCTCCAGCTTGGTCTCGCGCGGATTGCCGATGTTGGCCGTCTCTTCGAGGCAGCGGACGAAGTAGTCCCGGTCGAGCTGGGGCGAGAGGCTCGAGAACGCCTTGCCCATCCGGGTCGCGAAATCGACCCGGTCGGCGGTCGGGGTGCGCGACCAGATCGCCACCGGATCGTCGAGCGTCAGGCGCGCGGCCTCGGCGGTCGACGCCGCGCCGACAGCACAACATAATAATATACTAAGACGGCGGATCATCATCGCAAGTCTCTCTCTGGGCGCCCAAGCCTACCGCTGGGCGGCACCATCATTCCACTGGGGAGGCCGTGTCAATTGTCTTGCAGAAATTCATCGGATTGCCGGATCAAAGCTTTCTCAATACCGGATTTCAACCGAATGATTGCCGATTGATCCCGATAAAAAAGTGCCAACTGGCCGCAGACAGCGGGAAAGACAAATGCTTTTATGAATAGCCAGCCGATCAGTAATAAAACTTTCATAAGAAGCTCTATATCTCAAGATAGTCTTATGAATGCGACGGGCTCCTGGGATCAATACAGGAGCTTGTCCTGATCCGGCGAAATCAAAGGCTGTGCCGGACCGGACGGTCGACGGACGCGGCCATCAGGGTAGGAGACGTTGGGATGAACAGGTTTCTGGCTTCGGTCTCGGTGATGGCGCTGGGCGCCCTGGCGCCGATGGGTCTGCCGAGCATGGCCGCCGCGAACGACAAGCTCGTCGAGATGGCGAAGGACGACGCCAACTGGGTGATGCCCGGCAAGAACTACGACTCGGACAATTACAGCCCGCTCAAGCAGATCAACACCAGCAACGTGAAGGACCTGAAGGTGTCCTGGACGTTCTCCACCGGCCTGCTCAACGGCCACGAGGGCGCCCCGGTGGTGGTGGACGGGAAGATGTACGTCCACACCTCCTTCCCCAACAACACCTTCGCGCTGGGCCTCGACGATCCGGGCAGGATCCTCTGGCAGGACAAGCCCAAGCAGAACCCGGCCGCCCGCGCGGTGGCCTGCTGCGATCTCGTGAACCGCGGCCTCGCCTACTGGCCCGGCGACGGCAAGACCCCGGCGCTCATCCTCAAGACGCTCCTCGACGGCAACGTCATGGCCCTCAACGCCGAGACCGGCGAGACGGTCTGGAAGGTCGAGAACTCCGACATCAAGGTCGGCTCGACGCTGACGATCGCGCCCTACGTGGTCAAGGACAAGGTCATCATCGGCTCCTCCGGCGCCGAGCTCGGCGTGCGCGGCTACCTCACCGCCTACGACGTGAAGACCGGCGCCCAGGTCTGGCGCGCCTACGCCACCGGCCCGGACAAGGACCTGCTGCTGGCCGACGACTTCAACATCCGCAACGCCCATTACGGCCAGAAGGGGCTCGGCACCTCCACCTGGGAGGGCGATGCCTGGAAGATCGGCGGCGGCACGAACTGGGGCTGGTACGCCTACGATCCCGGCACCAACCTGATCTACTTCGGCACCGGCAACCCGGCGCCGTGGAACGAGACCATGCGTCCGGGCGACAACAAGTGGACGATGACGATCTTCGGCCGCGACGTCGACACGGGCGAGGCCAAGTTCGGCTACCAGAAGACCCCGCACGACGAGTGGGACTACGCGGGCGTCAACGTGATGATGCTCTCCAACCAGAAGGACAAGGACGGCAAGGACCGCAAGCTCCTGACCCATCCGGACCGGAACGGCATCGTCTACACCCTGGACCGCACGGACGGTTCGCTGGTCTCGGCCAACAAGATCGACGACACCGTCAACGTCTTCAAGTCGGTGGACCTGAAGACCGGCCAGCCGGTGCGCGACCCGGAATACGGCACCCGGATGGACCATCTCGGCAAGGACATCTGTCCCTCGGCGATGGGCTACCACAACCAGGGCCACGATTCCTACGATCCAGAGCGCAAGGCGTTCTTCATGGGCATCAACCACATCTGCATGGATTGGGAGCCCTTCATGCTGCCCTACCGCGCGGGTCAGTTCTTCGTCGGCGCGACGCTGAACATGTATCCGGGTCCGAAGGGCGACCGGCAGAACTACGAGGGCCTCGGCCAGATCAAGAGCTACAACGCCATCACGGGCGCGTTCCAGTGGGAGAAGATGGAGCGCTTCGCGGTCTGGGGCGGCACGACGGCCACCGCCGGCGGGCTGGTGTTCTACGGAACCCTCGACGGCTACATCAAGGCGCGCAACTCGGACACCGGAGACCTCCTCTGGAAGTTCAAGATGCCCTCCGGCGCCATCGGCTACCCGATCACCTACACCCACAAGGGTGAGCAGTACGTGGCGATCTACTACGGCGTCGGCGGCTGGCCGGGCGTCGGCCTGGTCTTCGACCTGCAGGACCCGACCGCCGGCCTCGGCGCAGTGGGCGCCTTCAAGAAGCTCGCCAACTACACCCAGATGGGCGGCGGCGTGATGGTGTTCTCGCTGGGCGGCAAGGGCCCCTACGACGACCCGAACGTCGGCGAGTACCAGACGGCGGCCGCGAAGTAGGCGGCACGACGAGGCCGCGCCCGCAGCGTGCGCGTGTCCCCCTCCCCCCCTGTGGGGAGGGGTCAGGGGTTGGGGGTGGCTCCGCTGGCCTTCGTCCGTCGCGGGGCCTCCGGCCACCCCCACCGCCAACGCCTCCCCGCGCGAGTTGGGTGATCGCATCCGCGATCTGCCTGTCGGCGGCTCTGAATTCCGGGCTCGCCGACGGCGACCCGGAATGACGGTGTGCCTCATCTGTGATCGCCCTGCCGCAACGGGCCGGGGAGCCGCGTCCCGGTCCCACAAGACTCCGACCAACGAGAACAACGGAAACGCTCCCATGTCCTTCGCCACAGGATGCTCCTTCGCCGCAGGATGCCTGTCCGCTGCGGTTCTTCTCGCCCTCGGCGGGGCCGCGCTCGCGCAAGGCGACACGAAATCCGCCCCCGACGACAGGACTCTGCGGGTCTGCGCCGCGAACCAGCCGCCGCTCTCGCTGAAGGACGGCAGCGGCCTCGAGAACCGCATCGCCGCGGCGATCGCCGACGCCATGGGGCGCAAGGCCGAGTTCGTCTGGTCGGACAAGGCGGCGATCTACCTGGTGCGCGACAGCCTCGACAAGAAGCTCTGCGACGTGGTCGTGGGCCTCGACAGCGACGACCAGCGCGTGCTGACCACGAAGCCCTATTACCGAAGCGGCTACGTGTTCGTGACCCGCGCCGACCGCGACCTCGACGTGAAGTCCTGGGCCGACCCGCGGCTCAAGACCGTCGACCACATGGTGGTCGGCTTCGGCACGCCCGGCGAGGTCATGCTGAAGGATATCGGCCGCTACGAGGAGGACATGGCCTACCTCTACTCGCTGGTGAACTTCCGCGCCGCCCGCAACACCTACACGCAGATCGATCCGGCCCGGATGATCAGCGAGGTCGCCACCGGCAAGGCCGACGTGGCGGTCGCTTTCGGCCCGGACGTCGCCCGCTACGTGAAGGACTCGGCCCAGCCCCTGCGCATGACCCTGGTGCCCGACGACACCACCCGCAGCGACGGCCGCAAGATGCCGCAGAGCTTCGACCAGTCCATGGGCGTGCGCCGGGACGACACCGCCCTGAAGGCCGCCCTCGATGCGGCCATCGTCAAGGCGAAGCCGAAGATCGAGGCGATCCTGAAGCAGGACGGCGTGCCCCTGGTCCCCGTCACCAACTGATCCGGTTCCGCCCCGCGCGGCCCCGGTCCGACATCCCCGCTTCCGAGGCGGAGCCCGACGCGGGCGCGCCGGGCTCCGCCCCAAACCCCTCGCCGGCGCCCCGATGGGCGCCCGGTCCAGCCCCGCCCGGCCGGTCAGCCGTCCGGCGTCATCAGGTCGAATTCATGCGTGATTCCCATGGCATCCTGGCCATCTGTTTCAGCCTCGCCGCCGTCCTCGGTGGCGTCGCCGCCCTGGCGCAGCCCGCCGCCGGCCCCCAGACCGGCTTCGTCTTCCGCAACACGGTCACGGGCGAGCAGCTCGACGTCGCCGAAGGCAAGGCGGGCGGCCGCGACACCCCGGCGGTGAAGCAGTTCTTCCAGACGGGCAAGAACAGCTACATCGACGACAAGTCCTGCCTGCGCAACGGAGAGTCCCTCTTCGCGACCTCGTGTTCCGGCTGTCACGGCCACCTGGCCGAGGGCAAGCTCGGGCCGGGCCTCAACGACAACTACTGGACCTATCCCTCGAACACCGAGGACACCGGCCTGTTCGCCACGATCTTCGGCGGCGCCAACGGCATGATGGGCCCGCACAACGAGAACCTGACCCCCGACGAGATGCTCCAGGTCATCGCCTGGATCCGGCACCTCTATACCGGTCCGGTCCAGGACGCCGTCTGGCTCAACGACGCGCAGAAGAAGAATTACACGCCCTACAAGCAGGGCGAGACCTTCCCCAAGGACGTCAAGGGCCAGTGCCCGCCGCTGGAAGACTGACGCCCGAGGAAGTCACGGCGCCATCCGTGAGGCACCACCGCGCGCGAGCCGCGACGCCGATCCACAGACAAGAACGATCAACAGAGGAGACGACCATGCGGACTTTCATCACAGCCCTGGCGATCGGTGCGGGCGCGCTGCTCGCGGCTCCGGCGATGGCCTATGACGGCACCAAGTGCAAGGCGGCCGGCAATTGCTGGGAGCCGAAGCCCGGCTTCCCCGAGAAGATCGCCGGCACGAAGTACGACCCGAAGCACGACCCCAAGGAACTCAACAAGCAGTCCGAGTCGATCAGAGCGATGGAAGAGCGCAACAAGAAGCGCATAGAGGCCGCCAAGAAGACCGGCAAGTTCGAGTACGACGTCACCAAGCTGTCGTCGAACTGATCCCGTCGTCCTGATCCTGGCGGATCGGGGTCGCCCGCCGCGCGGCGGGCGCGCCCCGATGGCGCCGCGACCCGGCGGGGCGACCTCTGGACGCTCCGTCCCGGGTCGCGGCCGTCGGTGGCGCCGGGCCTTCCGGTCCCCCGGGTCTCCGTTTCCTCAAGGCTGAGCATGATGAACCAGGTCCGCTCCGGCGATGCGATGCTCACCGACTGGCGCGCGGCGGCCACCCGCTTCGAGGCGACGGTGGGCGCGGCCGTGCTCGGACAGGCCCGGGCGATCCGGCTCCTCACCATCGCGCTCTTCGCCCGCGGCCACGTGCTGCTGGAGGGCGATGTCGGCGTCGGCAAGACGACCCTGCTGCGCGCCGTGGCGCGGGCGGTCGGCGGCGCCTACGCGCGCGTCGAGGGCACCGTCGACATGATGCCCACCGACCTCGTCTACCACACCTACCTCGCCGAGGACGGCCGCCCCCGGGTCGAGCCGGGCCCGGTGCTGCGGCAATCCGAGGACCTGTCGATCTTCTTCTTCAACGAGATCAACCGGGCCCGGCCCCAGGTCCACGCCCTGCTCCTGCGCCTGATGGCCGAGCGCACGCTCACGGCCTTCGACCGCGAGTACCGGTTTCCCAACCTCCAGGTCTTCGCCGACCGCAACCGGGTCGAGCGGGAGGAGACCTTCGAACTGCCCGCCGCCGCCCGCGACCGCTTCCTCATGGAGATCGGGCTGGAGGCGCCCCAGGACGCCGCGAGCCGGCGCGCCCTGGTCTTCGATCCCCGCTTCCACGACACCGACGCGCTGATCGCCGGCCTCGACGGCGGCGTCCTCGACCACGCCGCCCTCCCGGGCATCGCCGCCGCGATCCAGCACGGCATCCAGGCGAGCCCGGCCATCGAGGCCTACGTGATCGGGCTCTGGGCCGCGCTGGTGCGGCCGGGGGAGGCCGGCATCCGCCTGCCCGGCCTCGACATGGAGGCCCTGGTCCAGGGCGGGGCCTCCCCCCGCGGCGTCGCCTTCCTGGTCCGCGCCGCCCGCGTCCGCGCCTGGCTTGAGGGCCGCGACTGGATGGTGCCGGAGGACGTCCGGGCGGTCTTCCCCGAAGTCATGGCCCACCGGGTCTTCCTGGAGCCGATCTACGAACTGCGCCGGGCCGCCATCATGCCCGACCTCTGCCGGGCCGTGTTCGAGACCGTGCCGGCGCCATGACGGAGACGGCGCAACCCGACATCGTCTACCGCCCGCGCGGGCGCCTGCCCGGGACCCGCCCCGGCGCCCATCGCGGCCGCGAGGCCGGCGGCCTCGGCACGTTCCGCGATCAGGTGCCGTTCCTGCGGATGCCCGATGCCCGGCGCATCGACGTCCGCGCCACCCTGCGCGACCCCTTCGAGGGCACCGTCGTGCGCCGCTTCGAGGCGCGGACCCCGATCGAGGTCTGGGCGCTCCTCGACCTCTCGGCCTCCATGCGCTTTGCCGGAGCGGCCGACCGCATGGCCCTGGCCTGCGCCTTCTGCACCGGCCTCGCCGCCTCGGCCACCCGGATCGGCGATCCCTTCGGCCTCATCGGCTGCGACGAGGACCTGCGGGACGACGTGTTCCTGGCGCCCAGCCGCGCGCCCACCCGGGCCGCCGAGGTGGCGCGGCGCCTCGCGGCCGCCGCCTGTTCCGGCCGGGGCGCCGGAGGCATGGCGGCGGCGGCCCGCCGCCTCGCCGGGCGCCCGAAGATCGTGTTCCTGCTCTCCGACTTCCGCTGGCCGGAGGCGCAGATCGCCGAGGTCTTCGCCGCCCTGAGCCGGCACGACCTCGTCCCGGTGCTCCTCGGCGACGCCGCCGAGGCGGAGGGCCTGCCGGACTGGGGGTTGCTCGAACTCGACGATCTCGAAGGCGCCGGGCGCCGGCTGGTCTTCATGCGCCCCGCCCTGCGCCGGCGCTGGATCGCCCGCGAGGCCGCCCGGATCGAGACCCTCCGGCGCCTCGCGACGGCTCATGGCCGCCCGCCCTTCCGCCTCGCCGGCCGCTTCGATCCCGACGCGGTCAGCCGCCACCTCCTCGGCGCCTGAGGCGGCTCATGCGCATCCGCTTCCTCGCCCCCCTCCTCGCCGGCCTCCTCCTGTCGGGCCCGGCCGGGGCCCAGGTCCGCTCCGTCGAGATCCGCACGCCGCGCCCCTTCGGGTACTTCCTCGGGGACCTCGTCCGGGCCGAGGTCGACCTCGTGGTCGAGCCGGGCTTCCGGCTCCAGGCCGCGTCGCTGCCGCAGCCGGGGGCGCTCACCTACTGGCTCGACCTGCGCGACCTCGACGCGACCGCGTCGGTATACGGCGACGCCCGGCGCGTGCGCCTCGCCCTCACCTACCAGACCTTCTACGCCGCCCTTGATGCCCGGGCCCTGGAGATTCCGGGCTTCACCGTCACCTTCGTGAGCGAGAGCGATCACGGCGCCACCACCGTGAAGGCCGAGGTGCCGGCCTGGTCGTTCAATGTCTCGCCGCTGCGCGAAGTCCAGCCGCCCGCCCGGGACGACCCCCGCGACTACATGCGCCCCGACGGGCAGGTCGGCCCCGGCGATCCGCGGCCCCTGCTCCTCGGTGCCGCCGGCTCGGCCAGCCTCGCCCTCCTGGCGCTGGCGGGCCTCGCCCGGGACCGGAGCTGGTGGCCGTTCCGGGCCCGGCGCGGCCGTCCCTTCGGCCGCGCGGCCCGTCGGATCCGCGTCCTGGCGCGCCGGCCGGACCCGATGCTCCACCACCGCGACGCGCTGCTGGCGCTCCACGACGCCCTCGACACGGTGGCCGGCCGCCGGCTGCTCGCCGACGATCGCAGTGATTTCCTGAAGACCCACCCGGCCTACGCGGCCGAGGGGCCGGACCTCGCCCGGTTCTTCGAGGCGTCCCGCCGGACCTTCTTCGGGCCCGGCCCGGAGGACGGCCTCGCCGTGCTCGACCTCCCCGCCCTCGCCGCCCTCGCGCGGCGCCTCGCCCACGCGGAGCGCGCCGCATGATCGATGCGCTCGCCCGCCTCTCCGCCGACCATCCGGCCCTGCTCTGGCTCCTGCCCCTCGCCCTGCTGCCGCTCCTGGCCTCGGCCCAGCGCAGGGTTCCCGTGGCCGCCATCGCGGCGGCCCCGGCCGACGGCCCGTCGCGGGCGATCGGCGCCCTCCTGCGCACCGCCGGGATCGTCGCCATCGCGGGCCTGATCCTGGCCCTGGCCGGCCCCTACCGTCGGGGCGAGACCCTGACGCGCACCGGGATCGGCGCCCAGGTCTCGATCCTGATCGACCGCTCCGGCAGCATGAACGAGACCTTCGCCGGGCGGCAGCCCTCCGGCCTCGAGGAATCGAAGGCCGCCGCCTCCCGGCGGCTGCTCGCCGCCTTCGTGGGGAGTCGGGCGCACGATCAGTTCGCCGTCACGGCCTTCTCGACGGCCCCCATGCTGGTGGTCCCCATGACCGACCGGCATGCGGCGGTCCGGGCCGCCATCGCGGCGATCGACCGGCCCGGCCTCGACTACACCAACATCGCGCGGGGCCTCGCCATGGGTCTGGCCCAGTTCGGGCCCGCGAGCCCCACCACGTCCCGAGCGCTCCTCCTCGTCTCGGACGGAGCGGCCGTGATCGATCCGCGCGTGCAGGACACCCTGCGCGCCGCGTTCACCCGCCTGCGGCCGAACCTGTACTGGCTCTTCCTGCGCACGAAGGGCTCCCCCTCCATCGCCGACCGGCCGGCGGGTGAGGACACCCCGCAGGCGGCGCCCGAGCGCCACCTCGACCTGTTCTTCCGGAGCTTGCGGACACCCTACCGCGCCTTCGAGGCCGAGGGAGCGGAGGCGGTGGCCGAGGCGATCGCCCAGATCGAGCGGCTGGAGCGCGATCCGATCCCCTACACCGAGCAGCGCCCGCGCCGGGACCTCGCCGGGCTTGCCTATGCCGCCAGCCTTGTCGGGCTCGTGATCCTCGTCGCGGCCAAGCTCGGAGAGGCGGATCTGTCCCGGAGCGGCCTCTCGGCCGCCCGGTCCCGGGCCACCGCGTCCGACCCCGCGAGGCGCGCCGCATGACGACGACCGTGATCCGGCCCGGGCGTACGGCGCCCCGTTCGGCCACCGACCGAGCCCGGTCGCGTGGCACGGGCCTGCGCGTGGGATGGCGGCGGGCCCGGCCGCGCCTCCTCATCCTGTTGCCGATCCTGCTCCTCGGCGCCGCCCTGGGCTGTGCCTCCGGCGCCTGGCGGATCGCCCGCGACACTGCCACGATCCAGGCTCTCGCCGCGGGCCGGGACGTCGCGGTTCCGGTCGATGCCGCTCCGTCCCTCCTGCTCGCCCGCGTCCAGCACCTCGCCCGGCGCGGCGCCGTGGAGGCGATCGAGCCGCTGATCGCGGCACTCGAAGCGCAGGGCGCGCGCGACCGGGCCGCCCGCGCCCGCTTCGCCCTGGCCAACGCCCATCTGCGACAGGCCTTCGACCACCTGGAGCGCGGCGACCTCGACCCGGCCGGACCCCGCATCACCCTGGCGCGCCAGGAGTACCGGCGCGCGCTCCAGGGCCGTCCGGACTACTGGGATGCCAAGTTCAACCTCGACGTGGCGTCACGCCTGTTGCGCGACTTTCCCGACTTCGATCGCAAATCCGGCGATGCCCTCGCGGCGGAGCCGAAGACGATCTGGACCGACATTCCCGGCCAGCCGCGGGGCGAGCCGTGACGCCCCACGGCCTGATCCTGCGGAACCTGACGGACGGACGCCTGCGCCTCCTCGCCGGGGCCCTCGGGCTGGTGGCGCTGGCCCTCGTGATGCGCCCGTTCCCGCTCACCCGCCACGGCGTCGCCATCCTGGCGATCGTCGACATCACCGGCAGCATGAACGTCCGCGACTACGTCGGCGCCGACGGGATGCCGGCGAGCCGTCTCGACACCGCGAAGGCGGCTTTGCGCGACCTCGTCGCCGGCCTGCCCTGCGGATCGCGGGTCGCTTTGGGCCTCTTCACGGAGCGACGGCCCTTCCTCCTGTTCACCCCCATCGAGACCTGCGCGGGCTTCGCGCCCATCGACGGGGCGCTGGCGGCCCTCGACTGGCGCATGGCCTGGGAAGGCGACAGCCGGATCTCCGCCGGGCTGTTCCGCAGCCTCGCCATGGCGGAGGAACTGGGCACCGACCTCGTGTTCATCACCGACGGGCAGGAGGCCCCGCCCCTGCCGAGCCGTGGCGGACCGTCTTTCGAGGGCAGGCCCGGTGCCGTGCGGGGCCTCATCGTGGGGGCCGGGGCACCCGGCCTGTCGCCGATTCCGCGCTACGACGACCGGGGACGCGAGACCGGCTTCTACGCCGCGGGCGACGTCCAGCAGGAGAACCGCTTCGGACCGCCCCCGGCCGATGCCGAGCACCGCGAGGGCTATAACCCGCGCAACGCGCCCTTCGGCGCGACCGCCGCCCGTGGCACCGAGCACCTGTCCTCGGTGCGCGAAGCCTACCTACGCACCCTCGCCGGCGAGACCGGCCTCACCTACGCCCCTCTCGAAGGATCGGCCAGGCTCGTCGCGGCGCTCGAGGGCGCCGCGACGCCACGCCCGGTCCCGGGCCGCTTCGACCCGCGCCCCATACTCGGCGCGTCTGCGCTGCTGCTCCTGCTCGCGACCTTCCTTGCACCCCTGCTCCGCGCCCGCGGAATCCCGACTTGGAAAAAGGCCTGATCGATGCGTCTCGGTGTTCCCGCCCTCGTCCTGATCCTCCTCTCCGGGGCGGCCCTCGCCCACGGCCCGACGCCGCAGAAGGTCGACCAGAGCATCGTCATCGCGGCCAAGCCCGATGCCGTCTGGAAGGTGGTCGGCGAGTTCGCCGGTATCGGGACCTGGCACCCGGATGTCGCCAGAAGCGAGGGCAGCGGCGGCAACGCGTCCGGGGGCCAGCGGAAGGTCACGCTCAAGGCGGGCGGTACCCTGAACGAGGGACTCGACGAGATGAACGCCGCCGGGCGGAGCTATTCGTACCGCCTGTCCGACCCCGACCTGAAGGCGCTTCCGGTCTCGTCCTACTCGGCGACCCTCACGGTCTCCCCCGAGGGCGATGGCGCGAGGGTCGAGTGGCTCGGTCGCTTCTATCGGGGGGATACCGGCAACGAGCCGCCGGACGACCTCAGCGACGAGGCCGGCCGCACCGCCATGAACCGCTACTTCGCGGAGGGTCTCAAAGGCCTGAAGGCGAAGGTCGAGGGGAAAGCCGCGCCATGACGGGCGGCCCGGTGACCGGACGCTTCGTCCTGGCCGCGCTGCTCGTAGGATTCGGACCAGCCCTCGGACCCGGCCCCGGTGCCGCCGCCGCGCGGACCGTGTACGTGGCGAGCCAGGGGGCCGGGACCCTGGTCGCCCTGGCGCCCGATGCGACGGCGGCCGGCGCGTCCCTCCCGGTCGGGCGCAGCCCCGCCCAGGTCGTGGCTGGTCCCGAAGGGCGGCTCTATCTCACCCATCCCGATACGGGGACCATCACGGTCGTCGGTAGCGCCGACGGATCGATCCGGCAGACCTATTCGGTACCCGGTCAGCCGTTCGGGATCGCGACCTCTCCCGACGGTGCGCACCTCTATGTCGGGGACTGGGCGGGCCACCGAGTGATGCACCTGTCCGCCAGGACCGGCGCCCTCGAGGGGGCGGTGGCCGTCGGCCGCGAACCGGCCGGCCTCGTCCTCGACCGGGACGGAACGCTCTACGTGGCCGACCGGGAGAGCCGACAGGTCAGCGTCGTCGACACCCGGACCATGACCCGGAAAGCCACGATCGCGGTGGGGACGGGGCCCTTCGCCCTGGCGCTGAACCCGGCCCGGGACCGTCTCTACGTTGCCAACGTGCGCAGCGGCGACGTGAGCGTCATCGACACGGTCGCGCGCCGGGTCGTCGCAACCTTCACGGTGGGTGGCATGCCCTACGGGGTCGCCGTGAGTCCGGATGGCGGCCGGATCTACGTCACCGACCAGCGCGGCGGCAATCTCGTCGTTCTCGATGCGGAGGACGGCGCGCTGCGCGCGACCGTGCCGGTCGGCCGCTATCCGGAGGGCGTCGCGATCACCGGGCAACAGGCCTACGTCGCCAACTGGTTCTCGGATTCCGTCTCCGTCGTCGACCTCCGGAGCCTTCGCGAGACGGTCCGTATCGCCGTGCCCGACGGCCCCCGCAGCCTCACGGTCGTGCCCGAGGACGAGCGATGAGGTTCCGCACCGCGCCGACGCTCGCTCTCCTTCTGGTTCTGGGGGCCTGCGATGGCGGCGAGCCCGCTCAGGACACGGCCGTCGTGGCCACGAAGTCCGATGCCGAGGTCCCGACATGGCTCTCGCCGACGGACGGGATGGAGCCGGCGGTTTGGCTTGCGCGGCGCGAACCCGGCCAGCCCGTGGCGCGCGCCGCCGCGCGCAGCGATCACCTGCGCCACAGCCTCTCTCGGGCGAAAGAGGTCTTCATCGAAGATCCGCGCATGATCGCCAATCGAACGGTACAGCTCGGACAGATGCTGGCCGAGGCCGGCGAGCCCGAGAGCTACACCGATCTCCTCGAGGGCCTCGAAGGCGCGGCCTCCCCGACCCATCGCAAGCAGCTCTACGGCGAGCTGTGCCAGCATTACTACAACAGCCGACAGCAGGGGTTGGACCGCGCGCAGGCCCTTGCCCGCCTCACCGAACGCTATGCCGCGCAGCCTGCCGCGCCGGATGTCGCCCCATGACATCCGGCGCGACGAGCATCCTCATCGCGGACGACCACCCGGTGATCCTGAGGGGGTTCCGGACCCTCATGGAGGATGCGGGGATGACGGCGATCCACGAGGCGACGACCATCGTGGAGGCCTATCGGGCCTTCTACCGGCAACGCCCGGGCATGGTCGTTGCCGATCTCACGTTCGGCGATCAGGGCTTGAGCGGACTGTCCTTGATCCAGCGCATCCGGACCCTGGAGCGCAAGACCCGGATCCTCGCCTTCAGCATGCACGACGATCCGACGATCATCGCGCGTGCTCCGGCGAACGGAGCGACCGGCTATGTGCTCAAGGATGCGCCGGCCACGGCGTTCCTCGCGGCTTTCGACCAGGTCCGCCACGGAAAAAGCTACCTCGATCACGACATCGCCCTGCGTGTGGCCATGCTCAACGCAACCAGCGAACGGTCGTCGACCGTGAATTTCTCGGAGCGGGAACGACAGGTCCTCTCGCTGATCAAGGACGGAAACTCCTATCAAGCCATCGCTGAAAAGTTGTCGATGAAGTACAAGACCGTTGTAAACGTCATCTCGACGATTCGTCGAAAATCGGGAACCCATAGTCTTGCCGAGCTGATCAATTTCTCGATGTCGATCGATATTTGAGTCTCATCGGACAACAATCGTCGTTCAGGCCGACGAACGGTCGACGGGCCGGCGGAGCTCGCAGTCGCGCAGGCCCGGCCCCGATCCGCTGACCTCCGGGGCGCCGGCCTCCCCGAGGCCGAGGACACGGGCAACGAGGCGTCCGTCGCCGGTGCCCTGCCCTGGGGGGCGCCTCGGGGTTCGAGTGATGCAGGGCGCGGCGCGATCAGGGCGTGAGGCCCGGACAGGGGCGGTCGCTCGCGACGCGTCCACCGGTCAGTTGGTGTCGGCTGCAGGGCCGTCGATGCGGATGGTCGCGCGCGCCGGGTCCGGTCCGCCGGACTGCCGGCAGCTCTGCGCGATCGGGAAAACGGTGCCCTCGTGCGGGACGATGCGGGCCCGGCACTCCCCGGCCTTGGAACTCCCGAGGCCCCGTGGCGCAGCGGAAGTGCGTCGGCGCGGGCCTGGCCGGCGACCAGAACCGAAGCGCATGCGGTCATCGTTCGTGGAAGCGAGCGACGCATCGTCCTTCTCCGACCGGGGCGGCCCATGCCCATTCGTCAGGCCGGGACGCTGACCGTGGAGAGCCAAGCCGCGTACCGGACGGGCCCGTGCGCGCTCGGGGTCCCCGGCCTCCTCATGCCGAAGCCGTGGCCGCCGGGCGCGAGCGTATGGGGCGGCGTCGCTGCTGAAGACCGTGCGCAACGCCGGCTACATCCTAGCCGCAACGGCGAGGCCGGCGCCGTGATGGCCCGCGTCGGCCTGCTCGGGCGCATCATGCTGCTCCTGCTGGGCGCGCTCTCGCTGCTGGTTCTTGCCACCGTCGCGGTGGACACCTGGCAGCGTCGCCAGGAGCGCTCGCCCCACGGCACGCTCTTTCCCCGCGTCGACTAGGCCGCCAGGATCGCGACCCTGAACCGCGCTGGGTTTTCCGGAGGCTCCCAATTTCGAGAGGATGGAGCCATGACGAAGCGAACAGCACCGTATTCCCCTGAGGTCCGTGCCCGCGCGGTGCGGATGGTCCTGGACCATCAAGGCCGAGCATGCTTCGCACTGAGCGGCGATCACCTCGATCGCGGCTCAGATCGGCTGCGCGGGCGAGACGCTCCGGAATTGGATCCGGCAGTCCGAACGGGACACGGGACAACGGAGCGGCCCGAGCACGGACGAGCGCGAGCGGATTTAAGGTGCTGGAGCGGGAGAACCGCGAGTGGCGTCAGGCCAACGAGATCCTCCGGAAGGCCAGCGCGTCTTTTGCGATGGCGGAGCTCGACCGCCCTTTCCAACGATGAAGGCGGTCAAGGAACCGTCGCCCAGATGGTTCGATTAGTTCAACGCTCCATCGCGTCGTCACTCCGATGACCTGACCGGCTGGCTTTGGACCGGGCTGATTGAGAGGATCAGCCAGGATCAAAGGAGTTGGATATGCGGTGAGGCCAGAAGACGAACGCGGAGCAGGTCGTGCTCAAGCTGCGTCAGATTGAGGTGCAGACGACCCAGGGCAAGAGTTTGGCCCTTGCATGCAGGGAGGCGGAGATCTCCGAGCAGAGTTACTACCGCTGGCGCAAGGAGTACGGCGGCCTTTAGGTCGATCAAGCCAGGAAGATGAAGGATCTGGAGCGCGAGAGCGCTCGGCTGCGCCGGCTCGTCGCCGACCTTTCCCTAGAGAAGCAGGTGCTGGCGGACGTTGCCTCGGGAAACTTGTAGCCCCCGAGCGGCGCCGGCAGGCAGTCGACGGCATCCGTGAGAAGTACGGCCCCTCGGAACGTCACGCCTGCCGGATCGTCGGCCAGCACCGGGGCACGCAGCGCTACGTGCCCACCGTACTGACCGATGAGGATGAGCTGACCCAGGCCATCATCGCCTTGGCGTTTGAGTACGGACGCTACGGCTACCGCCGCGTCACCGCGCTGCTTCAGGCAGCTGGCTGGCAGGTAGGCAAAGACCGGGTTCAGCGCATCTGGCGTCGCGAGGGGCTGAAGGTCCCCAGCCGACATAGACCCCGCAGCCGCCTGTGGCTGAACGACGGCTCCTGCGTGCGGCTACGACCACTTCACCGCAATCACGTCTGGAGCTTCGACTTCGTGCAAGCCCAGACGCACGATGGCCGCAGCCTGCGCATCCTGACTCTGATCGACGAGCACAGCCGGGCTTGCCTGGCGCTGAAGGTGGCGCGGCGCATCAACAGCCTCGGTGTGATCGAGGCGCTGGCCGACGCGATGTGCCTGCACGGCATCCCGGAGAACATCCGCTGCGACAATGGTCCTGAGATGATCGCAAAGGCGTTACGGAAGTGGGTCGCCAAAACCGGCTCGCAGATCCAGTACATCGCGCCAGGATCCCCGTGGGGGAATGGTTATTGTGAGAGCTTCAACGGCAAGCTTCGTGATGAGTGTCTACGCCAGGAGATCTTCTACTCGCTGAAGGAAGCGCAGATCGTGATCGGTCTCTGGCAAACCACCTACAACCGCGTCCGACCGCATTCTTCGCTGGGCTATCGGCCGCCCGCGCCCGTCAGCTACCCGGATCTGGCTTTCCGGCTACCCATGGCCGCGACCATGCAGTAGCCTCTCAATTGGCTCGGTCCAAAATACCGGTCAGGTCAGTTGGGCGTTGGCGAGGCTGCGGCGACGACGTTGGCGCTCGTCGTCCATGAGTTGGTGACCAACTCGTTGAAGCACGGAGGACTCTCTCATTCCATCCAATGACGCGGAGCCACGATTTGACGGGGATCCCACGGCGCGTCCGAAGTAGACTTCGGCGGGCGTGAGATTGCCGAGGCTCTCGTGAAACCGGCAGTGCGTGTCATGCTCGACGAAGCCTTCGATCCGCGCTTCGAGTTCGCCGGGAAAGTCGGCGTGTTCGAGCAGGATGCGGGTCTTGAGCGTCTGGGGCCAGCCGTAATGCAATGAGGCGGCGATCCTCACACGGCGGCACAACTCGGCGACGCTGTCCCCGCCGCGCAAGCCTTCCAGCACCACGCGGATCTTCTCCTCGGAGGAGAACTGACGACGGGTGGCCCGGTGGATATCCTTGATCACCGCTTCTGCCGGCGTCTTGGCTGGTCCGGATGGCTGCTTCATCGTCGCTCCTCAGGGGCTACGATGAACCAGCCCTCCACCGTTCGTGAAGACCCTCAATCGGTTCCACGGAGGCTGACGTCGAACCGAAGGAATGGAACCTCGGAAGACATGCGCCGCGACCGACTCGGGACCAAGTCGGTACAGAGAAATTCGTCGCGCCGCCGGGAGACAAGAAAAAGCCCGCTAAGTCATTGACCTAGCAGGCTTAAATCTTGGTAGCGAGGGAGGGATTTGAACCCCCGACACAAGGATTATGATTCCTCTGCTCTAACCAGCTGAGCTACCCCGCCGAACCGCGGCCGCCGAAGATCGTGGCCGCGATGAGATCGGCGGTATAGGGAACCCCGCCGTGACGTGTCAACGGGGTCGGACCGGGGAAAATGGCCGGCCCCGCGTGAAGGTCAGAGCCGGGTGCCGAGGATCTCGGCGACCTGGGGGATGTCCTTGTCGCCACGTCCGCACAGGTTGACGACGAGGAGGTGATCCTGGGGCTTCTGCGGGGCCAGCTCCCCGACCTTCGCGAGGGCGTGGGCCGGCTCCAGGGCCGGGATGATGCCTTCCAGCATCGAGCACTGCTTGAAGGCGTCGAGCGCCTCCTGATCCGTCGCCGAGAGGTAGGTGACGCGGCCGGCCTCGTGCAGCCAGGCGTGCTCGGGGCCGATGCCCGGATAGTCGAGGCCGGCCGAGATCGAATGCGCATCCGCGATCTGGCCGTCGGCGTCCTGGAGCAGGTAGGTGCGGTTGCCGTGCAGCACGCCGGGTTTGCCGCCCGACAGCGAGGCCGCGTGCAGGCCGCTGGAAATGCCGTGACCCGCCGCCTCGACGCCGTACATCGCGACCTCGGGATCGTCGAGGAAGGGATGGAACAGGCCCATGGCGTTGGACCCGCCGCCGATGCAGGCGACGAGGGAATCCGGCAGCCGGCCCTCCATCTCCAGCATCTGCTGCTTGGTCTCGCGGCCGATGATCGACTGGAAGTCGCGCACCATCGCCGGGTAGGGGTGCGGGCCCGCCACCGTGCCGATGCAGTAGAAGGTGTCGGCGACGTTGGTGACCCAATCGCGCAGGGCCTCGTTCATCGCGTCCTTGAGGGTCTTGGTGCCGGACTGCACCGGCACCACCTCGGCGCCCAGCATCTTCATGCGGAACACGTTGGGCGCCTGCCGCGCCACGTCGACGGCGCCCATGTAGACCACGCATTTCAGGCCGAAGCGGGCGCAGAGGGTGGCGGTGGCGACGCCGTGCTGGCCGGCGCCGGTCTCGGCGATGATGCGCGGCTTGCCCATGCGGCGGGCCAGCATGATCTGGCCGAGCACGTTGTTCACCTTGTGCGAGCCGGTGTGGTTCAGCTCGTCGCGCTTGAAGAAGATCTTCGCGCCCTGCCCCGGGGCGGCCTGCGCGCGCAGGTGCTCCGTCAGGCGCTCGGCGTAGTAGAGCGGGCTCGGCCGGCCGACATAGTGGGTCAGGTGGCTGTTCATCTCCGCCTGGAAGGCCGGATCGGCCTTCGCGGCCGTGTAGGCGGCCTCTAGGTCGAGGATCAGCGGCATCAGCGTCTCGGCCACGAAGCGTCCGCCGAAGATGCCGAAGCGGCCGCGCTCGTCCGGGCCGTTGCGGAACGAGTTCGGAGGGGGAGCGATGGTCACGGGCATGGTCCTTGTCAGCTCTGCGTTTGTCGATAGGCCTAGACCCGCGCGGGGGGCGGCGACAATGCGGCCAACGCGTCGAATCGCGAAATCCGGGCCTTTGGGCGCGGAAAGCGAGGGGTTCCCGGCCGGGAGCCCCCTGCCCCCTCAGCCCCGGGCCGCCGCGATGAAGGCGGCGATCCGGTCCGGCGACTTCTCGCCCGGCCGGGTCTCGACGCCCGAGGACACGTCGACGGCGCGCGCGCCGGTGCGGGCGAGCGCCGCCGCCACGGTGCCGGGGGTGAGGCCGCCCGAGAGCATGTAATCCGCCGGCAGGACCGCGCCGTCGAGGAGATCCCAGTCGAAGGCATGGCCGTTGCCGCCGGGCAGCAGGGCCTCCGGGGGCGCCTTCGCGTCGAGGAGGATGCGGTCGGCCACCCCCGTATACAGGGGGACCGCGTCGAGATCCGCCGAGGTGGCGACGCCGATGGCCTTCATCACCCGGCGACCGGTCACGGCGCGGATGGCCGCGACGCGCTCCGGCGTCTCGTGCCCGTGGAGCTGGATCCACTCGGGGTCGAGGGCCGCGACGGCGGCCGCCAACGCAGCGTCGTCCGGGTCGACGAGGAGCACCACCCGCTCGGTCCGGCCCTTCGCGCGCGCCGAGAGGGCACGGCCGGTCTCCAGGTCCACGTGCCGGGGGCTCTTGGGGAAATGCACGAACCCGACGAGATCGGCGCCGGCCTCCAGGGCGGCGTCGAGGGTCGCCGCCGTGCTCAGCCCACAGATCTTGATCGCGATGGTCGCCATGGGTGCCGCGGCTCGGGGCGTGCCGCCGGCCTCAGTGCGGCGCCGACAGGGCGACGCGGTCGGGGGCGTTGCGGTAGATGCCGTTCGGACCCTCGTTGGTCGGCGCCGGCGCGTAGGTCTTCAGGCGGGCGGTCTCGCTCTCCAGGCGGCGGATCTCGCGGCGGCGCGCGGCGCTGGTGCGGCGGGTGCCCGCCTGCCCGAGCCAGGCGCCGCAGCCGCCCAGAAGGACGCCGATCGCCACCGCGATGAACAGCAGCAGGTAGAGCGGCAGCGCCGCGCTGAACACCGGCATGTCGGGCGAGACGGGATCGAAGGACACCCGCACCACGTCGCGGTTGGCCACCGCGAAGGCGACCACCAGGATCGCCACGGGAAGCAGCACCAAGCCCTTGAGGAAGCGGATCATCGAGAGGAACTCCGAGCGTTGGGGACGGGGCGGATCAGGACGCGGCGGCCGCGCCGTCCCCGATACCGGCCTCGTTGAGGCGCAGGCGCATCTCCTTGCCCGTCTTGAACACGGGGATGGCCTTTTCCGAGACGGCAACGGCCGCACCCGTCCGCGGGTTGCGCCCGCGCCGCGCATCGCGGCGCTTCACCGAGAAGGCCCCGAAGCCGCGCAGCTCGACCCGGTCGCCGCGGGCCAGGGCATCCGCGATGGTGTCCAGGATCGCGTTCACCAGGGTCTCGACGTCCCGCTGGTAGAGATGCGGGTTCTGCTCGGCGATCTTGAGCACGAGCTCCGACTTGATCATGCGAGGGCCTTCACGAAGTCATGCACGAATGGGGTGGCGCGAACCCTCAGCGGGCGGCGTCCGCGGGCCCGGGCCGCCAGAGGACCAGGAGTCCGCCCTGGGCCAATCCCGCCGTCTCGTCGCCGACCTGGCGCAGACGCGCCGCGACGCCGTCGAGCCCGACGAGGTCGGCCCCGAGGCCGAGGGCGGACCACAGGCGAAAATCGCTCTTGGCCGTCGGCTTCCAGTCCAGCACCGGCAGGTCCTTGGCCACGCCGCGCTCGGATTCGAGCCAGGCGATGGCCTGCCGTTCGCCGCCGAGACCGTCGACGAGCTTCAGGGGCACGCTCTGGCGGCCGCTGAACACCCGGCCGTCGGAGACGGTGGCGAGTTCCTTCTCGGTCATCTTGCGCCGGTCGGCCACGAGCCCCTTGAACCACGCATAGGTGTCGCCGACGACCGCCGCGAGGGCGGCGCGGGCCTCGGGCGAGGTGGGCGTGAAACCCGACGGTTCGGCCTTGAGGGGGGCCGACTTCACGGATTCGACCTTGACCCCGACCTTGTCGAGGAGGCCCGACAGGTCCGGATACTGGAACAGGACGCCGATGGAGCCGACCAGCGCGGTCTCGCGGGCGACGATGTGGTCGGCGGCGATGGCCGCGATGTAGGCACCGGAGGCGGCGGTGCCGTCGACGAAGGCCACCATGGGCTTCTTCTCGGCGAGCGCCCGCAGGTTGCGGTAGAGTTCCTCGGAGCCCGTGGTGGTGCCGCCCGGCGAGGAGATCGACACCACGACGCCCTGAACGGCGCTCGCGTCGCGGACGCGCGCGATCAGCTTGGTGGTGGATTCGCTGCCGGCGATGAAGCCGCCCACCGAGATCCGGGCGATCTGCGGACGGACGCTGCCGAGGCCCAGGGCCTCGCCGCCGCTGCGAACCCGCAGGCCGACCGCGCCGACCGCGACCACGAGACCGCCGATCCCGAGGACGCGCCAGAGGGAGAGCTTGCGGCGCAGGCGCCGGCGATCGATCAGAAGTTCGGCATCCGCGGCCATGCGCTGGTTACGCTCCCTCACGTGCCGGCTCGGCCGGCTGATGTTTCCGGACGCCGAATTTCGGACGCCCGGTTCCGGGCGCCCGGGTCCGAACGCTCGGCCGGTACGCGCCGGCCTCCGCCTGCGCGCCGAACCTTGTCCCACACTCCCCGCCGATTTGCATCAAGCCTTTGGCAGCTATCGGCCTTTGGCAGCGATCGGCTTCGACACATCCCGGCCCTGGATGCCTCACGCGTCCTCCGGCGTGAGGCCGCGCCCGATCCGTCACGGGCTCGTGTTCTAGCCTTGCCGGACACGGACCGACAAGGGGCTGGCGGCGGCTCCGCGCGGCTCCGGGGGAACGGGGTCCGCGCACGAAAAAACGCCCGCGCGGGAGGCGATCCCGCGCGGGCGTCGATGGAGTCTGCGAGGATCCCCGGTCCCAAGGGACCGGGGGAGACGCGGGACGGATCAGTCCTGCGACTCGTCCTTGTCGTCGCTGGTGCGGGCCTTCTTGAAGGCGGCGCCCAGGATCTCGCCGAGCGAGGCACCCGAATCGGTCGAACCGAACTGGGCCATCGCCTCCTTCTCTTCGGCCATCTCGAGGGCCTTGATCGAGAGCTGGACCCGGCGCGCCTTGCGGTCGAACTGGATCACGCGGGCGTCGAACTTCTCGCCGGCGGCGAAGCGCTCGGGGCGCTGGTCGCCACGGTCGCGGGCGAGCTCGGCCCGGCGGATGAAGGTCGTCAGGTCGGTGTCGACGATCTTCACGTCGACGCCCGAATCCTTCACGTCCACCACTTCGCAGGTCACGATCTGACCCTTCTTGAGGTCGCCGGCTTCCGTGAAGGGGTCGCCGCCGAGCTGCTTCACGCCGAGCGAGATGCGCTCCTTCTCGACGTCGACGTCGAGAACCTGGGCGCGCAGCATGTCGCCCTTCTTGAACTCCTCGATGACCTGCTCGCCGGGACGGTTCCAGTCGAGATCCGACAGGTGGACCATGCCGTCGACATCGCCGTCGAGGCCGATGAACAGGCCGAACTCGGTCTTGTTCTTGACCTCGCCCTCGACCTCGGAGCCCACCGGATGCTGCTCGGCGAAGGCCTCCCAGGGGTTCTGGAGGGTCTGCTTGAGGCCGAGCGAGATGCGGCGCTTGACCGGATCGACCTCGAGGATCTGCACTTCCACTTCCTGCGAGGTGGAGACGATCTTGCCCGGGTGGACGTTCTTCTTCGTCCAGGACATCTCGGAGACGTGGATCAGGCCTTCGATGCCCGGCTCCAGCTCCACGAAGGCGCCGTAGTCGGTGATGTTGGTCACGCGGCCCTTGAGCTTGGCGTCGACCGGGTAGCGCTGGGCGATGCCCTCCCACGGATCGGCCAGCAGCTGCTTGATGCCGAGCGAGATGCGGTGGGTCTCGTGGTTGATCTTGATGATCTTGACCTTGACCGTCTGGCCGATGGTCACGACCTCGGACGGGTGGTTCACGCGGCGCCACGCCATGTCGGTGACGTGGAGCAGGCCGTCGATGCCGCCGAGATCGACGAAGGCGCCGTACTCGGTGATGTTCTTGACGACGCCGTCGATGACCTGGCCTTCCTCGAGGTTGGCCACCAGCTCGGAGCGCTGCTCGGCGCGGCTCTCCTCGAGGACGGTGCGGCGCGACACGACGATGTTGCCGCGGCGGCGATCCATCTTGAGGATCTGGAACGGCTGCGGGGTGCCCAGCAGCGGGGTGACGTCGCGCACGGGGCGGATGTCGACCTGGGAGCGCGGCAGGAACGCCACGGCGCCGTCGAGGTCGACGGTGTAGCCGCCCTTGACCTGGTTGAAGATCGCGCCGGTGACGCGCTCGTTGGCCTCGAAGGCCTTCTCGAGCTTGACCCAGCTCTCCTCGCGGCGCGCCTTGTCGCGCGAGATGACGGCCTCGCCGAGGGCATTCTCGATGCGGTCGACATAGACCTCGACCTCGTCGCCGACGGCGAGTTCGCCTTCGCGGCCGGGGCCGTTAAATTCCTTGAGGGCGACACGGCCTTCCGTCTTGGCGCCGATGTCGATGACGGCCACGTCCTTCTCGATCGCGACGACGCGACCCTTGACGACGGACCCTTCGGTGATCTCGTGTTCGAGGAAGGACTCCTCGAGAAGAGCGGCGAAATCGTCGCGGCTCGGGCTACGCTGCAGGGCGTTACCAGCGGTCATTCTGTCTCCTGACAGGCCTCATCGGGAGGCCGGCATCGGCGGCTCGTGTGACGGGACGCCCTCGACGTCGCCACCCGGGGTCACGGACCCGACGGGCTCAACCTCCCGGAGGAGGGCCGACGCATTCTCAAACGATGGTCGAGAGCGATCCTCCAAACGGAGCGTGGCCCGGCGGGACGGCCGAGCCTCGTGGAATCCATTCGGAGAACGCCGGTTGCATAGCGGATTGCCGACCATCCGGCAACTGGCTGCCGGCCCTCCGCCCCGGAGCCCGGAAACGAAAAATCCCCGCGGCGGGGCCACGGGGATCGGTCGGCGCGGCGCGTGCGGGGCGCCTCAGTCCTCGTCGTCGTCCTCGGTGCTGCGCATGCCCTTGAGCTTCGCGAACACCGAATCGGCGTTGAGCTTCTCGTCGCGGGCGCTGCGGTGATGCGCGTCGGCCTCGGTGTAGTCCGTGGCCGTCGACACCTCGGTCGGCAGCAGCGTCGCGCCGCCATCCACCGGCATGTTGGCCGGACGGTCCTTGGCCGAGCGCTGAACCTCGAAATCGAGGTCGATCTGGGTGCAGAGGCCGAGGGTCACCGGGTCCATCGGCTGAAGGGAGCCGGAATTCCAGTGGGTGCGCTCGCGGATCTGCTGGATCGTCGACTTCGTCGTGCCGACGAGGCGGATGATCTGCGCGTCCTTGAGTTCGGGGTGGTTGCGCAGCAGCCAGAGGATGGCGTTCGGCCGGTCCTGGCGGCGGGAGAGGGGCGTGTAGCGCGGCCCCTTGGTGGTGCGCTTGACCTCGGGCAGCTTCACCTTCGAGACCGCGACCTTGAGCTTGTAGTTGGGGCTCTTCTGCGCCTTCTCGATCTCGTCGCGGGTGAGCTGGCCGGTGGTGATCGGATCGAGGCCCTTGATGCCCGCGGCGACCTCGCCGTCGGCGATCCCCTTTACCTCGAGGGGGTGCAGCTTGCAGAAATCGGCGATCTGCTCGAAGGCCAGCGAGGTGTTCTCCACCAGCCATACGGCGGTGGCCTTCGGCATCAGCGGGCCTTGCGACATCGGGCTACTCCAACTGGTTCGTGCGGGACGGGTCCGGGGCGCCGCCGACAGGGCGTCGCTCGCTCCGGCCTCGACTGGCCGGCAGCATCCCGTCTCAACGCTGCAATAGGGAAGCGCCGTCTATACAGGTTCCGATGGGGTCAGCGCAATTGCGATCCGCTGGTCCCGGACATCCGGGACGCGCGCGTCAGGTGAAGAGGCTCGACACGCTGGATTCCGTCGCCGTCCGTCCGATGGCCTCGCCCAGGAGCGGCGCGATGGTGGCGACCCGGATGTTGCGGGCGAGCTTGACCGCCTGGGTCGGCTGGATCGAGTCGGTGATGACGAGCTCCTTCATCCGCGAGGCGGCGATGCGGGAGACCGCGCCGCCCGAGAGCACCCCGTGCGTGATGTAGGCGGAGACGTCCTTGGCGCCGGCGTTCAGGAGGGCCTCGGCGGCGTTCACCAGGGTGCCGCCGGAATCCACGATGTCGTCGACGAGGATGCAGGAGCGTCCCTCGACCTCGCCGATGATGTTCATCACCTCGGACTCGCCCGGACGCTCGCGGCGCTTGTCGACGATGGCCAGGGTCGCGTCGATGCGCTTGGCGATGGCACGGGCGCGGACGACGCCGCCGACATCCGGCGACACCACCATCCAGTCCCGGGGGTCGAGGCGCTCCTTGATGTCGCGCACCATCACGGGGGCGGCGAACAGGTTGTCGGTCGGGATGTCGAAGAAGCCCTGGATCTGCCCGGCATGGAGATCGAGGGTCATCACGCGGTCGGCCCCGGCCTCGGTGATGAGGTTGGCCACGAGCTTGGCGGAGATCGGGGTGCGGCCCGAGGTGCGCCGGTCCTGGCGGGCATAGCCGAAATACGGGATCACGGCGGTGATCCGCCGCGCCGAGGAGCGGCGCGCGGCGTCGATCATGATGAGCAGTTCCATCAGGTGATCGTTGGCCGGGAACGAGGTCGACTGGACGATGAACACGTCCTCGCCGCGCACGTTCTCCTGGAGTTCGACGAAGATCTCCATGTCGGCGAAGCGCCGCACCATGCACTTGGCCAAGGGCAATTCGAGGTAGGCCGCGATGGCCTCGGCCAGGGGGCGGCTCGCGTTGCCGGCGATGATCTTGATCGAGGACTTCATGCCGGGGTCTTCATCTCGCGATCCTGGAGGGCCGAGCCCGTGCCGAGGTTGAGGCCGTCGTTGCGGCGCTGCATAACAGCCGCAACCCCGGCGTCACAATGCCTTCACGTCCGTTCCGAAGTCAGGTTTCGCACATCAGGGCTCGAGCAGCCGGTGCAGATGCACGATGAAGTAGCGCGTCTGGGCGCTGTCAACCGTCGACTGTGCCTTGGCCTTCCAGGCGGTCTGGGCCGAGGCGTAGTCCGGAAAGATGCCGACGATGTCGAGATCCTTGACGTCGCGGAAATTCACGCCGTCGAGACTCTCCAATTCGCCCCCGAAGACGAGATGCAGTCTCTGTGCGCTGTCGATCGTCGTCGTCATTCCCGCATCTCCTTCCGCCCGGATCCGGCGCCATCCCGGAAGGCACGAGGCGTGCCGCCGGTGCGGTCGCAAACGCCGCCGGGTTCGTCAACCCGATCCGCGTGCCGCGCAACACGCAGGCCCCCTCCCCGCCGGCCACGGTGCACAGGCGTTGCCGCCCGGCAACCGGTCCTCAGAGGTCGAACAGGCTTCCCTGCCGGGCCGGGGGCGCCGGGACGTCCGCCGGCGGCGCCGTCCCGGCAGCCGTCGTCGGGGCGGTCTTGGTTGCCTCCTTGGTCGCGGGGGTCTTGGTTGGGGCGGTCTTGGTCGGGGCGCCCTTCTTCCGCGCGGCCTTCGGGGGAGCCGCCGCGGCGGGGGCCGCGGCGTCGCGGGGCGCGACCTCGACGAAACCGTCTGTGAATTCCAGGGTCATGTGCGGCACGGCCTGCGCCGCCGCGCGGATCGCCCGCCCGTCGGCGTCGCGCACCAGGGCGTAGCCGCGGGCCAGGACGGCCCGGTAGCCGAGCGAGCCGAGGAGGCCGGAGAGGCCTGCCAGGCGGTCGGCGCGGCGCTCCGTCGAGCGGATCCCGGCCCGGACCAGCCGCGCCTGCAGGGCGTCGAGGCGATCGCGGCTGCGGACCTGCTCCGCCCGTGCGCGGCTCACCGTTCCCGCCCGGGCGATGACGAGGCGGCGACCGAGATAGGACAGCCCCTCCCCCTTGCGCGCCATGTCGTGGCGCAGGGCCGCGCCGGGACGGTCGCCGATGCGGGCGACGCGTCCCCGCGCCTGGGCGAGGGCCAGGGTGGGCGGATGCCGGGCGAAGCGCTCGACGAGGTGCGAGACGCGCAGCCGGAACACCCGGGCGTTGCCGGCCAGCGCCGGGCCGAGCCGCGCTTCGGCGAGGTCGAGGCGCTGGTGCTTGGCCGCCAGGAAGGCGTCGACGTCCGGCATCGCCCGCACCAGGGCGCGCAGGTCGCTGCGCTCCCGGTCGAGGCGACGCTGGACCGCCTCACGCTGGCGCCGTCCGAGATCGACCACTGCGGCGACGAGGTCGGCCCGCACCGGAACCGCCATCTCGGCGGCCCCCGTCGGGGTCGGAGCCCGGCGGTCGGAGACGAAGTCGATCAGGGTGGTGTCGGTCTCATGGCCCACCGCGGAGATCAGCGGGATCGTCGAGTCCGCGGCCGCCCGCACCACGCATTCCTCGTTGAAGGCCCAGAGATCTTCGATCGAGCCGCCACCCCGCGCCACGATGAGGACGTCGGGCCGGGGAATCGCGCCGCCGGGCGCCAGCGCATTGAAGCCCCGGATCGCCCCCGCGATCTCCTCGGCCGCCCCCTCCCCCTGAACCCGCACGGGCCAGACCAGGACCGGCCGGGCGAAGCGGTCCGCGAGCCGGTGCAGGATGTCGCGGATGACGGCGCCGGTGGGCGAGGTCACCACGCCGACCACGCGCGGCAGGTACGGGATCGGCCGCTTGCGCTCGGGCGCGAACAGGCCCTCGGCGGCGAGCACGCGCTTGCGCTCGTCCAACAGCGCCATCCAAGCCCCGACGCCGGCGGGTTCCAGGGTCTCGATGACGATCTGGTACGAGGATTTGCCCGGGAAGGTCGTGATCCGCCCGGTGGCGACCACTTCGAGCCCTTCCTGAGGCCGCTGGCGCAGGCGGTTGAAGGTGCCCTTCCAGACCACCGCGTCGATCCGGGCGCTGCCGTCCTTGAGCGAGAAGTAGGCGTGGCCGGAGCTGTGCTGGCCGCGAAAGCCCGAGATCTCCCCGCGCAGGCGGACGTGACCGAAGGCATCCTCCAGCGTCCGTTTCAGCGCGGAGGCAAGGTCTCCGACGGACCATTCCGGCACGTTGGAGACGGGTCCGGATTCGGAGGCGGCTTTGGCGGGCGGAGGAGGAACGGCCATGGCGGCGGACGCTAGGGCCGGCGTCGCCTCAGGTAAAGGGATTGGCCGCGCCACTCCAAGTCACACCCGGCGCATCACATCAGGATGGAGAGGATGACCAGCACGGATGCCACGGGTACGGCGCAGATCGCCAGGGCCATGCGCCAGATCGGCAGATTGTCGAGGTTGCCGTTGTCGTTGCAGGCGCGCACGGGAACGCGTCCGTGCGTGACGTAATGCGCGAGGCTGACACTCCGGGAAGGAGTCGGCGCCACCAAAAACGGAACGGATTTGCGACAGCCTGGCATAATCCTCACAACGTCGTCCGAAGCGGTTCGTTCCATGCGGAAAGTCCGAGAACACACGGAGGCCGAACCCGGTTCGCGGACCGCTTCCCGTGCACAGCGCGAGTGTCGACGGCGAATCGGACTTTTCAACGAACGGCTTTTGGGGAACATCACCCCTCATGAACATCCTCCTCATCGGTTCGGGCGGGCGCGAGCACGCCCTCGCCTTCGCCCTCGCCAAGAGCCCCCTCTGCACCCGCCTGTTCACCGCACCGGGCAATCCCGGCACGGCCGCCTTCGGCGAGAACCGCCCGGAGCTCGACGTGTCCGACCATGCCGCCGTGCGGGCCTTCTGTTCGGGCGAACGCATCCGCCTCGTGGTGGTCGGGCCCGAGGCCCCCCTGGTGGCGGGCCTCGTCGACGACCTGCAGGCTGCGGGCGTCCGGGTGTTCGGCCCGACGAAGGCCGCCGCCCAGCTCGAGGGCTCCAAGGGCTTCACCAAGGACCTGTGCGCCGCAGTCGGCATCCCCACCGCCGCCTTCGCGCGCTTCCAAACTCTCGAGCCGGCCCTGGCCTACCTCGCCGCGCAGGGCGCCCCCATCGTGGTGAAGGCCGACGGTCTGGCTGCCGGCAAGGGTGTGGTCGTGGCCGAGACCCGCGAGCAGGCGGAGAGCGCCGTTCGGGCCTTGTTCGAGGAGCCCGGCGCCGAGATCGTCATCGAGGAGTGCCTGTTCGGCGAGGAGGCGAGCTTCTTCGCCCTGTGCGACGGCACCCGCGCGGTCCCGGTGGGCACGGCCCAGGACCACAAGCGTGTCTTCGACGGCGACCGCGGTCCCAATACGGGCGGCATGGGCGCCTACTCGCCCGCAACCATCCTGACCCCGGCCCTGGAGCGGGAGGTGATGGAGACCATCATCGCTCCGACGCTCGACGGCATGCGTGCGCGGGGCATCCCCTTCACCGGCATCCTCTATGCCGGGCTGATGCTCACCGCCGACGGGCCGAAGCTGATCGAGTACAACACCCGCTTCGGCGACCCGGAGGCCCAGGTGCTAATGCCGCGCCTCGCCTCCGATCTCGTACCGGCGTTGCTGGCGGCCTGCGAGGGCGACGTATCCGGGATCAGCCTTGAATTCGACGAGCGGCGTGCCGCGCTCACGGTGGTCATGGCGGCGGCCGGTTATCCCGGAGCGGTTCTGCGCGGCTCGGAGATCCGCGGGATCGAGGCCGCGGGCGTGAGCGACGAGGTCCTGGTGTTCCAGGCCGGCACCCGCGCCGAGGGCGGGCGCCTGCTCGCCGACGGGGGCCGGGTGCTCGCCGTCACGGCCCTGGGCGAGAGCATGATGGAGGCCCAGGCACGCGCCTACGCGGCGGTGGCCCGGATCGACTGGCCAGAGGGCTTCTGCCGGCGCGATATCGGCCGCCGCGCCGTCGCCCGCGAGGTCGCGGGCGGCGGGATCTGAGGTTCGGCGGTCAGCGCCGCTTGTTGCCGCGGGGGCCGGTGGGCACCACCGTGTTGCCCCGGTTCTCGGCCCGCAGGATGCGCCAGCGCGCCACCCGTTCCGGGTCGAGGCGTCCCTCGGCCACCGCGTCCTGCACGGCGCAGCCGGGCTCGTGGGCATGGGTGCAGTCGCGGAAGCGGCACGCGGGAGCCAGCTCGGTGATCTCGGCGAACAGGGTGTCGATCCCCTCGGCCGCATCTCCGAGCTGGAGCGAGCGGATCCCGGGCGTGTCGATCACCCAGCCGCCGCCCGCGATGGCATGGAGCGAGCGGCTCGTCGTGGTGTGTCGGCCCTTCGCATCATGCTCCCGAATGCCCCCCGTCGCCTGCGGCGCCGCGTGGCCCGGGCCCGCCAGGGTGTTCACGAGGGTCGACTTGCCGACCCCCGAAGAGCCGACCACCGCCACGGTGCGGCCGGGGCCGCACCAGGGGCCGAGCCGCGCCGCTGCTCCAGATTCGCGGGGGTTCACCAGCACCACGGCGAGATCGCGCTGCAGGGCCTCGGCTTCGCGGCGATAGCGCTCCGCATCCTCGCAGACATCCGCTTTGGTCAGGACGATGACCGGCTCGGCGCCACCCTGGTTGGCGAGGGCAAGGTAGCGCTCCAGCCGCGTCGGATTGAAGTCCAAATTGCAGGACGTGACGATGAAGAGCGCGTCGACATTGGCCGCCGCGAGCTGCGGCGCGGCGCTCCCTTCCCGCCGCCGCTCCAGGACGGTGCGGCGGTCCAGGCGTCGGCGCAGCATCTGCGTCCCGGCCTCGACCAGGACCCAGTCGCCGACCGCGTAGTCGCCGGTGTTGGTGTGGACCGGCAGCATGAGTTTGAGCGGCCCCGCCTCCGCGAGGGCGCCCATGCGGGCGCGGTGCACGGTGGCGACGCGCTGGGGCACGAGGGCCGCCTCGTCGGGCCGGCACTGGTCCGCGAAGAAGGCGGACCAGCCGAGTTCGGCCAGGGTATGGACGACCGTCACGACGCGCGACCCAGTCGCGCGCCGAAGGCTCGCGACCCGCTCAAGCGGCGAGCCGCGCCAGCGCCTCCGTGATCTTCTCCAGGCGGGCGGCCTCTGCATCGCGACGCTCGCGCTGCTCGTCCACCACCTCGTCGGGCGCGCGGGCGAGGAAGTCGGCATTGCCGAGCTTGCCCTCGATCTTGGCGATCTCGGCGCCGGCCTTCGCCGCCTCTTTCTTCAGGCGGGCGACCTCTGCGGCGAGGTCCACGATGCCCTCCAGCGGCAGGGCCGCCACCGAGCCGCGCACCAGGAGCTGCACCGAGTTCTTCGGCGCGGCCGCCTCGAAGCGGATCTCGGAGAGCCGCGCCAGCCGCACCAGGGTGTCGCCCCAGCGGATCGCCCGGGCCTGCAGATCCGCATCGGCGCCGACCACCACGAGGGGGATCTGCGCCGCTGCCGGCACGCTGGTCTCGGAGCGGGCCGAGCGAATTTCCGAGACGAGGTCGACGAGCCAGCCGATCTCGGCCTCCGAGGCCGAGTCGTTAAGGGCGGCCAGATCCGGCCAGGGCGCAAGGGCGAGCAGGCCCCGCTCCGGCAGGTCTGCGCCCTTGATCGCCCAGAGCTCTTCCGTGAGGAAGGGCATGAAGGGGTGCAGCAGCTTGGCGATCTGGTCGATCAGGAAGGCCACGGTGGCCTGCGTCTCGGCCTTGGCGGCCGCCGCGACGCCCTCCCCCTGGAGTACGGGCTTGGCCAGTTCCAGGTACCAGTCGCAGAAGATGTTCCAGACGAAGCGGTAGGCTGCCGCCGCCGCGTCGTTGAATCGGTAGGCCTCGAGGGCCGTCGTGACCTCGGCGACCGCTCGCGCGGCCTCGCCGAGGGCCCAGCGGTTCAGGGTCTCGCCAGCGTTTTCCGGCCGGTAGTCGGCCCGCAGGGCGCAGCCGTTCATCTCGGCGAAGCGCGAGGCGTTCCAGAGTTTCGTCGCGAAGTTGCGGTAGCCTTCGACCCGGTTCACCGCCAGCTTGATGTCGCGCCCCTGGGCGGCCATCGCCGCAAGGGTGAAGCGCAGGGCGTCGGCCCCGTACTGGTCGATGAGTCCGAGCGGATCGACGACGTTGCCCTTCGACTTCGACATCTTTGCGCCGGAGGCGTCGCGCACCAGCGTGTGCAGGTAGACGGTGGAGAACGGCACCCGGTCGGTGACGTGGAGCCCGAGCATCATCATCCGGGCGACCCAGAAGAAGATGATATCCTTGCCGGTCACCAGCGTGTCGGTCGGGTAGTAGCGCGCCAGTTCCGGGGTCTCGTCCGGCCAGCCCAGCGTCGAGAACGGCCACAGGGCGGAGGAGAACCAGGTGTCGAGGACGTCCTCGTCCCGACGCAGGGGCGCGGGCGCCCCGCGCTTCGCATCGGCCTGGGTTTGCGCCTCCGCCTCGCTCATGGCGACGTAGATGCCGCCCGCCTCGTCGTACCAGACCGGGATCTGGTGGCCCCACCAGAGCTGGCGCGAGATGCACCAGGGCTCGATGTTCTCGAGCCACTGGAAGAAGGTCCGCTCGTAATTTTCGGGCACGAAACGGGTTTTTCCATCGCGCACCGCCTGCAGGGCGCGCTCGGCCAGGGGCTTCACGTTCACGTACCACTGGTCCGTGAGGTAGGGCTCGATGACGACGTTCGAGCGGTCGCCGTGCGGGACCGCGTGGGTGTTCGGTTCGGTAAGACGCAGGCGCTCGCGCGCCTCCATCAAGGCAACGACCCGCTTGCGCGCCTCGAATCGGTCGAGGCCGTGCAGGGCTAGGGTCTCCGGCTCGGGATCCGAACCGCTCAGGAAAGCCGCATTGCCGTCGAGGCTTATGCGGGCTTCCGGATCCAGAATGTTAATCGGCGTGCAGCCGGCGCGACGGCCGACCTCGAAGTCGTTGAAGTCGTGGGCGGGCGTGATCTTGACGGCACCCGTGCCCTTCTCCGGGTCGGAATAGCTGTCCGCGACGATCGGGATCAGGCGCCCGACCAGGGGCAGGCGCACGCGCCTGCCGACCAGATGGGTGTAGCGCTCGTCCTCCGGATGGACCGCGACCGCGGTGTCGCCCAGCATGGTCTCGGGCCGGGTCGTGGCGACCGTGATGATCTCGCCGGTCTCGGTGCCGCCTGCGTCGACGACCGGGTAGTCGAAGTGCCAGAGATGGCCCTTCACCTCCACCTGCAGGACCTCGAGGTCCGAGATCGCGGTCTGGAACTTCGGATCCCAGTTCACCAGGCGCTTGTCGCGGTAGATCAGGCCCTGGGCGTGGAGGTCGACGAAGGTCCGGGTGACGGCACGGACCATCTGGTCGTCCGGCGCCCCCGAGACGCCCATGGTGAAGCGCTCCCGCGACCAGTCGCAGGAAGCGCCCAGGCGCTTCAATTGGTTGACGATCGCACCGCCCGATTCCGCCTTCCAGGTCCAAACCTTCTCGACGAAGGCCGCGCGGCCGATCTCCCGCCGGCCCGGCTCGTTCGCCTCGGCGAGGCGGCGCTCCACCACCATCTGGGTGGCGATGCCTGCGTGGTCGGTGCCCGGCTGCCAGAGCACGTCGCGGCCGCGCATGCGCTCGAAGCGGCAGAGGATGTCCTGCAGCGTGTTGTTGAGGGCGTGCCCCATATGAAGGCTGCCGGTCACGTTCGGCGGCGGGATCACCATGGTGAAGGGCTTCGCCCCGGCCCGTTCGGGGCGCCCGGCCTTGAAGGCCTCGCCCGATTCCCAGGCGGCGGCGATGCGCGCCTCGACGGCGGCGGGATCGAAGGTCTTGTCCATCATGGGCGGGGTCGGGTCACTGATCGGGGAAAGCGGAGGTTGGTCCGCTTTCAACCCGTCGGGCCCCCTGCGTCAACACGCGAGCCCGGCGATTCGGCCCTGCGACCGCGTTCGGGCCTCAGCGGCCCCGGGCCACCCGCTCGATCTCGGCGCGCACCAGACGCTCGACCATGCCGGGCAGGTTCTCGTCGAGCCAGCCCTTCAGCATGGGCCGGAGCATATCCTGCACGAGGTCCTCCAGGGTGCGGGCCTGGCTGCTCATCACCGTGTTCGAGAGCATGTGGAAGGCCTGGGCGACGCTCGCATCCGTGACGGCCGAGGTCAGGCGCTCGGTGGGTGTCGGCTCCGGCTCGCGCATCGCGGACTGGGGAGCCGGACGCGGCGGCTCGATGGGGGCAGCGGCACGGAGAGGCGGCAGCGGCTCCAGCTCCGGCTCGTCATCGTCGAAGGAGATCGCATCGAAGTCGATCTGCCCGTCCTCGATTGGCTCCTTGCGGAACGCGATCTCGGGCTCGTCGAGGGGGATGGGCTTGCGGACGGGCTGGGCGACCTCGGCGAGGTCCAGCACATCGTCGTTCTCGGGCTGCGGGGCGGATGCCCGCGGCGGGACCACCTCGGCCTTGGCGATCTGATCGTCGGCGATGATGCGCCGGATCGACGCCAGGATCTCCTCCATGGAGGGTTCCTGCGCCTTGTCCGACACCTTGGGGCTCGCTGCACTCATCCGGACGATGCTCGGGATCTGGGGGAAACGGTTGCGACGTGCGGCGAGTATTTCATGCTCCCGCCCCGACACAAGCGCCGGCCGCTGCACGGCACGGGATAAGCTCGCGCCGCCGTGAGACTCTGAGGTACGGCTGCGCCGGCCGGGGCAGCACAGCGCGAATTGCGGCGACCGCGTGGTCGCCGAACCTCAGCGTCCGTCGGGTGTGCGCACGCCGTACCAGAGGTCCTTGACCTGATCGAAGTGTTCCTTCGGGCTGTAGACCGCCACCGGCAGCGCCGTGAAGCGCACCGTCAGGCGGCCGATCGCCTGGACGACCCCGTAGGAGAAGATCACCCGGTTGCGCTGGGCGACGATCAGGTTCGTGCGGGCGTTCAGCAACTCCTGCTGCGCGTTCAGGACGTCGAGGGTGGTGCGCTGGCCCACGCGGGCCTCCTCGCGCACGCCGTTCAGAGCCACCTCGTTGGCCTGCACCTGCGCCTGCGAGGCGATGACCTGGGCCTTGGAGGCCTCGAGCTGGCCCCAGGCCGTCACGATGGCCGAGCGGACCTGATCGCGGGTGTCCTCGGCATCGAGCCGGCGCTGGCCGACCGTCTCCTTGGCCTGGCGGATCTGCGAGTAGGTCTGGCCGCCCTCGTAGAGGGGGATCGACAGGCGCCCGACGATCGAGGCGCTGACCGCGTTGTCGCCCGGGAACTGGCTGTCGTAGCGCTGCTGGACCGAGCCCTGCAGGCCGGCGGTCGGGTACAGCGCGCCTTCCAGGACCTTCACCTGGGCCTCGGCCACATCGACGAGGTGGAGGGACGACAGAATCTGCGGGTGCTCCTTGAGGCCGATATTGATCGCGGCATCGAGGCTGGCGGGAACGTAGCGGTCGAGGGGGCGGCCGGGGGCAAGCTGGCGCGGCTCCACGCCGATGTAGCGGCGGTAGGTGCCGATGCTGGCGCGCAGGGTCGCCTCGGCGCCGCTGACGTCGGAGCGCGCGCCGGCGAGACGGGCCTCGGCCTGGGCGACGTCGGTGCGGGTCACCTCACCGACGTTGAAGCGGTCGCGAGTCTGGCGAAGCTGCTCCTCGAGCACCTCGACGTTGTTCCGGCGCAGCTCTAGGTTCGCCGTGTCGCTGAGGACCGACATGTAGGACTGGGCGGCGTTGAACAGCGTGTTCATTTCGGTGGCACGTAGCGCCTCCCGGACGCGGAGCACGTCCGATTCCGCCTGACGGGTCTGGTTGTCGGTGCGAAAGCCGTTGAACAGGGTCTGATTGACGGTGAGGCCCGCACCCCCTGGCCTCGTGACCTGGTTGAGACGAACCCTCGAGACTTGGCCGTCCGTCTGTGCCAGGCCGATATCGGCATCGAGGCTGACGGTGGGCCGATAACCGGATTTGGCTTGCGCGACGTTCTCGTCGGTGGCGCGCACGCCGGCGCGGCCGGAATTCAAAGTCGGATTGGCGGCGTACGCCCGCGAGAGTGCGCTCTCCAGCGTCTCGGCACCGGCCGGGCTCGCCAGGGCGACCGCCAATACGGCGAGGCCGGCCGGCCGAAGCCTCGTGCGCATCGCAGGTTTCGAATCTCTCACGCTCATCAGCCCTTGCGGTTTCTCGATGAACCGGACGGCCTCACAGAAGGCCGCCGCGCCTGGGCGCGATACCGGGTTGCCCGCCTCGATGCGGAGACTACCCGACCTTGACCGGCAGAGCACCGGCCGCTTGCTGTGCATTGCGTGAATCCGTCAGGGGTGCCGCAAAAAAGCGACACTCCTTTCGGGTTACCTCCGAGGCATGCGGTGCGCGAAACCGGTCTCCGTTCCACGGTATCGATGGCGACGAAGCGGTCCTTTTGGCAGCTCTGCGGAGGTCAGAACGCGAAATCGACCGCGTCCGCGAAGGCGCCGAGGGCCGGGAGCGCGGCATCGAAGAGGGGGCGCGCGCCGAAGGCGTCGCCGGCCCGCACGAACAGGGTCGCTTTCGCGGCCCGGTCCCGGCCCATCACGCAGACGAGGCGACCGCCGTCCTTCAACTGGTCCAGAAGGGGCTGCGGACGCGTCTCCACGCGGCCGTTCACCAGGATCGCATCGTACGGTGCACTCTGCGGGACGCCGGCCTCGAGCGGTCCTTCGACGACCGTGACGCGGTCGAGGCCGGTCAGGCGTTCGCGGGCGCCCGTCGCGAGATCGGCATCGGACTCGAGGGCCACGACGTCGGCACCGAGCCGCGCGAGGATCGCGGCGCCGTAGCCGTAGCCCGTGGCGGCATCGAGGGCGGTGTCGCCCGGCTGGATCGCCAGGGCCTGGATCATGCGGGCGAGCAGCATCGGTGCCGGCATCGCGCGGCCCGTCCGGCCGAGCCGCAGGGTCTGGTCGATATAGGCGAAGTCCTCGCGGCCCGGCGGCACGAAACGCTCGCGGGCAACCTCTCCGAAGGCGTCGAGGACCGGGACGTCGTTCACGTCGAAGGTCCGCAACTGACAATCGACCATGAGGCGTCGTGCCTGCGCGTAATCGAGCATGGATGCCGTCTTCCCTCGACCCTGAGCCGGCGCCGGGCGCCGCTCTGTCCTTCCGGGCGGCCGGGCGGCCACGCCGAAGCTTGCGGGTTGTCGTGGATCAATGGCGAAAACGCAAGGTTCCCGGAGGCGCCCCGCTGACACGCAGGAGCGGATCTTCCGGGCCTCGGCCGCGGCGATCGTTTCTGTCCACCCGGGCCGCCGAACACTTGGCGCCGGTACCGGCGGGATCTCGTTCGTCGAATGGGACGCCGGTCGCGCCGGCAATAGAAAAGTTGGAGGCCTCGGAGGGAATCGAACCCCCGTACAAGGATTTGCAGTCCTCTGCGTAACCACTCCGCCACGAGGCCTCTGTCGCACCGCCCCGAGGGGCTCGTCCGGCGACCCCCGTCCGGGCGGCCGGCTCGGGGAGAGCGGTCTCTAGCAGAGCCCCCCGCGTGAGGGCAACGGCCTTTGAACGATCTCTGCAAATTAGGCTGCACGGACGGATGCGTCCCCCCTTCGCACGCCTCGGTGGGACCATCTTCGGTCCTGCGCCTCGATCCCCCGCCTCCGGTTCCACGCGGCTCCAGTCCGGGTCGCGAGGATTTCCGGCAACGCCCCGGGCGCCGGTCAAAAAATGTGACGGAATCGTCAAATCACCGGTCCAGACACTCTTGCGTCCCGGCGAAGCGCTGTGTAGACCCCCGATCGCGGTCCCCGATAGCTCAGTTGGTAGAGCAAGCGACTGTTAATCGCTTTGTCGCAGGTTCGAGTCCTGCTCGGGGAGCCAATCTTTCTTCAAGACTTGGCTGTACTCTTGATGAGTCAGCTAGAGCGGTTGAGCCGATCCTGGAATCTGGCCCCGCATCCTCGCAGCCGCTGGTTCGACGCCTTCGTCGAGTACGCTGCACGGCGATGTTCTCGGTAAAGCCTGCTCTCTTCCGGCGTCGCGCCTCTCGCACTTGTCCGCGAACGACGAACCCCGCCGGCCTCGGAGGCCGACGGGGTTCGTCTCGGGGGGGCGTCGATCAGGTCAGTGGGCCGGGGATCGCGCTCTCGGCCTCCGCCAGCAGGCGCGTCTCGCGCTTGCGCACGAACAGCCAGAGGGCGAGGCCGCCGAAGATCACCACGGCCAGCAGGGCGAGGCCCACGGGCCCGGCGACATGCTCGATCGAGCGGCCGCAGTAATACGAGCCGAGGCCCATGATCGTTGCCCAGGCGATGCCGCCGAGGCCGTTGAAGATCAGGAAGCGGCGGGCATCGAGCTTGTTCACGCCCGCGAGGACGGCTGCATAGGCGCGCAGCATCGCGGTGAAGCGGCCGAAGAAGACGATCTTCCCGCCATGCTCGCGAAAGAGATACTGCCCGAGCTTGAGGCGGCCGTGATCCAGGGCGATCAGATGGCCATAGCGCAGCAGGAGCGGCATGCCCCAGCGGCGGCCGACCCAGTAGCCGAGATTGTCGCCCAGGATCGCGGCCGCCGCGGCCGCCAGGATGATCAGGCCGATGTTCAACTGGCCGGTGCTGCCGGCATAGACCGCCGACGAAATCAGGATCGTCTCGCCCGGCAGCGGTACGCCCGCGCTCTCCAGGGCGATGACGACGAAGATCGCGATATAACCGTAGCTGGCGATCAGGTCGGCGATGGGCAGGTTCGTGAGGAAGGACATGGGCATTCCCGTTCGGCAATCCCGCGACACAGAGCGGGCGAACATGGCGGGAACGGGGCTCAGCTGTGGCTGAGCCGTGCCTGAAGATTGGGTCACCGCTATCCTGCGGTGCCCGCAACGCCCTGCCCCCGGACCATTGCCGGAGGCGGAGCGCTACTCTGTTGGGGGATCAGCTGAAGGAGCCGAAACCCGCGAAACAGTCGCTTTCGAAGCTCGGGGCGGTCGGCGTATCGGGCGCAGGCACCGGAGCGTCGTCGCCCGGATGCTCTGGACTTGGCAATGGGGACGGATAGATCTCGTGAGAGACGGTTGCGAGCGGCGAGGCAGAGCGATCGTGCTGCACGTCTAGGGTCATCCAGGCTCCTCAAGTGGCGTGCCAGTCCAACGGCACAGCTTGGGGTACCGGAAGCGGACCGGCCCGTTAACCCTCCCGGGGGTTCGGCGAGAACAGGTCTGGCATGCGGCGACCGGGAGCCATGTCGCCTCACGGTCATCGCTCCGTCGTTGGGATGTCGCCTGGGCGCGGAGGTCTCGGAGCCTCCGTCTCCAGCTCGTCAGGCGATCTTGCGTGGACGATGGTCCGGGTCGACGCCGCCCTCGGGGTCGGCGTCACGGGGGACGTCGGTCTTCCGGCGCGTGTGGCTATACCTGCTCCGTCGGGGTGGAATGCGCGCGGACGCGGAGAACCGCCCACGACCCGTTGCGACAACCGGAGCCGACCTGGCGCTGTGGCCGGCTGACGGGGTGTGCAGGTTCGTCGCGCCCGGAGCCTTCGCGGCCCCGCACGAAAAAGGCCGGGGGATCGCGCCCCCGGCCCCGATCGTCGACGACGCTCGGCGGAGCCTACGGCTGCTCGTTCCCGGCGTAGTTGATCGAGCCGTCGGCGCCCTTCTTCCACATGTACATCACGTAGTCCGGGCGGGTGATGTCGCCCTTCTTGTCGTAGGCGATGTCGCCGATCACCGTGTTGAAGGGCTTGCCCTCGTGCATGTAGGCGGCGACCTTCTGGCCGTCGGTGGACTTCGTCGCCTTCATCGCGTCGGCGAGGATCTGCATGGCGGCGTAGGAGTAGAGGGTGTAGCCCTCGGGGTCGAAGTTCATCGCCTTGAAGGCGTCGACGGTGGCCTTCGACTTCGGGTTCTTGCGGGCATCCGGCGAGAAGGTCATCAGGGTGCCGTCGGAGCCCGGGCCTGCCACCTGGGCGAATTCGCGGTCGGCGATGCCGTCGCCGCCCATCAGCGGCGCCTGCAGGCTCTGGTCGCGCATCTGGCGGATCAGCAGGCCGGCCTCGGTGTAGAGACCGCCGAAATAGACCACGTCGACATTGGCCTGCTTCAGCTTCGAGACCAGGGCCGAGAAGTCCTTCTCGCCCGGGTTGATGCCCTCGTACAGCACGTTGGTGCCGCCCTTGGCCTTCAGGGCCTTCAGGGTCTCGTCGGCCAAGCCCTTGCCGTAGGGGGTCTTGTCGTGGACGAAGGCGATCTTTTTGCCCTTGAACTTCTCGGCGAGATACGCCCCCGCCACCGCGCCCTGCTGGTCATCGCGGCCGCAGGTGCGGAAGGTGTTCCAGTTGCCGCGCTCGGTATACTTGATCGCCGTGGAGGCCGGGCTGACCTCGACGATGCCGGCTTCCTGCAGCACGTCCGAGACCGGGATCGAGACGCCCGAGTTGAAGGCGCCGACCACGGCCTTCACGCCCTCGGAGGCGAACTTGTTGGCCACCGAGACGCCCTGCTTCGGATCGGAGGCGTCGTCGCCGACCGTCATCACCAGCTTCTCGCCGTTGACGCCGCCGGCCTTGTTGATGTCGGCGATGGCCTGCTGGGCCCCGGTCTTGATCTGCGCACCGAAGGCGGCGTTGGGACCAGTGACGGGGACCACCACGCCGATCTTGATCTCGGCCTGAGCGGCGGTGGCCGCCAGCATCAGGCTAAGGGCGACGCCGGCTGAAAACAGTGACTTCATGCTCGTTTCCCCTCTTGAGGCGCCGGACCGGGCGTTCGCTTCGCCGGCACGGTCGCCAACACGCGGTGTGGTCTCGCGACGCGCCGTCACGGCGTCGGCGCGCTCGTCCGGTCCCGCCAGCTCAGCGGTCCGGTGCGTTCGTAGAGCCAGGCATATTGCCGGGTCATCTGTCCGGTGCGGGTGTAGCGGTAGGCCACGGCCCCGATGGCGAGGACGACCGCCGCGTCGACAAGGTAAGCCGGCAGCGACAGCAGCGGGTCCTCGAACAGCGCGTAGTGGAGGAACCGCGTCACCGCCGCGATCAGCAGCAGGGCCAGAACGCAGTGCCAGAACGGCCGCCAGCCGCGGGCGAGCCCGCTGCCGGTCATCCAGGCCGCACCCCCGCCCATCGCCACGGTGATGAGGAGGAAGATTCCGAGGGTGCGCAGATCGAGGCTGAAACCGTCGGCCATGCTCAGTGCGATCCCCCCTCGAGATAGGCAGCCTTCACCTGCGGGTCGTCGAGAAGGGCCTGGCCGGTGCCGCTCATCGTGACCGCCCCCGTGACCATGACGTAGCCGCGATGCGCCAGCTTGAGGGCATGATAGGCGTTCTGCTCCACGATGAACACGGTCAGGCCTTCGCGGGCGTTGAGGTCGCGCACGGCGGAGAAGATCTGCTTGACCACCAGGGGCGCCAAGCCCAGCGAGGGCTCGTCGAGCATGAGCAGGCGCGGCCGGCTCATCAGCGCTCGGGCGATGGCGAGCATCTGCTGCTCGCCGCCCGACATGGTGCCGCCGCGCTGGTCGATACGCTCGCGCAGGCGCGGGAACAGGGTGCACATCCGCTCGAGGTCCTCGGCGAAATGCTTCCCCCCGTTGACGGCCGCGCCCATCTGCAGATTCTCGCGCACCGTCATTCGGGAGAAGATCCGCCTTCCCTCGGGAGACTGCGCCAGGTTGAGCCGGGCGATCTCGTGGGTCGGCAGCTTGGTGATGTCCTGCCCTGCGAAGGTGATGGTGCCCTCGCGCGCCTGGGGCTGGCCGAAGATCGTCATCATCAGGGTGGACTTGCCGGCCCCGTTGGCGCCGATCAGGGCGACGATCTCGCCCGCGTGCACGTCGATGTCGACGCCCTTCAGGGCGCGGATGCTGCCGTAATAGGCCGAGACGCCACGCACGCTGAGCAGCGGCGCTTTCGCGGCGTCCATCCGGGCGCGGGTCTCGTCCACCAGCACGTTGATGCCCGCGACGCTCATGCCGTTAATCCCGTAGAGGTTCCGGCAAGTCCGACTTCCGCTTCCACCGCCGCCACCTCCTCGTCGTCGACGCCGAGATAGGCCGCGATCACCCGGGTGTCGTTGCGGATCTCGTCCGGCGTGCCGTCGGCGATCTTGACGCCGTAATCGAGCACCACGATGCGGTCGGAGATCTGCATCACCACCGACATGTCGTGCTCAATGAGCAGCACCGAGGTGCCGTACTCGTCGCGGATCATCCGCAGAAGGGTGTTGAGGTCTGCCGATTCCCGCGGGTTGAGGCCGGCGGCCGGCTCGTCGAGGCAGAGCAGCACCGGGTCCGTGCACATGGCGCGGGCGATCTCCAGGCGGCGCTGGTCGCCATAGGGCAGATCGCCCGCCGGCTCGTCGGCCCGGTGGGTCAGGCCGATGCGCGCGATCCAGCCGGCGGCCTTGGCGATCGCCTCACCTTGCGCCCGGCGATAGCCCGGCAGGCCGAGGATGCCCGCGAGGGAGAAGCCGGAGGCCCGCATCAGGGGCTTGTGCATGGCGACCAGCAGGTTCTCCAGCACGGTCATCTGCGGGAACAGGCGGATGTTCTGGAAGGTGCGGGCGACCCGGGCGAGGCGGTTGACGTCGTGGCCCGGCAGGCGCTCCAGCAGGTAGGTCTCGCCGCCGGCCTGCGCTAAGCGGATCATGCCCTCGGTCGGCTTGTAGAAGCCGGTGATGCAGTTGAAGACCGTGGTCTTGCCGGCGCCGTTCGGGCCGATCAGCGCGGTGATGTCGCCGCGCCCGACCTTGAAGGAGAGGTCGCCGACGGCGGTGAGGCCGCCGAACCGCATGGTCAGGTGGTCGACCACGAGGATCGGGTCGACCGGGCCGCCCGGATTCGCGGCCGGGGGCGCGTCCCGCAGGGTGGCGAGGCGGGTGGTACCAGTGGCGCGCGTCATGCGGTGCGCCCCCCGAGGCGGACCGAGGGCGAGCGCTCGGAGATGAGCCCGCGCGGGCGCCAGACCATCATGCACACCATGGCGAGGCCGAACAGCAGCAGGCGGTACTCGTTCGGGTCGAAGCCCTCGCCGAACACGGCCTTGAGGAAGGACAGGTTGCGCAGCAGTTCCGGGGCGCCGACCATGACGATCGCCGCGATGGCGACGCCGACCTGGCTGCCCATGCCGCCGAGAACCACGATGGCCAGGATGATCGCGCTCTCGAGGAAGTTGAAGCTTTCGGGGCTGACGAAGCCCTGGCGCACGGCGAAGAACGAGCCGGCGAAGCCCGCGAACATCGCGCCGAGCGCGAAGGCGGTGAGCTTCGTCATCGTAGTGTCGATGCCCAGCGAGCGGCAGGCGATCTCGTCCTCGCGCAGGGCCTCCCAGGCACGCCCCAGGGGCAGGCGACGCATGCGCAGGGTGACGAGGTTGGTGATCAGCGCCAGCACCAGGATCAGGTAGTAGAGGAAGACGATCCGGTGCATCGGGCTGAAGCTCAGCCCGAAGGTCTGGGCGAAGCCGCCCTCCCCGGCCGTGAACGGGATGCCGAAGAAGCTGGCGCGGGGAATCGAGGACAGGCCGGCGGCCCCGCCGGAGAAGTCGACCCAGTTGATCAGGACGAGGCGGATGATCTCGCCGAAGGCGAGGGTCACGATGGCGAGGTAGTCGCCCCGCAGGCGCAGCACCGGAAAGCCGAGCAGCACCCCGAAGGCGGCGGCGAACAGGCCGGCCAGCGGCAGGCAGATCCAGAACGAGAGCCCGAACACGGTGGAGAGCAGCGCGTAGGAATAGGCCCCCACCGCGTAGAACGCGACGTAGCCGAGGTCGAGCAGCCCGGCGAGGCCGACGACGATGTTCAAGCCCCATCCGAGCATGACGTAGGTCAGGATGAGGATTCCGAGGTCGATCCAGTAGCGCCCCTCCGACAGGCCGCCCGAGCCGAGGGTGGCAAGCAGCGGCAGGGTGAGCGCGACGGCCAGCGTCAGCGGACCGAGGACGCGGCCGGCCCGGGCGACGACCGGGGTCGCATCGACGGTCGCGAGGCGGTGGGCCTCCCGCCGGCGCGCGACCTCGCCCAGCAGCAGGCGCTGGCCGAGGCGCAGCACGAACACCGCGAGGCAGAGGCCCGCGACGACTCCCCAGCGACCGGTGAGTTCAAGGCCGGTGCCCTGCCCGAGATCGGTGCGGTAGGCCACCACCGGGATGCTCAACCCGAGCGTCACCAGGGCGAAGAGGGCGGAATCCTTGAGCATCTCCGGCAGGGCCGCGGCGGAGCGGCGGCCGACGGTGGGGGACACCGCACCGATGGTCGATCCGTGAGTCGTCGATCCTTGCGCCATGGCTCAGACCTTCTCGACTTCGGGGCGTCCGAGGATGCCGGATGGTTTGAAGATGAGCACCACGATGAGGATCAGGAACGCGGCCACGTCCTTGTACTCGATCGAGAAGTAGGCCGACCAGAAGGTCTCGATCAGGCCGATGATCAGGCCCCCGAGGACCGCGCCGGGCAGCGAGCCGATGCCGCCGAGCACCGCCGCGGTGAAGGCCTTCACGCCGGGCACGAACCCGTCCGAGAACGAGACCACGCCGTAATAGAGGAGGTAGAGGGTGCCGGCGACGGCGGCGAGCGCCGCGCCCAGCACGAAGGTCAGCGAGATCGTCCGGTCGACGTTGATGCCGAGCAAGGCCGCCATCCGCCGGTCCTGCTCGCAGGCGCGCTGGGCGCGGCCGAAGGAGGTGCGCTGCACGAGGTACCAGAAGCCGGCGAGCAGCAGCGCCGTCGTCGTCATGATGATCGCCTGCTTGTAGGACAGGGTCACGGTGTACTGCTCGTTCTGATAGAGCACGATGACGTCTCGGACGAGGGGCGGCACCGGCTTGTTGCGGGCGCCCTGCACCACCTGGACGAAGTTCGACAGGAAGATCGACACGCCGATGGCCGAGATCAGCGGCGCGAGGCGGAAGGAGCCGCGCAGGGGCCGGTAGGCGACCCGCTCGATCGCCCAGCCCCAGAGAGCCGTGAGGATCATGGCGAGCACCAGCACGATCAGGAACACCAGGGCGACCGAGGTCAGCCCGAGCCAGGACGTGAGGATGAGGAAGAAGATCAGGGCAATGAAGGATGAGAGCATGAACACGTCGCCATGGGCGAAGTTCACCATCCCGATGATGCCGAAGACCATGGTGTAGCCCAGGGCGATCAACCCGTAGATCGACCCGAGCGTCAGGCCGTTGATGAACTGCTGGGCGAAAAATTCCATGAACCGGCCTTCGTTTCGACGGCGCAGCCATCGGCGAACGCTGTCTGCGATCGGCAGACGCTGTTTGCGAATGGCGTGCCAGCCTGGAATGTTCTGAACTGCCGCCTCCGGTCAATCCTCGCGGCGAGTCCCGGGGTGAGCTTTCCCGGACCCTGAAACGCGAACGGCCCGGCGCTGGGAGCGCCGGGCCGTCCCGGGAGGTGGGTCGTGCTCCGGTGCCCGAGGCACCGGTCGGACTTACTTGAGGAGGGAGACCAGGGCCTTGCCGGCTGGGGTCTTCAACTCCTTGGCGTCGAGGGTGCCGTCGTTGTCCGGATCGGCGGCCTTGAAGCGGGCCTCGACCAGGGCAAGGAACTCGGTCTTGTCGAGAGTGCCGTCCGAATCCGGGTCGGCGGCCTTGAGGGCCTTCTTGCTGACGCGGCCCTTGAGCTCCTTGGCGTCGACGGTGCCGTCCTTGTCGGATTCCAGCTTGTCGAAGAGGGCGCCGGCCACGGCCTGGGCCTCCTTGAGGTCGATGGTGCCGTCGTTGTCGGTGTCGACCATCGAGATCACCTTCGATGCGCCCGGACCCTTGGCGGAAGCCGGGATGGCCAGGGGAAGCGCGAGGGCGGCGGCACCCAGGACGACGGCGAGGCGGGACAGATGGGACATGCGAAGAGCTCCGTATCAGCAGTAACGATTGCCGATCTATCACGCTGAAATGGAGCGGCGAAAGCTTGCTGTTGCAATGCAGTATCGCGTCCGGGCCGGTGGTCCCCCTTCGGCCCGGCGCCATGACGCTTGGTCAGCCGGTCGGCGCGGCGGCCCCGGACAGGGCCTTCGTCTTGCGGATCACCCCCGCGAAGGTGACGTGCGCCTCGACATACCCGCCGTCCTTCCGGGCACGGATCTCGAAATGCTTTCTCCTGCGTCGGGCCTCCCCCTCGACCTGAAAGCCCGCCTTTCGGAGTGCCGCGAAGGCGACCGTCGGATCGGCCTGACCCGCATCGCCGTCTTCGGGACGCGGCCGGGCGATGGCGTGCCGCGTCCCATCCGGAGCCGTGATGGCGATGGCCTTGATCTCCGAGGGCTTCCGCTCGCCGGTCACCGCGATGGCGTCGCCCGGCGTCAGCGTCACGCCCGCGAGGGCGAGCGCCCTGGCGCCCTCCGGGCCGAGATCTACGAGGACGCGGCCCTCGGGGGACTCGATCGCGAGGCGGTGGCCGAATAGGGCCCAGATCGTTCCGTGCGTGCTGCATGTTGGGGGCATCAGGATAGGGTGCTCTCTGTCGAAGGAGGGAGGTCGCGATGCGGCGGCTCGGGGAGCCGCCGCATCGCTGTTCGGGGTGGGATCAGCGGGCGTCGGGCTTGGCCGCTTCTGGCCTGGACCCGTCGGTCTTCGACGCGTCCGGCTGCGGCAGCGCGGCGAGGCGGTCGAGCATCTGCAGGGTCAGGTCGGCGCAGGCCTTCATGGGCTCCTCGTCGGCGCACTTCACGTCGACGGCGGTCTCGCCCCGCTCCAGGCGGAAATGGGCGGCTTTCGGCGGCGGCGGTGCATCGGGACCGCGCCGGGGGCCGCCGGGAGGAGCGCCGGCTTCCGGCCCGGGGCGCGGACCGCCGGGCAGCGGGGCCGGCTGGGCGACGGCCGCGCCGGCGATCAGGATCGCGGCGGCGCCGAGGAGGGCTGTGGTCTTCGTCATGATGGATGTCCTGCCGGGTGAGATCGAAGGGGGGAGACGGCGCAGGGGACGCTCAGAAGACCCGCTTCTCGCGGACCTGACCGTCGAAGCCGACATGGAGCTGGCGCTCGCGCCCATCGGTGCCGCGTGCGGCGACCTCGAGGTGACGCGGCCCCCGTCCGGTGACCCGGATGTCGGAGTAGCCGGCCGCCTCGACGCGGGCGGTCAGGGCCGGCACGTCGGGCTTCGCCCCGAGGCCCACCTTGTCCTTGGCCCAGTCCAGGGTTCCGGCGGGTGGGCCGCCGGCGGGGCCGACGCGCACCTGGCTGCCATCGGCGCGGGTGATCAGCAGGGCGTGGAGGAAGCCGTTCTCGAACCGGCCCTGCACGGTGATGGCCTCGCCGGGCTTCACCAGGGCGCCCCCCTCCCCCTGGCGGCCGGTCTCGACCAGCGCCTTGCCGGTGCCGTCCTGCATCACGAACTTGTTGCCGTAGATCTCGGCGACGTCGCCCTTGGCGGCGATGGAGCCCGAAGCCTCCAGGGCGGAGATCGCCGTGGGCGCCACCGGCGTCATCACCGAGGCTCCGGTCTGGGCGAGCGACAGGCCGACCGCGCCGAAGGCGAGGGGCGCCGCGATGGCGCCGACGACGAGAGCGCGGCGCGAGGGCTTCGGGGTCGGGGTGAGGCTGGCGGGCGCGGGGGTCTGGGCGGTCTCGGTCATGGTGGCCTGTCCTTCCGGGGTTCGGCGGTTGCCCTCTCGGGTTGACGCCGTTCTAGGTCAGGGCCTCCAACCCGATCTGAACCGCACGGTTCAGCCCCCGTTAAACGACGCGGCGTAGGCCGCTCGCCGGTCCACCTTCGCCCTTCCACCCACGGACACCACGCCATGAAACTCCTGCTGGTGGAGGACGATGCGCCGCTCGCCGCCGAGATCGCCAAGGCCCTGCGGGCCGAGAACTTCGCCCTCGACCACGCGGCGAACGGCGAGGACGCGCAGCATCTCGGAGAGACCGAGACCTACGACGCGGTGGTGCTCGATCTCGGCCTGCCCAGGCGCGACGGGCTCACCGTCCTCCAGGCCTGGCGGGCGGCTGGCCGAACCGTGCCGGTCCTCGTCCTCACGGCGCGGGACGGCTGGAGCGACAAGGTCGCGGGCTTCAAGGCGGGGGCCGACGACTTCCTGGTCAAGCCGTTCCGGGTCGAGGAGCTGGTGATCCGCCTGCGTGCCCTGGTGCGCCGGGCGACCGCGCACGGGGCGTCCCGCGTCACCTGCGGTCCCCTCTCCTACGAATCCGGCCTCGGGACCTTCGAGCGCGACGGCCTGCCCCTGAAGCTCACCGGCCTCGAATGGCGTGTCCTGTCCTGCCTGATCCTGCACAAGGACGGGGTGATGCCGCGCAGCCAGCTCATCGAGCGGGTCTATGACGGCGATGCCGACGTCGATTCGAACTCGGTCGAGGTCATCATCACACGCCTGCGCCGCAAGATCGCCCCCGCCCGGATCGAGGGGGTGCGTGGCCACGGTTATCGCCTGCTCCCGGGCGATCCCGCGTGACCCCGACGAAGCCTCCTGCCGGGCACGCCGGCGCGGTTGGGCACGAACCGCCGGCCAAGCCCGCGCCGTCCGACCGGCCCGGTCCGCCCCCGAAGCCCGTCGGGCTCCTCCATCTCGGCTCCCTGCAGCGGCGCCTGCTCCTGGCCGCCCTCGGCCTCGTCACCGTGGCCCTGCTGGTCGCCGGCCTCGCCATCGGGCTCGTCCTGCACCGCTTCGTCCGGACCCAGCTCGACAGCCGCCTCGACAGCCAGCTCGTCGCCCTGGCGTCGAGCCTGGAGCGCGGCCCCGGCGACCGCCTGCGCCTCGATCGTGCCCTGGACGGGCCGCCCTTCGACCGCCCGCGTTCCGGCTGGTACTGGCAGGTTCGCCAGGGGGGCAGGACCTTGCGGGCCGAGTCCCTCCAGGGGGAATCCCTGGAGACGCGCAACCCGCGCCTGCCGGACCCGTCCGCCCTGGGCGGCTCGGTCCCGGGCGGCTCGGGCTCGGCCCGGCCACCCCGTGACCGGGACCCGGACCGCCCCCAGCCGGGCGACGGCACCGGCCCCTGGGGCGAAGCCCTGATCCTGCGCATCCAGGTCCTGCCCGCCCAGGGGGACACGCCGCCGGCCCTCCTCATCGCCACGGCCCCGGCCAAGGCCCTGAACGGACCCTTGCGCGAGGCCGGTCTGACCCTCGCGGCCATCCTGGGGATCCTCGGTCTCTGCCTGGTGGCCGGCACCGTCCTGCAGGTCCGCCTCGGCCTGCGGCCCCTGGAGCAGCTGCGCCGGGACATCGCCGAGGTCCGGGCCGGACGCCGGCCCCGGATCCCCGGCCCGCAGCCCGCCGAGATCCGTCCCCTGGTGGGCGAGGTGAACGCCCTCCTCGACCAGAACGCTGCAAACCTCGAACGGGCCCGCACCCACGTGGCGAACCTCGCCCATGGCCTGAAGACGCCCCTCGCCACCCTGACCCTCGCCCTCTCGGACCGGACCCGCGACCCGGATGGTCGCCTCGCCGAGCTCGCCGGCGCCATGGACCGGCAGGTGCGCCACCACCTGCGGCGCGCCCGGGCCGCCGCGTTGGGCGGCGCGACCCGCACCCGGACCGAACTCGCCGGTCCCCTCGCCGACCTGCGGACCACCTTCGGGCGCCTCTACGCCGAGAAGCGCCTCGCCCTCGAGCTCGACCTGCCGGCCGGCCTCGCGGTGGCCTGCGATCCGCAGGACATCGACGAGATGCTCGGCAACCTCATCGACAATGCCTGCCAGTGGAGCCGCGGTCGCGTCCGGGTCTCGGCCGCCGCCACGGAGGCGGGAATTGCCGTGACCGTGGCGGATGACGGTCCCGGGTTGGACGCGGAGGCGGCCGCCCGCGCCGTGCGGCCCGGCGGACGCCTCGACGAGAGCGTGCCCGGCCACGGCTTCGGTCTCTCGATCACCCGGGAGCTCGCCGAGCTGTACGGCGGGGGCTTGCGCCTCACGCGCTCGGATCTCGGCGGTCTCAGTGCCCGGTTGCTTTTGCCGGCGTGACGGGCGCCGATGTCTCGCGAAGAACCGACGTCGACGGTGTGCAACGCCGCCTTCCCGGACAAACGAGCCGGTGCGCCACCAAGGAACGCACGGCCGTCGCCGAGACGTCACGGGCATAAAGGAAAGTGAAAGGCTGGCACGGCATGGTCTCGCATCGGGCGGTTTCGTCGCGGGTGTCCGCAAGACCGGTTGATGTTCATCCTGTGCCGGCTCGGACCCGTCATCGACAGCGGGGCCTGCCGGTTTCGGGGTCCTGAGACGCGGATCGCGGCGTTTCCGTGGATTGTGCGTCGGTGAGAAAGGGTTGTCGTGCCGAGCTCCAGCGTCGAGGCGCAGCGTCTGGCCATCCTCAACGACCTGAGACTCTTGGAGTGTACGCCGGAGGCGCATCTCGATGCCGTCTGCCGGACAGCCTGCGCTCTGTTCGGCGTGCCCATCGCCCTCGTGAACCTTGCCGGCAGCGAGACCTATACGCTCAAGGCGCGATGCGGCGTCGCCGAGGGGGGCACCCTCTCCCGGGCCGGTGCCTTCTGCGACCGGACGATCCTGGGGGCGCCCGGCGCGGTGCTGGTCCTGCCCGACATCCTGGCCGATGCCGAGTTCGCGTCGAGCCCCCTGGTCACCGGGGAGCCGCGGGCCCGGTTCTACGCGGGCGTACCCCTCGCCCTGTCGGACGGCCTGCCCCTCGGCACGCTCTGCCTCATCGACACGGTTCCGCGCGACGATTTCGACGCGACCCGCGTGGCGCAACTGCGCGACCTCGGCACCGTCGTCGAGGCCCACCTCCGACTCACCGTCGCGCAGCGCGCGAGTCAGATCGAGCGAGCGGAGCGCCAGCGAACAGAGGTGCTCCTTGCCGCCAAGGCCGCCGATCTCAAGCTCGTGGTCGAGGCCCAGCGGATGACCGAGTCCGTCGCCCATATCGGCTACTGGCGCATCCATGCGCGGGCCCGGACCGTCTCGTGGTCCGAGGGACTATGCGGTGTCTTCGGGCGGCCGATGCCCCCCGGCGGCGAGATTTCCCTCGACGACCACCTCGCCTACTACCATCCGGACGACCGGGCCGCGGTCTCGGCCCGCATCGCCAACGCCCTGGAGAGCGACGGGCCCGAGGGCGCCGCCTACCAGGGGCGGGCCCGCATCGTCCGGCCGGACGGCAGCCTCTGTCACGTGATCGTCCAGGGCGCGGTGGAGCGCGATGCCGGTGGCCGCCTCACGGCGCTCTACGGCCTCGTCCTCGACGTCACCGACCTCGCTGCCTCCGAGGCGCAGCTGCGGGAGAAGGACCTGCGCCTGCGCGCGACCCTGGAGACCATGGACCAGGGCCTGATCATGATGGATGCGCAGGGCTGCGTCCGGCTGCTCAACCCGCGGGCCCTGCAACTGCTGGACCTGCCGGAGGCGATCCTGTGCGAAGGGGCGCTCCTGTCCGACATCCTCGCGCACCTGACGGAGCGCGGCGAGTTTTCGGCGATGCCGACCGCCCAGGACGGCCGGCCGCGCCTGCGCGATGCGACCGGCGCCTGGACGCCCCTGCGGATCGACTGGCCGCGTCCGGACGGGACCACCCTCGAGGTCCGGGGCGTGACCCTGCCCGACGGCGGCATCCTGCACACCTTCACCGACGTCACGGAGCATCGGGCGGCGGAGGCCCGCACCCGAGAGGGCGAGCGGCGGTATCGCATCCTCGCGGATTCCGTCTCCGACATGATCGTCCGGCGCAGCGTCGCGAACGTCCGCACCTACGTCTCTCCGGCCGCCCGCGATCTCCTCGGCTACAGCCCCGAGGAGATGCTGAACCTGCCCCTGGAGGCCTCGCTCCACCCCGAGGATGCGCCCGCCACGCGCGCGTTCCTCGAGGCGTTCCGGGCCGGGCGCACCGAGACGGGCCGCATCACCCATCGCCTGCGCCACCGCGATGGCCGCTGGATCTGGGTGGAGGCGCAGACGCGGCTCGTGCGCGACGAGGCGGGGCGGCCCTTCGAAACCATCACCGCCGCGCGCGACGTCAGCGAGCGCGTCGCCGCCGAGCAGGCCCTGCGCCTGGGCGAGGCCCGGTACCGCGCGCTCGCCGATTCCCTGCCGCAGATCGTCTGGGTCGTCTCCCTCCACGACGGCACCGCCACCTACGTCAACCAGCGGTTCGAGGACTACTACGGACCCATCGGCATCACCCGGGAGGCCCGCCTCGCCCGCAATCACCCGGAGGATGCCGCGCGGATGGAGGCGGTCTTCAGCGAGGCCCGCCGGCTGGGGGATGCCTACGAGATGGAAGGCCGCCTCCTCCGGCACGACGGCGTCTATCGCTGGCACAAGCTCGTCATGCTGCCCATCCGGGAGGACGGCGTGATGGTCGGCTTGCTCGGGACGGCCCTCGACATCGACGACATCGTGACGGCGCGCCAAGCCCTGGAGGAAACCTCGAACCTCCTGCGGCTCGCGCAGGAATCGGCCGGGGCCGGACTCTGGTCCTGGGACCTGAAGGGCGGCACCGTCCGGCACTCCGTCGACAGCGCGCGGATGTACGGCCTCCCGGTGCCGGCGGGCCACGCGGCCGACAGGCCGGTGGAGGTCGGCATCGGCGCGTGGGACCGCCACATCCATGCGGGCGACCTCGCGGTCCTGTACGGACAGGTCTACCGCTGCCTCGCCGAGGGCGGATCCTACAGCGGCGAGTTCCGGCTGGCGGCGCCGGAAGGCGATCCGCCGCGCTGGCTCCAGAGCTTCGCCCGGGTCGTGACCGACCCGGAGTCGAACGAGCCGGTGAAGATCGTGGGGCTCACGATGGATGTCACCGCGCGCAAGCTGGCAGAGGGCCGGATCGCCCATATGGCCCTGCATGACGGGCTGACCGGCCTGCCGAACCGGCTCCTGTTCAAGGAGGGCCTGAGCAACGCCCTCGCCCGCGCCGATCGCCGGGGCGGCCGCTTCGCGGTCCTGGCCTGCGACCTCGATCGCTTCAAGGCCGTCAACGACACCCTCGGTCATCCGGCCGGCGACGCGCTCCTGCGCGTGGTGGCCGACCGCCTGCGCAGCGTGGTCCGGGAGGGCGACACCGTCGCGCGCCTGGGCGGCGACGAATTCGCCATCATCCTGGCCGACCTCGACGATCCCCAGGAAGCGGGGCTCGCGGCGCGCCGCATCATCGAGGCGATGGAGCAGCCCGTCGACCTCGACGGGCACCGGGTCGGGATCGGGGTCAGCGTCGGCATCGGCCTCGGCTCCCAGGACGGCGCCGACGCCGACACGCTGTTCCGCAACGCCGACATCGCCCTGTACCGGGCCAAGGCGGCCGGCCGGAACACCTATCGCTTCTACGAGGCGGCCATGGATGCGGCGACGACCCAGCGCAACCTCCTCGAGCTGGAGATGCGCGAGGCGGTGCGCACGGGCGGCTTCAGCCTGCACTACCAGCCGGTCCTGCACCTCGACAGCGGCGCCGTGAAGGGCTTCGAGGCCCTGCTTCGCTGGCAGCATCCGGTGCGGGGCATGATCGCGCCCGGCGCCTTCATTCCCCTTGCGGAGGAGACCGGGCTGATCCGTCAGCTCGGAAGCTGGGCCCTCCGGGAGGCCTGCACCGAGGCGGCCTCCTGGCCAGGGGACCGGCGCATCGCGGTCAACGTCTCGGCGGTCCAGTTCGGGCAAGCGAACCTGGAGCAGAGCGTGGTCGCCGCCCTGTCGGCCTCCGGGCTGCCGGCGCGGCGCCTGGAACTGGAGATCACCGAAAGCGTGCTGATGCAGGATGCCGAGGCGGTCCTCGCCTGCCTGCACCGCCTGCGGGCTCTCGGGGTCCGGATCGCCCTCGACGATTTCGGCACCGGCTACTCCTCCCTGAGCTACCTGCGCCGCTTTCCCTTCGACCGGATCAAGATCGACCGGTCCTTCATCCGCGAGATCGCCGATCCCGGCACCGCCGCGATCGTCCGGGCGGTGGTCGACCTCGGCACCCAGCTCGGCGCCAGCATCACCGCCGAGGGAATCGAGACGGAAGAGCAGATGGCGCGGGTGCGCCAGGAAGGCTGCACCGAGGCGCAGGGCTTCCTCCTCGGACGTCCCCTCCCGGCCGAGGAGGCACGTCGGTTCCTCGAAGGCCTGCGCGACGCGGCCTGAACGTCGTGTTTCTGTCACAAGGCTGTTGACAGGAGATTCGGGGATCCGTATACCCCGGTTCATCGGCGGGCGGCCAACGGGGTTGGCGGCTTGCTTTTGCATCTCCTGACGATTGGCGGGGTTTGGGCCTGGGGTTCTGGGCGAGCTTTGCTGTTTTGTTTGTGTGTTTGCGGTTCTTTGACAAGTGAATCTGAGAAAGAGAAGCGTGGGCGGCGATTTTGCTCTTGCGGATCCTCTGTGAAGAGGATT